>CAYZFH010000082.1:0-8324 GCA_964477375.1 uncultured Rhizobiaceae bacterium | reverse complement strand
ATTGGGAGCAATCGGGCAACCCGCAGGGCGTGCCGGTCGTCTTCCTGCACGGCGGGCCGGGTGCCGGCGCCACAGCGGCCCATCGCCGCTTCTTCGACCCCGCCTATTACCGCATCGTCGTCTTCGATCAGCGCGGATCGGGCCGCTCGAAGCCGCTCGGCGCCTTGGAAGACAACACGACGCCCCATCTGGTCGCGGATATCGAACGGTTGCGCACGCATCTGGGCATCGAGCGCTGGCTCGTGTTCGGCGGCTCGTGGGGTTCGACCCTGTCGCTGGCCTATGCGCAGGCGCATCCGGATCGCTGCCTGGGTCTTGTCCTGCGCGGCATTTTCCTGTGCCGCCGGTCCGAGATCGAATGGTTCCTTTACGGCATGCGCGAGATCTTTCCCGAGAACTGGCGCGCTTTTTCCGGCTTCCTGCCGGAGGAAGAGCGCGCGGATATTCTCGGCAACTACCACCGCCGCCTGATCGATCCCGATCCCGCGGTCCACATGCCGGCCGCGCGTGCCTGGAGCACGTATGAGGGTGCCTGCTCGACCTTGCTGCCCAGCCCGGAGACGGTCGCCAATTTCGGCCAGGAGCGCATGGCGCTGGGCCTGGCGCGCATCGAGGCACATTACTTCTTGAACGACGCCTTCCTGCCCGAGGGCGGATTGCTGGCGCATATCGACCGCATCCGGCACATCCCGACAACCATCGTCCAGGGCCGCTACGACATGGTGTGCCCCATCCGCAGCGCGGACGACCTGGCTCAGGTCTGGCCGGAAGCCGAATATTTCGTGGTGCCCGATGCCGGCCATTCCGCCATGGAACCCGGCATTCGGACCCGGCTGGTCGAGACGACGGAACGTTTCAAGACCTTGTCCCTGGCCAAGGCCAGCTAGGGCGAATCCCCGATTCCGGGGCTTCCGTCCCGGCCCGGGCTTCCCTAAAATGCCGGAAATCCGTTTCGTCTCGGGTTCTTAGGGGTTCCTGCCGTCGTGCGACTGGGTGTTCAAGCTGCTTGGGCTTTGGCGGCGCTCGCTTTTGCGTTCGCGAGCGCGCCCGCGCGTGCGCAGGACGCCGCAGCGCCTCGCACCGACGACCCCGCGTTCCTGACCTTCCAGGGCGGCGCCTTCGACGTCGTCCAGCAGCACAAGATGGCGGCTGCTTGGGCGATGGAATATCGCGACGACACCAAGCTTTGGATCTTCAAGCCGTTCGGCGGCATGATGATGAACTCCAACGCCGGCTTGGACGCCTATATCGGCATCCTGTTGGATCTCTATATGGGCCGGCGCATCGTGGCGCAGTTGGGTTTCGCGCCGACCATCTACTATCGCGGCACAGGCGTCGATCTCGGCTTCCCGCTGGAGTTTCGCTCGTCCGTCGAAGTGGCATACCGGTTCGACGACCGCTCGCGTCTGGGCGTCCAGATGTACCACCTGTCGAACGCAAGCTTGGGTTGGCAAAACCCCGGAACCGAAGTGCTGATGCTGAGCTATTCGGTGCCCATTACGCGCTTCACAGGCAAAAAATAGTTCAAGCCGACGCCGATCGACCTGGGCGGTTGACCAGCCAGACGCCTGCCGACGCCAGCGCGAACCCCAAGATCGCCGTCGTGGACAAGCCTTCGCCCAACACAAGCCAGCCGATCACCGCGGTAACGCCGGGCGTCAGGTAGAAATTGGCAGCCACTTTCCCGGCCGTTCCGTTCTTCAGCATGAACAGGAACAGCGCCATGCCGCCGATCGAGACCACAACCGCCAGGTGGGCCAACGCGATCAGCACCTCGGGCGTCCATTCGGCGTGCGGCGTTTCGAACATGGCCATGAGGGCGAACGTGACCACGGCGGCACCAGCGAGTTGGATCGTATTCGACGCGATCAACGGCGCGCCCTTGCAATGCTTGCTGTAGTAGAGCGTGCCGATCACCAGCGCGACGGTTGCGGCGGCACCCAGCGCCATCCCCTCCAACTGCGCGAAGTCGCCCATCCGCACACCCGCCACCAGCGCGACGCCGCCCACGCCGCAGGCAAAACCTAGCCACTGCGAGAGGCGGAACCTGTCGCCCAAAATGGGCCCTGACAGAAGCGCGGTCAGCAGCGGGTGCAACGAGCCCACCAGCGCCATGGTCGCGCCGGTGATGTGGGTCATGGCCACGAACGCGCCGCTGAGATAAAGCCCGTTGATCAGCACGCCGGCCACGACGAAATGCGGCCACCGGCGGCGCATCCCGCTCCAATCCTGCTTCCAGACCGAGCAGATCGCCGTCAGCAACAGCGTCGCCAGGGCGAAACGCACGCCGAGGAACAAGAGCGGCGAGACATGCGGCAGGCCCGCCCGCGCGCCGATGAAGGCGGAGCTCCACAACACGATGAAGACGACCGGCGCGGCCGCCGCCATCCAGGGGCGTGGCGAAGCGCCGGTCATCGCGGAACGGCCCTATTTGATGATGGGATAGGAGCCGTCCTTGTCGTGGATTTCCGAACCCACGAGGGCCGGCGTGAAGACGCAGATGATGCGCAGCGCCGTCTTGGCCTTGAGGCGGTGCCGGTCGTGCTTGTCCAGCGTGTACATCATGCCTGCGCGCACCGGATGGATCTTGCCGGTGGCCATGTCCTCGAGCTCGCCCTCGCCTTCGAGCACGTAGTTGGCCTCGATGTGATTCTTGTAGTGCAGCACCGCTTCGCTGCCGGCGTTCAGGTTCGTGTCGGTCAGGGTGAAGCCGACGCCGTCCGCGCGCGTGAGGAAGCGCAGGCTGGAACCGGTGGCGACCTGGCGGTGGTTGGCTCCGCCCACCATGTCTTCTTTGTACTTCACGATCATCGGCGACCTCCTTGGCGAATTCAGGCGGCTAGAAGACACAGGCGCGCGCGGCGCGTCAACGCGGCTAGCGGCCTTGGCGCGCGCCGTAAAGCTGCATGGCGAACAAGGCGCATATCACAAGCACGGCGCCCAAGAGCTGAACGTTCGCGAGGCTCTCGCCCAGGAATGAGACGGCGATGATCAGGACGAAGACGGGCTCGGTCGTCAGCGACAGCGCCGTCTTGGTCGCACCGATCATGGCCATGGCGCCGAACATGCAGAACAGCGCCGTGCCATTGAGGACGGGGATTGCCAGCAATGCCGCCCATCCCGCCGTGGTGGTCGGAAACTGCCACGCATCCAACAGCGTGAATGCGATCAGCGCCGTCAGGGCGCCGCCTGCCTGCATGTGCAGCATGATCCGCAAGCTGTCGACGCCGCGCAGAAGCTGGTTGCTGGCGACAATGATGGTGGACAGGCCGATCGCGCTGCCCATGGCGAGGAAGATGCCGCGCGGGTCGAGCGCACCGTCGAGGGATACGCGCAGGATCAAAGCCAAGCCAAGCAGCGCCGCGGCGATGCAGGCGAGGCGCGCGGGCGCCAGCGGTTCGCGCGCAAAGACGCGCATCATCAACGCGACCAGCAACGGATAAACATATTCCACCATGATCCCGACACTGACCGGGACATAGAGGAACGCGGCATAGATCGAAAGCGTCTGGCCGCACAGGAGAACGCCGAGCGCGAAGCCGATACGCGCTTCGCGCCGGGGCAGGCGCGTTGGCTTCTTTGCGATCAGCGCATAGGCCGCGATGACGATGAAGACGAGCGTGAGCCGGAGGCCGATGATCGCCGCCGGCGCGCCGCCCTGGGTATAGACCGCGCGCGCCAGGACGACGCTGAGCGCGAAGCAGAAAGCCGCGAATACGCCCACGCCCAGCCCGAACCAAGGGCTGCGTCCGGTGGCCGCGATGGCTGAGGATGGGGCGCTCATTCCGGCCAAGATTAGCGGAGCGGGCGACGGGGACATAGCGCCACTCGGCAGCCGCCACTACAGTCCATTCCAACCAGGAACAAAGGACCGTACGCGCCCATGAGCAAGCCCGACATCGTCAAACTCACCAAGACCGACGGCATCCTGGAGGTTCTGTTCGACCGGCCGCCGGTCAACGCCATCGACCCCGACACAAGCCGCCGGCTGGGCCAGGTCTTCGCGGGCTTCCGCGACGATCCAGCCTTGCGCGTCGCCATCGTGACCGCGCCGGGCGACAAGATCTTCTCCGCAGGCTGGGACCTGAAGGTCGCCTCCAGCATGGGGCCGGCCGAGACGGCGGCGCTGGACATCGGACCCGGCGGTTTCGCCGGCATCACACGCATGTTCGACCTGAACAAGCCGGTGATCGCCGCAGTGAACGGCCGCGCCATCGGCGGCGGCGTCGAGCTGGCGCTGGCCTGCGACCTGATCATCATGGCCGAAGGCGCCGACATCTCGCTGCCCGAGGCCGAGCGCGGCGTGGTGGCCGACGCGGGCGGGCTGCAGCGCCTGCCCAAGCGTCTGCCCTATCACGTGGCGATGGATCTTCTGCTGACCGGCCGGCGCATGTATGCCGACGAGGCGCTGCGTTACGGTCTGGCCAACGCGGTGGTGCCGCGCGCCCAGCTGATGGACAAGGCGCGCGAGATCGCGCGGGTGATCGCCAACGGCGCGCCCCTGTCCATCGAGGCCACCAAGGAGGTGGTGCGCGAGACCGAGCATCTGAGCGTGCAGCAGACCTTCGCCGTGACGCAGGCCCGCTCCCTTCCCGCGCACGCAAAGCTCTACGCCTCCGAGGACATCAAGGAGGGCCCGCGCGCCTTCGCCGAGAAGCGCAAACCCAATTGGAAAGGGCGCTAGCCCCCTCGAACGGCCCCGCCCGATCCCCTATTCTGCCCGTCCCACGGGATTTTCAGGACCTCATTTCATGGCAAGCGCATACGACGCGATCGTGATCGGCGGCGGCAACAATGGGCTGGTCGCCGCGGCCTATCTGGGCAAAGCGGGCAAGAAGACGCTGCTGGTCGAGCGGCGTTCGATCGTCGGCGGCGCGGCCGTGACCGAGGAGTTCCACCCCGGCTACCGCAACTCGATCGCCTCCTACACCTTCGGCCTGATGCGCGGTGAGATCATCCGCGACCTGAACCTGTCCAAGCACGGGCTCATGGGTATTCCCTACAAGGGCTCGGTCAAGCTTCTGTCCGACGGGCGGCAGATCCAGTTCTTCAACGACACGCGCGACCAAGCGACCATCGGCCGGCTGTCGAACAGCGACTACGACAATATGAACAAATTCTTCGCCCAGCTTCGCCGCGTGGGCGACGTGCTGCGCGACCAGTGGCTGAGCGAGCCGCCGGATCTGGCGGGCGGCCTCGACTCCGTGCTGTCGAGCCTGCGCACAGCGGGCGCGCTGCGCAAGCTGAGTGAGGATGACCGCCATTTCCTGGTGCAGATGTTCACGCTTTCGGGTGTGGATCTGATGTCGCGCGTGTTCGAAAGCCCGACCATGCGCGAGATCTTCACCGGCCATTGCGCATCCGGCAATTACGCCAGCCTGATGGCGCCCGGCTCGGCGGTCGTGTTCTTCGTCAACGCGATGGGCGAGCTGAACGGCGAGCGCAACAAATGGGGCATCGCCAAGGGCGGCATGGGCGGCGTGACCCAGGCGCTTCTGCGCTCGGCCCAGGAATTCGGCGTTGAAGTGCGCACCGATGCGCCTGTCGCGCGCGTGCTGGTGAAGGACGGCAAGGCCGAAGGCATCCGCCTGGAATCGGGCGAGGAGATTCGCGCACGCGTCGTGCTGTCCAACGCCGATCCGAAGCAGACCTTCCTCAAGTTCGTGGGCAAGGAGCATCTCGACACCAAGTTCGCTTTCGACATCGAGCGCTTGCGCGTCGGTCATGCCTCGTTCCGCATGAACCTGGCGCTGTCGGGCGCGCCGGACTTCAAGTCGATCAAGGGCGCGGACGCCGTGACCGGTCTTGGCTCGGCCATCACCATCATTCCCAGCATCGAATCGATGGAAAAGGCGTTCCAGCTTTCGCAGGTGGGCGAGATCACGCCCGAGCCCTTCATCAACGTGCAGTTGGCCTCGGCCCTCGACCCCGATCTGGCACCGCCGGGCCACCATGTCATGGCGCTTCTGTGCAAATACTACCCGTACCATCTGTCGGGCGGACGCCATTGGGACTCGCTGAAGGAGAAGGTGGCCGACGACATCGTGGCCGCGCTGACCAAGCATTTCCCGAACCTGCCCCAGCTCATCGTGGGGCGGCAGGTGCTCTCGCCGCTCGATCTGGAGCGCATCTTCGCACTGCCCGAGGGCGATATCTTCCACGGGCGGCACGATCTGGATCAGATCTTCAGCATGCGTCCGCATCCTAAGGCCGCGCGTTATCGCACTCCGGTCAAGGCGCTCTATCTCTGCGGCTCGGGCGCCCATCCGGGCGGCGGCGTCTCCGGCGCGCCGGGCCACAATGCGGCCAAGCGGGTGCTCAAGGATTTGCGCCGTCTCTGACTTTTAGCGGGGAAACACATGGCATACGACGCGATCGTCATCGGCGGCGGGCATAACGGGCTCGTGGCCGCCTGCTATCTCGGCAAGGCGGGCAAGAAGGTGCTGGTGCTGGAGCGGCGGCATGTCGCGGGCGGTGCCGCGATCTCGGAGGAGTTCCATCCGGGCTACCGCAACTCCGTGGCCTCCTACGCCTTCGGCCTCATGCGCGGCGAGGTGGTGCGCGATCTGGAGCTGAAACGGCGCGGGCTTCAGGCCATCGCCTATACGGGCGCCGTGAAACTTCTGTCCGATGGGCGCCAGATCCAACTGACCGGCGATGCGGCGCGCGACCAGGCCACCTTCGCGCGCATCTCGAACAGCGACTACGACAACATGAACCGCCTTTACGCCCAGTTGCGGCGCGTGGGCGATGTGATCCGCAACCAGTGGCTGCGCGAACCGCCCAATCTCGCCGGCGGGCTCGATTCGATTTTCTCCAGCCTGCGCATGGCGGGCGAGATGCGGAACTTCACCATCGATGACCGGCAGTTCCTGGTCCAGATGTTCACGCTTTCGGCCTGGGACCTGATGTCGCGCTGGTTCGAAAGCCCGACCATGCGCGACATCTTCACCGGCCACTGCGCCTCCAGCAATTTCATGAGCCTCTACGCGCCGGGCTCGGCCCTGCCCTTCTTCATCAACGTGCTGGGCGAGTTGGACGGCCAGCGCAACAAATGGGGCATCGCCAAGGGCGGCATGGGCGGCGTCACCGACGCCATCCTGGACGCCGCCAAGGAGTACGGTGTCGAGGTCCGGGTCAACGCGCCGGTCGCGCGCGTCTTGGTCCGCAACGGACGTGCCGAAGGGGTCGCGTTGGACTCCGGGGACGAGATTCGCGCCCGCGTCGTGCTGTCCAACGCCGATGCCAAGCGCACTTTCCTTCAGTTCGTCGGTCGCGAGCATCTGGACAGCAAGTTCGCGTCCGACATCGAGCATATCCGCGTCGGTCAGGCGTCGTTCCGCATCAACTTGGCGCTGGCCGGCGTGCCGGAGTTCAGGGACATCGCCGGCGCTGATGCGGCGCTCGCACGCGGCGCCGCCATCACCGTCATTCCCGATGCGGTGTCGCTCGAAAAGTCCTACCAGGCCGCGCGGCTGGGCGAGGTCTCGACCGAGCCCTTCATCCACGTGCAGATTCCATCCGCCCTCGACCCCGACCTGGCACCCAAGGGGCATCACGTCATGGGGCTTCTGGCCAAATATTATCCCTACACTCTGTCGGGCGGCCGGAACTGGGATGCGATCAAGGACCAGACGGCCGATCACATCATCTCCGTGATGGCGCGCCATTTCCCAAATCTGCCCAAGCTGATCGTGGGGCGGCAGGTGTTCACTCCGCTCGATCTGGAGCGTGTTTTCGCGCTTCCCGAGGGCGATGTGTTCCACGCCCGGCACGATCTGGACCAGATCTTCAGCCTGCGGCCCCATCCCAAGGCCGCCCGCTACCGGACGCCGATCAAGGCGCTCTATCTCTGCGGTTCCGGCGTCCATCCGGGGGGCGGCGTCACCGGTGCGCCCGGTCACAACGCGGCGCGGCGGGTCTTGAAGGACTTCGCGCGCCTCTAAAAACCCGTGAGCCTTTCCGCCTAAACCGGCATACTGGCCGCCCTTCGCTTCGCGTTCCAAGGAGTCTGCTATGGTGAAACGTATCCTCGCTGCTTTCGCGGCCCTCGTGATCATGGGCTCGCTGTCCGCCTCCGCAGCAGACAATCCGCGCGTGAAGTTCACCACCAATTTCGGTTCCTTCACCGTCGAGCTTTACCCCGACAAGGCGCCAATCACGGTGAAGAATTTTCTGCAGTACGTGAATTCGGGCCATTACAACGGCACGATCTTCCACCGTGTGATCAAGGGTTTCATGATCCAGGGCGGCGGCATGGAGCCGGGCTTGAAGGACAAGAACAGCCGCGACCCTATCAAGAACGAAGCCGACAACGGCCTGCG
>CAYZFH010000081.1:0-11822 GCA_964477375.1 uncultured Rhizobiaceae bacterium | reverse complement strand
CGCTGGACCGTGACATTTCCCACGTCGCGGCCGTTGGAGATCATGACCTGGTCCAGGGCCGAGGCCTGACCCGGCTGCCAGGCGATCGTCAGCCCGTCCGCTTCAATGGTCTTTTCCTTGCGCACCAGATCGAGCGACCAAGCCTGGTCACCGACCGAAATGACCCGCGCCAAGGGTGCGATGCCCGGCGGCAAGGCTCCGGCAAAGGAGTGGTCGGGCTTTCCGCGGGTGTCGTAATAGGCAAAGGGGTTCTGGCCATACTGGCGCATGGATGGCGAACGCGGCATCACCACGGTGCCCTCGGGGGCGCCCTTCCGGAAGCGGATGAACGATTCGACGCGCGCGGCCACCGGGCGCAGCTTCTTGCCCATGAGGTCGCCGACGATGGCCTCGCCTGTGTATTGCTGCCACCAGCTTTCCGTCTCTTTGTCGTACATCACGGCGTTGGCTTCACGCAGGCGGCCCGTCTCGCCGAAGGTCAGCGCCTGCCCGTCCACCCGCCGGTCATAGACCACCAGGGAGTTGCACAAGGGCGAATAGGTCACGGCGATGGGAACGCCGCCGACCGTGTCGTTGACGACCTCGTGCCATGTCAGGAGCTGGACCGGATAGGCGCGCCGCTCGCCGCCGATCGTAACCGCCACCACCGGCTCCCAGTCGCCGATCCCGTAGACCTCGCGCAAGGAAACGATCTTGGGATTCTCGATGGCCGGCACGGCGTCGCGATGGACCACGTCGTAGATCTGGTCGAGCGGCACAGCGTGCCGGGAGAAATCCGTACGCGGAAACTCGCCCTGCCAGGAATGAACGAACGGCTCCTGCTTCGCGGCAGGCGCGGCATGGGCCGGTCCGGCGGTCAGCAGCGCGAACAGAACGGCCGTGACGCCGAGGGCGCGCTTGCCTTTCATACGGCCGGACGGGAACATGGTTTCTCCGTGCTGATTCGAGCTCAGATGTACCGGCTTCACGCCTGCATGGCTATGCCTCCGTCATCCGGCCCAGCCCGATGCTGACCAAGGGCACGGACTACGATTCCGTCATCGCCGCTTTTCGCTGGCAGGTGCCCGCGCGCTACAACATCGCCGTGGACGTCTGCGACCGTCACGCCGCGGCGGGCGGCACGGCGATGATCGTCGAGGACGAATCCGGCAGGGTCACGCGCCACTCGTTCCGCGACCTGTCCCTTCGCAGCAACCGCTTCGCCAATGCGCTCCGCCACCTGGGCATCGGCCGCGGCGACCGCGTCGCCGTGCTGCTGTCGCAGGGGCCGGAACTGGCCATCGCCCATCTGGCCGCCTACAAGCTGGGCGCCATCGTCCTGCCCCTCTTCGCGCTGTTCGGCCCCGACGCCATCGCCTACCGGCTGAAGGACAGCGGCGCCAAGGCGCTGGTCACCGACGGGCAGGGTCTGGCTAAGGCACGCGAGGTCGAAAAAGAGCTGGATGCCCCCGTCATCCTGATCGCCGTCGGCGAGACCGGGGAATCGCAGAATTTCGAGACGTTGATCGAGCACGGTTCCGACGCCTTCGATCCGGTCGACACCGCGTCCGACGATCCCGCCCTCATCATGTACACCTCTGGCACCACGGGGCCGCCCAAGGGCGCGCTCCAGGCCCATCGCGTCGTGCTAGGACATTTGCCGGGCGTCGAGTTTCCCCACGAGTTCTTTCCACAGAAGGGCGATCTGTTTTGGACGCCGGCCGACTGGGCCTGGGCCGGCGGCCTTCTCGACGTGCTGTTGCCGAGCTGGCACCACGGCGTGCCGGTTCTGGCCCACCGCGCGCGGAAGTTCGATCCCGAGGCCGCCTTCGCGCTGATGGCACGGCACGGCGTGCGCAACAGTTTTTTGCCTCCGACCGCCCTCAAACTGTTCCGCCAGGCCGGCGTCTCGCGCGCCCGCACGCCCATAGCACTCCGCACGGTCGGCAGCGGCGGCGAACCATTGGGCGAAGAGCTGGTGGCCTGGGGCCGCGCGGCGCTGGGCGTGACCGTCAACGAATTCTATGGCCAGACCGAGTGCAACCTGGTGCTGGGCAATTGCGCGCCGATCATGGAGACGCGGCCCGGCTCCATGGGACGGCCGGTGCCCGGCCATACGGTCGAGGTCGTCGACGAAGACGGCAATGTCCTGGCGCCCGGCCAGACCGGCAATGTCGCCATCCGGCGGCCCGACCCGGTGATGTTCCTCTCCTACTGGAACAAGCCGGAAGCGACGGCGCGCAAATTCGCCGGCGACTGGCTGCTGACGGGCGACATGGCCGTGAAGGACGAGGACGGTTACTTCTGGTTCAAGGGCCGCGACGACGACGTGATCACCAGTGGCTCCTACCGCATCGGCCCGAGCGAAATCGAAGATTGCCTGCTGAAGCATCCCGCGGTCGCCATGGCCGCCGTCATCGGCGTGCCCGACCCCGTACGCACAGAGGTGGTGAAGGCCTTCATCGTGCCCAAACCCGGCACGCGGCCGGATGCGGCGCTGGGCGCGGACGTGCAGGGGTTCGTGAAAGCGCGGCTGGCCGCCCACGAGTATCCCCGACTGGTCGAGTTCGTGACGGAGTTGCCCATGACGGCGACGGGGAAGATCATGCGCCGGACCCTGCGCGACCGTGAGGCCGCGAAGACCAAGGAAGGCGGCAAGCCATGACCCAGACCGTGGACTACTACTTCGCCCTAGGCTCGCCCTGGTCCTATCTGGGACAGGCGCGCGTCGCGGAGATCGCCAAACGCGCGGGCGCCACGCTGAACTACAAGCCCGTGGACCCGGGCCGCGTGTTCCCCGCTGCCGGCACCTTGCGGCTCAAGGACCGCCCGCCCGCCCGCAAGGCCTACCGGATGATGGAGCTGAAGCGCTGGCGCGCCCATCTCGGGATCGAGCTGACGCTGGAGCCCAAATTCTTTCCGGCGAATGAAGATCTGGCCGCTCACATGGTGGTGGCCGCGCGCCAGGCCGGTCACGATCCCGGCGCGCTGGTGCTGGCCTTCATGCGCGCCATCTGGGTCGAAGACCGCAACATCGCGGAGGTCGCGACGTTGGATGCCGTGGCCGAAAGCTGCGGCTTCGTGGGCGCGGCCCTGCGCGCCGCCGCCGAGGGCGTCGAGGCGGAGGCCGAATACGACGCCAATTGCGAGGAGGCGATCGGCCGGCAGGTGTTCGGCCTGCCGACCTATGCCCTCAACAATGAATTGTTTTGGGGTCAGGATCGCCTTGAGTTTCTGGAGCGTGCTCTTCGCGCGCGCTGACCGCGTCGTCATCGTCCGACGGCGTCATCAGGACCGCGTCCGCAAAATCCTTCACCGAAAGGCCGCGGCACTGGTCGATGGAATCGGTCCAGTCCTGGCCGTCGAGATACTTCAGAAGTGGGTTGGCCATGGTGGTTCTCCGTTCGCGCTATCGGCGGGGCGATGTCCGCCGTGCGCTAAGGAGTAACTAAGCCAGTTGACGCGCGTGTGAAGATGTCTGGGCAATTTTGTGGCAAATGCCCCTACGCCCGCGATCAAACGGTGACGCCGGGTTAACGGCGGACGACCACCGTCGAGGTCAGCATGTCGTGGATTGTGCGCCGGCGCAGGTCGAACAAGGCGACCGCGCAGATAATCACCGGCAGGATCGTGTTCGTCGCCATGAAAACCAGGACGCGGATACCCGCCTGGAGGAGATCCGGCCGGCCGCCGCGCGCGTCGCGCAGCTCGATGCCCAGAAGGCGCATGCCGGGCGTGGCCGACTTGGAGCCGCCGGTGAACAGCATGAAATAGAAGAAGGTCAGCACCCCGCCGACCGGGATGACCAGAAGCCCGAACGTCAGGATCGCCAAGGCAAGGCTGAGGACCAGGAAAGGGATCATCAGGATCGCGATCAGGATGCAGTCCAGGATGAACGCGATGATCCGGCGCGACAGGACGCCTTCGAACCGCTCGATGCCGAAGACAGGCGCGCCCGGCGGCGGCAGGATTTCGACCCGATTCTGTTCCGTCATGGATGCGCGCGCTCCGGTTTCATTCACGAAAAGTTAATGTATCGCGCCCGGATTACAACAGTCAGGACTGGCGCAGCGGTGCCTTGCCGGTTTCCTTCAGGGTCAGCGTCACGGCCAGAGAGACGGCGGCGGCGGCCATCAGATACCAGGCGATGAACAGATCGTCGCCCGTCTTCTCGATCAGATAGGTGCAGACCATGGGCGTGGTGCCGCCGATGACGCCAAGCGTCAGGTTATAGGCCACGGCCATGCCGCTGCAGCGCACGCCGGGTGAGAACATCTCGGCCATGGCTGTCGGCTGCACCGACAGATAGCAGCCGATCAGGATCGAGAAGCCGAGCTGGCCGAAAAAGATGGTCATGGCGTCGGGATGGTGCATGACCCAGAGAAGCGGATAGGACAGCAACAGCAGGCCGAAAGCCGCCCCGACCAGCAGCGGCTTCCGTCCGACACGGTCCGACAGACGCGCGAACAACGGAATCATGACCAGCATGGCGACCATGCTGAGCGTGTTCACGTCCAGAGCCGTGGCGGCCGAAAGCCCGACCTGACGCTCCAGGAAGACGGTGATGTAGATGAAGATCATGTAGAAGGCGACGGCGTTGACCACGCTGATCCCGATGACCTTCAGCATCGCGGAGCCTTCTTCGCTGACGGCCTTGGCCAACGGGATCTTGTGCTCTTCCTTGTCCTTGTCGGCCAGGGACTCGGGCAATCCCTGCCGAAGGATGAAGCCCGTCAGCCCGACCGCCAGCCCCGCCAGGAACGGCACGCGCCAAGCCCACTCGTGCACCTCGGCAGCCCAGATCGTGTGAATGAAGGCGCCCACCGCGGAGCCCAAAAGGATGCCGCCAATGCAGCCGAACAGGCTCCACGAACCGTAATAGCCGCGCCGGTCCGGCGGCGCCTGCTCCACCAGATAAACCACCGAAGTCGTGTATTCGCCGCCCACGGCGAGGCCTTGCAGCATGCGCATCAGGATCATCAGGGCTGCCGCCGCGACGCCGATATCCGCGTGGTCGGGCAGAAGACCGATGAGGAACGTCGGGCCCGCCATCAGTGCGACCGAAAGAATCAGCGTGGTGCGGCGCCCGAGCCGGTCGCCCAGGTGGCCGAACAAGAACCCACCCAACGGGCGCATGAGGAACCCAGCCGCGAAAGCGCCATAGGCCGCCAACAACGAGGCCGTAGGTGAGTTGGACGGAAAGAATCGCTCCGCGATGATGGGCGCGAAATAGCCATAGACGGCGAAGTCGTACCATTCCAGCACGTTGCCCGAGATACCGGCCGCCACCACCCGGCGGCGGATTCCGCTTTCGATCGTCACCGCCGCGGTGCTCATCGATGCCTCATCGCAAGGGTCCGCGGCCTGTCTCCGGCGTACGCAACGCCATGACGAACGAGATCGCCGCCGCCGCCATCAGGTAATAGGCAATGGAAAGATCGTTGTGGGTGCGCTCGATCATGTAAGTCGCAACCATGGGCGTGGTCCCGCCGATCAGGCCCAAAGTCAGGTTGTAGGCGATGGACATGCCGCTGCAGCGCACCGCGCGCGGAAACAGCTCCGCCATCACGGCCGATACCACCGGGCCATAGCTGCCGAGCATGAGCGCGAACATGATTTGCGCCGGCAGAATGTAGACCGGATCGGCATGGTGCATGAGCCAAATCAGCGGATAGGCCAGGACCAGCATCAGGAAGGGGACGGTGACCATGAAAATCCGCCGGCCGACGATGTCGGAGACATACCCGGCGACGGGAATGGTGATCAGCATCACGATCATCGAAATCGTGTTGATGTCGAGCGCCACGGCGGCGCTCAACCCCACCTCACGCTGCAGATAGGTCGTGATGTAGAGAAACATCATGTAAAAGCCGACCGAGTTCATCATCCAGATGCCGCAGACGCGCAGCATGGAACGCCATTCGTGCCGGAAGGCCTGCGCGACCGGCGAATGTTCGCGCAATTCCGAACTCGCGGCGGAATCCGGCAGGCCCCGGCGCAGCACCAGCCCCAGCACGCCGACCGACAGGCCGGCCAGGAACGGCAGCCGCCAGGCCCAGTCCTGAACCTCCCCTTCCCAAAAGGTGTGGACCACGGCGCCCACGGCGGAGCCCAAGAGGATGCCGCCGATGCAGCCGAAATTGATCCAGGACGCATAAAGCCCGCGCCGGTCCGGCGGCGCCTGCTCCACAAGATAGGTCACTGACGTGGTGCATTCCCCGCCGACGGACAGCCCCTGGAGCATGCGCGTGAGCACGATCGCCACGGCGGCCCAGATGCCGAGGACGGAAGCGTCGGGCATGACGCCGATCAGGAAAGTCGGTCCGGCCATCAGCGCGATGGAAAGAATGAGGGTGCGACGGCGGCCGATACGGTCGCCCAAATAGCCGAACAGGAACCCGCCCACGGGCCGCATCAGGAATCCGGCGGCAAAAGCGCCATAGGCGGCCAGGAGCGACGAATCCGGCGAATCGGAGGGAAAAAATTTCTGGGCGATGATGGGCGCGAAATAGCCGTAAACAGCGAAGTCGTACCACTCCAGCACGTTGCCGGAGATGCTGGCCACCACGGCGCGCTGGCGGACGCGGTTGTCCAGGGGTGACGGCGCGGCGATCGCGGTCATGACGAGACCCGCGCCCCGGTCTCGGAAAAATAACCCTGCCCCCGCATCAACTAGCCCCCGCTCAGACAGCTAGGGTCTAGCGCAACGGCAGACCGCGGGCGACTCGAATCTAGCGCTCCAGGATCACGTCCAGATCGACTTCCATGCCGTAGAGCGGCCGCGCAAAGCCCTTGATGATCAGGACCGACATGGTCGGGTGCACGCCTTTGATCCATTTGCCGACGGCGTTGCAGACCGGCTTCACATAGGCGCGGTCGGAGACGTAAAGGCGAATACCGCAGACATCGCTCCACTCCGCCCCGGCCTCTTTCAGCAGGATGTCCATGTTCTGCATGGCGTTGTCGGCCTGGGCGAACATGTCGTCCTGGCCCAACACATCGTCCGAATTCCAGATCCGCCCGGTCTGGCCGCGGATGTAGATGCGCTTGCCCGCCTTCACGATCCAGCAGAGATCGTTATCCAGCTTCTGCTCGGGGAAGGCCGTCTTGGTGTTGTATTTGCGTAGACGCTCATGCGGCATAGCGTATCCCCTTCTCAGCTCTTCATCACACGGTCGGATAGACCGGCGGCGTTCTTTACGAATTCCAGCGGCTCGTTCCAGTCGAAGGTCTGGAACACGGCATTCAGATGAGCGAACGGCGGCGACTGGGCAAACAGATGGAACGTCACCCGGTGCCCGGCGTGGCCGCTGTTCACCAGGTCGCGCGCAAAGGCCAGGAGCTTGCGACGGTCTTCGGCCTGCCAGTTGTCGCTGACGGTGTAAAACTTCTCGAGCCATGGCCCGGTCTCCGCGCCGCGGAACGAGGCCGCGTCCGGCGTGACGCAGATCTGTCCGCCGCACAGCTCGCGGGTCAGATGCATCATCTCCGGCAGCTTGGCGCAGGCCACGGTGCGGCCCGAATAGAGCAGCGACTGGTGCGGCATGACGAGGCCGGCATCGCTGGTCTGCCCTTCCTCGATCGCCGCGGTCAGGAACGCGTTGATGCTCTCGCGGTAGCAGGCCAGCGTGGCCAGCTTCTCGCGCACGGCCTGCTGCTTATCGAGGCCCGTCTGTCGCGCATTGTGCAGCGCCGCGCCGATCATCAGGTCGGCGAAACGCTCCAGCCGCGCCAGGAACGGATAGCCGGTGTAACGGTGCAGCATGCCGCGGATGAAGGCGGCCGCGCGGGTGTGACGGTAGAACAGCACCTGCTCCCACGGCACCAGCACGTCATCGAAGACGATCAGCGTGTCTAGCTCGTCGAACCGGCTGGCGATCGGGTAGTCCTCGGGCTTGCGCCCCACGGCATGGCTGGCGCGGCAGATATGCTTCAGGCCCGGCGCGTTCATGGCGCAGACGAAGCCGAGCGCATAATCCGACAGTTTCTCGTCGCCCCAGTTGGCGATGGTCGGCTTCACGAAGGCCTGATGCGCATAAGGCGCGGCCGTCTCGTACTTGGCGCCCCGCACGATGATGCCGGCATCGGTCTCCTTGACCACGTGCAGCAGCATGTCGGGGTCCTGATCCTGGGGCCGGCGTGAACGGTCGCCCTTGGGATCGGTGTTGGCCGAGACGGTCATCAGGTCGAGGGTGCGCGCCCGCTCCACCTGCAATTCAATGTTCCGGCCGAAGCGCGGATCGACTTCGTCGAGCAACTTACGTCCGTCGAGCAGCGACCAGAGCGAGCCCACGGTCTCATCGCCCACGCGCAGGACGATGCCGTCGAGATCGTCCAGCACCGTCTCGACCCATTTCCGCTTGGCGCGCCAATCGTCCTTGCTGCGCGGCGGGAGATTCGGAATCGCCTGCAACGTGCCGTCCGGATCGGCATAGGACATGACGCTCCGGTAGCGTTCTTCATGCGCCATGTCGTAGATGCGCGCACGCCACGCCACGGAATGTTTGAATGCCGGATGGCTCGGCACATCCTTAACGCGTTCGCCGTCGACATAGACCTCGCGATCGTCGCGAAGGGATTCGATGTATTGTTGGCCGGTCAGAAGCATGGACGATCCACAGATTTGGTAGAGAAACAGTTTTGGTAGGTCTCAGGCCGACTTGGCGCCGTGCAGACGGCCGGCCGCGCCATCCGCCGGTCGATCCGGTAGACGATTCGGCCCACGGAGTTGGCGACAATCGCGTCGACATCCGCGTTGTCACGGGCCCAAGCGCGCAAGGCCAGCCATTTTTCATCGGGCGAAACGGCAAAGGATTGAATCTTGGCGGTCTCGATCTGGGGCGGCAGGTTCATCACGGCGGCAATCGCCCCGTCGCGGAACCGGAACACCGTGGGACCGCCCCAAAGAACGAAGAAGATGCTGCCGTCCGAGCCCATGGAGACGCGCGCGATGCGCGGGAATTTCGACCCTTCGGGCAGGATCGGATCGGACAGGATTTTCTCCATGAGAGGATGCAAACGGAGGGTACCGTTTTCGCGGTCCAACTGGAAAAGAAGTACGTCCGCGTAGGCGATACTCTCCCCTTTCGCCTTCAACGCGGCCTTGAGCGACTCCAGCACGGGAGCTTCGTCCGATTCAGCTTGGCCAACGAAAACAAGGCTCCGATTTTCGGGCCCGAGACCTATGGCATCAAATGGCGCCAAGCCCGCATACGCGACTCGCGAAAGGACGATCTGATCCGTTTCAGCCGACGAAACCGGCTCCAAGTTGCGGGGGTCGACGTAGGTCTGACGACGAAGATCGTACGCGCGAATATAGATGCCGTCCGCACCGCCCTCCTGCGCCGATTCGGCAGGAAAGACGTTTCGGGTCAGAACAATCACATCGCTGCCGCGCATGAAGAAGTAGTCGGGGTTGAAGGCCGACACTTCCGTCAAAGGACCAGCGGCGGCGGGCCGCATGAACAAGCCCGGCGTCGCGGATTTTGACTGAACTCGGCGCCCAAGAATGAAGGCGCCATCCGGAGAGGTTCTGACGTCGGTCAAGCCATCGGTCTTGGTAGACTGCTTGCCGCATACTTCCAATGCCGTATCACGCATCGCCATCGCGCGGAGATCCAAGAGCGCCCATTCCGGCTCGGAAGTCTCTTTCTCATAAACGAAGGAAACCAGGAGCGTGCGAGAGTCCGGCGAGAACTCGATTTCGCGCGCGTCGAAATTCAACCGTTGGGAAAATCGCGACGACCCTCGGATGGCGCCGCTCATGAGCATTTGGGTGCCCTGCATAACGACCGGCGCACATCCGCCCAGGGCAAACATTTCCGCAAACGCCAAGCTTAACAACGCTATCTGCCTAAGCGGCCCAATCACGGATCGCCGGGCACGCCGTAAGACGGCGCATCGGTCGGATTGGTGGCGCGGGTGACGTAGGTCATCATCTGCGGCTCGAACTCGGTCCAGATCTCGCGCAGCTTGGCGATGGGCGCATCCGCCCAGTCGACGCGCAGGTCGCAGATCGGCCAAGGATGTTCGCTGACCAGCGACAGGCCGCAGGACTTCACCGGCCCCATCTCGCCGCCCGCCGCGAGGCCGGCTTCCAGCCCGCGCAGCAAACGCTCGCCCAGATTCAGGCCCGCGTTGCCCTCGAAGCTTTCCACCATGGCCTTGGGCACATTGGTGTTCGCTAGCAAGTTGCCGATACCGACCGAATCCTTGCCCGCGAATGCCGCATTGGTACCAAGCGTCTTGGCGCCGGAGTAGTGCGCCGGCGCGCCGGACTTGCCCAGGAAGGCGACTTGGCGGAAATCCGGAAACTTCTCCGCCTTCATCACCTGGTCGAGTGCGTCCTTCGCGCTCACCCCTTTTGCCATCAGGTCGAGACCTTTCGACCCGATGGCGGGATTGGTGATGTTCTGGGTCGCCACGGCCCCCACGCCCGCACGCGACCAGGGGCAACGGCTGGCCACCGCGATGCTGGATGTCGTGATGGCAATGCCGAACATACCGGTCCGCGCACAGCGGCCGGTGAGCGAGAAAGTCATGGACGCCTCCTAGAGGATCAGGCTTCGTCGTCGGGAATCACGGCCTCGACGTCGATCTCCATCAGCAGTTCCGGAATCGCCAGGCCATTGACGATCAGGCCCGTCGAGCAGGGATGCACACCCTTCAAGGCCTTGCCGACCTCGCGGTAAACCGCCTCGCGATAGGCGCGGTCGGTGATGTAGATCGTGGTTTTGCAGATGTGCTCCAGCTTGGAGCCCGCTTCTTCCAGAAGCTGCTTCACGTTCTTCATGGCCTGGGCGGCTTGCGCGCCCGCATCGCCGACGCCAACCAGCTTGTTGTCCAGCGTCATGCCGACCTGGCCGCGCAGGAAGACGTGATTGCCGGCGCGCACGGCCATGGACAGATCATTGTCCAGCCCCTGCCCCTTCCAGACATCCTTGGTATTGAACTTGCGGAATCGCTTATGCGCCATGGCTCATCTCCCTGTTATTGCTTCATCACGCGGTCGGACAGGCCCGCCGCCTTGCGGACGAAGTCCAGCGGGCCGTTGAAATTGAAGTTGTTGTAGACCGCGTTCAAGTGGGCGAACGGCGGCGATTGGGCGAACAGCTCGAACGTCACCCGGTGGCCGGCATAGTCCGAGTTCACTAGGTCACGGGCAAAGGCCAGAAGCTTGCGCCGGTCGTCGGCGACCCAGGCTTCGTTGACCGAGTAGAACTTCTCCAGCCACTTCTTGGTCTCGGGCGAAGTGAACGATGCCTGATCGGGCGTGATGCAAATCTGGCCGCCGCACAATTCGCGCGCCAGGTGCATCATGGCCGGCAGCTGCGAGCAGGCCAGCACACGACCGGTGTAAAGAAGAGACTGGTTGGGCATCAAAAGTCCGCCCGGGCTTTTCTCCGCCGTGGCGATCGACGCCGTCAGATGCGCGTTGATGCCTTCGCGGTAGCAAGCCAAGGCGGCCAGCTTCTCGCGCACGGCCTGCTGCTTGTCCAAGCCGGTCTGCCGCGCGTTGAACAGCGCCGCGCCGATCAGCATGTCGGCGATATATAAAGTGCGCAGAACGAACGGGAACGCGCTGTAGCGGTGCAGCGTGCCGCGGATGTAGGACGCCGCCCGCGTGTGGCGGTAGAACAGCACGTCCTCCCACGGGATTAACACATCGTCGAACACCATCAGCGAGTCGACTTCGTCGAACTTGTTGGCCAAGGGATAGTCGGCCGCCGGCCGGCGCCCGGCAAAGCCGGTGCGGCAGATATGCTTCAGACCCTTGGCGTTCATCTTGACGATGCAGCCGAGCGCATAGTCCGACAGCTTGTCGTCGCCCCAATTGGCGATGG
>CAYZFH010000080.1:0-12023 GCA_964477375.1 uncultured Rhizobiaceae bacterium | reverse complement strand
CGCTCGATCCGCGCGTCAGCCTGGAACGGGCGGCCGCCTGACATGATGCACGCGCTGACCGCGCCGCTGCTCCGCCACTCCGTGCACACGCGCGGCTGGCACCGTTTCCTCGAGCATCGGCCCGCCGCGATCAGCGCCGTGATCCTGGGCGTGCTGATCCTCCTGGCCGTCTGCCAACCGTTGCTCGTCGCGGCCATGGGGCAGGATCCGGACGCCGTCGATCTCTTGGCCCGGTTCGAGCCGCCCACCTGGACCCATCCGCTGGGTACGGACGAGTTGGGGCGCGATGTGTTCCTGCGGCTGCTCGCGGGCGGGCGCGTCTCCCTCTTCGTCGGCGTCGTCGCCGCGCTAATCGGCACAATCGTAGGCACGCTGGTCGGCATGTGCGCGGGCTATTACGGCGGGCGGGTCGATTCGATCCTGATGCGCGCGACCGACGCGATCATCGCCCTGCCCTTGCTGCCGGTCCTGATCGTGGTCGCCGCAATCGATCCGGCCAAGCTGGGCATCCCGGAAGCCTGGCGCGGCGGAGACGGCGCAGATTTGACCCGCATCGTCGTCATCATCGCTTTGTTCGGCTGGACCACCGTCGCGCGCCTTGTGCGCGGCGCGGCGCTGGCGCTCCGCGAGCAGGAGTTCGTGCGCGCGGCGACGGCGCTGGGCGCCACGCCCTTGCGGATCATGCGCGTGCATCTTCTGCCCAACATGGCCTCGCCCATCATCGTGGCGACGACACTGTCGGTCGGGCACGTCATCCTGTTCGAATCGGTCCTGAGCTTCCTGGGCCTCGGCATCCAGCCGCCGCGCGCGAGCTGGGGCAACATGCTGACCGGCGCGCAGGAGCTGATCTGGTCGGCGCCGCTCCTGGTCGTCTATCCCGGCATGCTGATCTTTGTTACCGTGATGGCCTTCAATTTCCTCGGCGACGGACTGCAGCACGCGCTCGATCCGCGCGCGACCCAACGCGGAGAACGGAGAACCGCATGACGATGGCACGCGAGCCCTTTATGACCCGCAAGACCTGGCCCGACGGTCAGGCCACCGTGGGCATCCTCCTGCTCGACACGAAATTCCCGCGCGTCTTCGGCGACGGCGGCCAGCCCATGACCTGGCCCTTCCCCGTGCTGCTGAAGAAGGTGGAGGGCGCCACGCCCTTCCGCGTCGTCGACCAGCAGGCCGACGGGCTACTCGATCCCTTCGTGAAGGCGGGCAAGGAACTGGTCGCCAAGGGCGCCAACGGCATCACCACCACCTGCGGCTTCTTGGCCATCTACCAGCGCGAGCTGGCCGAGCGCATCGGCGTGCCCGTCGCGGCGTCCAGCGTCATCCAGGTGCCGCTGGTGCAGAGGCTTCTGCCGGCGAACAAGCGCGTCGGCATCATCACGGCGGATGCGCGCAACTTCACCCCGCGTCACATGGAAGGTGCCGGTGTCGCGACCGACACGCCCGTGATCGGCACCGAGAACGGCGAGATCCTGACCCGCGTCTTCACCGACAAGGCGACCGAGTACGACTTCGGGCGCTGCGAGGCAGACCTGATCGCCGCCGGCAAGCAGCTTCTGGCGAAGCATCCGGAGGTCGGCGCCTTCGTGCTGGAATGCACCAACATGCCGCCCTTCGCCCCGGCCTTGGCCAAGGCGACGGGAATGCCGGTCTACGACATCTTCACGCTGATCTCGTGGTTCCAGATGGGGCTGCGCCCGACGCCGTTCCCGCGCCAGGAGCATGTCCGCGCGGCCGACTGGCAGCCCAAGATCAACGCCGCCGAGTAACCGCGCTCAGACCACGAACAGCTTCCGCTCCAGCGTGTGGAGCGGCTCGCAGCCCGTCGCGGTCACGCGCAGACCCGTCGAGATGCCGACCGCCGCCTTGCCCGGAATCTGCAGGAACGGGATCAGGTGGAAGCACATGTTCTCTTGGAACAGCCGCGTGTCGCCGTCCTTGATGTCGATGATGTGGCCCTCGCCCCAGCCGGGCGTGCAGGCCGTGCCGATGCCGTAGCCGACGCGCGTGTACTGCGTCGCGCCGAAGCGGTTGCGCGCGATCACCTTGCGCCCCGCCGCGTCGGCCGCACCCGTCGGCACGCCGGGCTTGATCGCGGCCTCGGCCGCCGCCATGGCTTCCAGCACCAGTTTTTCGGCCTCGCGCAGATCGGCACTCGGCTCGCCCACCGAGATCGTGCGCATCATCGGCGCGTTGTAGCGGTGCACCGTGCCGCCGATCTCGAAGAAGACGCAGTCGCCCTGCTCGATCGTCCGGCCGCGCCAGGTCGCGTGGCTGACAAAGGAGCGCGGACCCGAAACCACGAAGGGCTGCATTGAGCAGTAATGCCCGCCTGCGTGCAGCATGCCGCGATAGACCTCGGCGGCCACCTCGTTCTCGGTCGCACCCGCCTTGACCGCCGCCACGCCCGCGCGCACGCCGCCTTCGCTCGCACGCGCCGCGCGGCGCATCATCGCGATCTCGGGTTCGGACTTGATGACACGACCTTCCTCGACGATGTGCGAGCAATCGACGAAGGTCGCGTTCGGGCAGCGCGGGAACAGTTGGTCCTGCTCGCTGGCGCGGAAGAAGTAGCTAGAGCGCTCATAGCCGATGCGCTTGTTGGCCAGGCCGAACTCGTTGAGCGCGCCGGCCAGGACCGCCATCGGTTCCTGGTTGTCCTGGAACGGGCGGCTGACTTCGACCCAGGTGTCGGACTCGACGACCGTGTCCTCGGCCGCTCGCGTGCACATGAAAGGCTCGCCGGAGGCCGGCACGACCAATCCGGCGAAGTACCACAGGCCTTGCGTCTCGTAGCCGGTCAAATAGTGGAGATTCTCCGGCGTGGTGACCAACATGGCGTCGACACCGCGCCGGACCATGCGCTCGCGGAGGCCTTTGAGGCGACGCTCATACTCGCCCATGGAGAACGCCAGGTCCGTGCGCGCTTTCATGCCGCCCCCATCAGCCGATTGTGGAACGTGCTTTAGCCCGCTTTGGCGAGGATGGTCTCGGCCAGCCGCGCCCAATAGCTCGCGCCCACCGGCAGGGCCTCGTCGTTGAAGTCGTAATGGGGGCTGTGCAGACGACGGTTGTTGGTGTCCGGCCCGTTGCCCATCCAGATATACGCGCCGGGCTTGGCCTGCAGCAGGAAGGCGAAATCCTCGGAGCCCATGCTGGGCGTGGGGTCGAGCACCACGTTCCTCTCGCCGACCACATCGCCCGCCACGCGCGCGGCCACCGCCGCCTCTTTCTCCGTGTTGATGGTCGACGGATAGCGCCGCTCGTAACGCCAGCTCATCGACGCGCCCATGGCTGCGCAGATGTTCTCGGCGATGCGCTTCATGTTCTCCTCGATGCGGTCCTGCACCTCCGGCTTGAACGAGCGCGTGGTGCCGCGCATCGTGATCTGTTCGGGGATCACGTTCCAGGCATCGCCGCCGTGGATCTGCGTCACGCTGATGACTGCGGCGTCGAGCGGATGCGTGTTGCGGCTGACGATGGTCTGGAAGGCCGTCACGATCTGCGCGCTCACGACCACGGGGTCGATGCCCTGGTGCGGCATGGCGCCATGCGCGCCCTTGCCGGTGACGACAATCTCGAAAATATCGAAGGCGGCCATCTGCGGGCCCGGGCGGATGCCGAACGAACCGACCGGCATGCCCGGCCAGTTGTGCAGGCCATAGACCGATTCCACCGGGAACTTCTCGAACAGCCCCTGCTCCACCATCACCCGGCCGCCGCCCTCGTTCTCCTCGGCGGGCTGGAAGATGAAATGGACCGTGCCGTCGAAGTTCTTGGTCTCGGCCAGATACTTCGCGGCGCCGAGCAGCATGACCGTGTGGCCATCGTGACCGCAGGCATGCATCCGGCCTTCGTTCTTCGACTTGTGGGAGAAATTGTTCTGCTCGTGGACATGCAGCGCGTCCATGTCGGCGCGCAGGCCGACCGCGCGGTCGCCCTTTCGCCCCTTCAGCGTGCCGACCACGCCCGTGCCGGCCAGGCCGCGGTGCACCTCGATGCCGAACTCGGCCAGTTTCTTGGCGACGAACTCGGAGGTCCGCTCCTCCTCGAACGCGGTTTCCGGATGCGTATGGATGTCGCGCCGCCACTCGGTCATCTCGCCATGGAACTCGGCGATGCGATTAATGATGGCCATGTCCGGAACTCCTCGCCCTGAAGGGAAAAATCGGCTTCGGCCGGCAGCTTAGCAGCGCCGCCGGGCGGCGCGTCAAGGCGCGGCTGGTTGGACTTTTGCATGACGATTGGGGAAACTCCGCGCACAAACCAGGGAAGCTCCGTTGGCCACCAAGATCCATCCCGTCGTCCTGTCGGGCGGCGCCGGCACAAGACTGTGGCCGATGTCGCGGGCGCAGTATCCCAAGCAGCTTCTGCCCCTGACTTCGTCCCAAAGCCTGATCGTCGAAACGGTGCGCCGCGTCATGGCGTCCGACCGCTTCGCACCGCCCACGATCGTATGCAACGAGGCGCACCGGTTCGTGATCGCCGAGCAGTTGCGCGCCGAGGGCGTGGCCCCGCGCGCGATCCTGCTGGAGCCCGCTGCGCGCAACACGGCCCCCGCCATCGCCGCGGCGGCCTATCAGATCGTCGATCCGAATGCCCTGTTGCTGGTGCTGCCGTCCGACCATGTGGTGCGCGACCATGCCGCCTTCATGGCCGCCATCGACGCGGCCGCCAAAGCCGCCGAGGAAGGCGCCTTGGTCACCTTCGGCGTGACACCGGATCGGCCCGAAACAGGTTACGGCTATATCCGGCGCGGCCGGCCCTTCGACCACGCGCCCGGCGCCTTCCGCCTGCGCGGCTTTGTCGAGAAGCCCGATGCGCGCCGCGCCAAGCGCTATATCAGCGCCGGCGACTATTACTGGAACGCCGGCATGTTCCTGTTCAAAGCCGGCGTCTATCTGGACGAGCTGCGCCGCCTGCGCCCCGAGATGGCCGATGCCTGCCACCGGGCGGTCGAGCGCGGGCGCATGGACCTGGATTTCTTCCGCCTCGACGCCGAAGCCTTCGCCGCCGCACCGTCCGATTCGATCGATTACGCGGTGATGGAGCACACGGCGCGCGCGGCCATGGTGCCGCTGGACGCGGGCTGGAATGACGTCGGCGCATGGTCGGCTTTGTGGGACATGGGCCAAAAAGACAGCGACGGCAACGTCGTGCTGGGCCCGGCCACGCTGGACGCCGCATCCGGCAGCTATATCCGCAGCGAAGGACCGGTCGTGGCCGCGGTCGGGATCGAGAACCTGGTCATCGTGGCGACCGAAGATGCCGTGCTGGTCGCCGGCAAGGACCAGGCCCAGAACATCAAGGGCGCCGTCGAGGCGCTGCGCCGCCAGGGCCGCACGGAGGCCGATTCCAGCCCCGTGGTCTACCGCCCCTGGGGCAGCTACCGGACCATCGACACGGGCGTGGGCTTCCTGGTGAAGCGCCTGACCGTGAAGCCGCGCGCTAGCCTGTCCCTCCAGCGGCACGCCCACCGCGCCGAGCATTGGGTGGTGGTCAGCGGCACGGCCGAGGTCACGCGCGATACGGAAACCTTCCGGCTCCAGCCCAACGAATCGACCTATATCCCGCTGGGCGCCGTCCACCGCCTGGCCAATCCCGGCGACCAGCCCCTGCACCTCATTGAGGTCCAATCCGGAGCGCTTTTGTCCGAGGACGACATCGAGCGGCTCGAAGACCGTTACGGCCGCTCCTGAGGCCGGAATCCGGCCTTCAAGCCCCGGGATTCGCTTGAGGCGACCGGGGTTAAGTTGTTAAATTACGGTCGATTTTTCCGAACGGTGCCTCTCTCGTCCGAGCCAAGGAGCATCCCATGGCCATCGCCCCCAATTCGCCCGCCGCACGCGACATCGCTTACCAGCTTCACCCCTACACGAACCTGGAAGCGCACCAGAAGACGGGCTCGCTGATCATCCGCGAGGGCAAGGGCATCTATGTCTATGACGACACCGGCAAGCAGTACATCGAAGGCTTGGCCGGCCTGTGGAGCATGTCGCTCGGCTGGAACCAAGAGCGCCTGATCGACGCCGCCACCAACGCGATGCGCAAGCTGCCCTTCTATCACCAGTTCGGTGCGAAGGCGCACGAGCCGGGCATCGACCTGGCCGAGAAACTGATCGGCATGGCGCCGGTGAAGATGTCGAAAGCCTTCTTCGCCAACTCGGGCTCCGAAGCCAACGACACCGCGATCAAGATCATCTGGTACTACAACGCCGTGCGCGGGAAGCCGGAGCGCAAGAAGATCATCGCACGCCTGCGCGGCTATCACGGCGTGACGCTGGCGGCCGCCAGCCTTACCGGCCTGCCGCACCTTCACAAATATTTCGGCCTGCCGATCGCCGAGGTGAAGCACACGAGCTGCCCTTACTATTACCGTAACGCGCAGCCCGGCGAGACTGAGGAAGAGTTCTCCACGCGCCTCGCGGCGGAGCTGGAGAAGCTGATCCAGGACGAAGGCCCGGAGACGGTCGCGGCCTTCTTCGCCGAGCCCATCATGGGCGCCGGCGGCGTGCTTCTGCCGCCCAAGGGCTATTTCGAGAAGATCCAGGCGGTCCTGAAGAAATACGACATCCTCTTCGTGGCCGATGAAGTGATCTGCGGCTTCCATCGCACGGGCAACACCTGGGGTTCCGAAACCTACGGCCTCAAGCCCGATATCCTCACCTGCGCGAAGGCGCTGTCGTCCAGCTATCTCCCCATCTCGGGCGTGCTGATCAACGAGACGCTCTTCCAGGCGCTCGCCAAGGGCAGCGCCGAGGTCGGCAACTGGGGCCACGGCTACACCTACAGCGGCCATCCGGTCGCGGCGGCGGTCGCGCTTGAGACGCTGAAGATCTACGAAGACCAGGACATCGGCGGCCATGCCAAGCGCATCTCGCCCACCCTGCAGAACGGCCTCCGCAAGTTCGCCGACCATCCGCTGGTCGGTGAAGTGCGCGGCATCGGCCTGATCGGTGCGATCGAGCTGGTCAAGAACAAGAAGACCAAGGAAGCCTTCGACCCGAAGGCCTTCGTCGGCCTCTATTTGACCAACCGCGCGCAGGAGCACGGCTTGATCATCCGCGCGATGGGCGACCATATCGGCTTCTGCCCGCCGCTCATCATCAAGAACGACGAAGTCGAAAGCATGCTGAGCAAGTTCGGCAAGGCGTTGGACGAGACCCACGCCATGGTCAAGGAAAAGGGCCTGGTCTAAGAGCGATAGCGCGCAAGCCCCGCCCGGGACGGCGGGGCTTGCGCGCTTTCTTGGGGCTTAATGCGGCGCCGTTGGACGGCGGCGAGTAACGGGCGAGCGATGGATTACGAAACGATCTTCAAAACAGCCACCGCCAAGGTCAAAGCGGAAGGCCGGTATCGCGTCTTCGCGGATCTGGAGCGCCAAGCAGGCAATTTCCCGATCGCCACCTGGCACGGCCCGAACGGCCCCCGCGACGTGGTGGTCTGGTGCGCCAACGACTATCTCGGCATGGGGCAGAGCACCGTCGTCCGCGCGGCCATGAAGGACGCGATCGACAAGTACGGCGCGGGCGCGGGCGGCACGCGCAACATCTCCGGCACCAACCACGTCCACGTCATGCTGGAGCGCGAGCTGGCCGATTTGCACGGCAAGGAATCGGCGCTGCTGTTCACCTCCGGCTTCGTTTCCAACGAGGCCAGCATCCGGACCATCGCCCTGCTTCTCGGCGACGTGGTGATCTTCTCGGATGAGATGAACCATGCCTCGATGATCCAGGGCATCCGCGACAGCCGGGCGGAGAAGCGCATCTTCCGCCACAACGACCTGGCGCATCTGGAAGAGTTGCTTGCCGCCGTTCCGCGCGGCCGGCCCAAGCTGATCGCCTTCGAATCCGTCTATTCGATGGACGGCGATATCTCGCCCATCGGCCGCATCTGCGACCTCGCGCAGAAATACGGCGCCATGACCTATCTGGACGAAGTCCACGCCGTCGGCCTCTACGGCCCGCGCGGCGGTGGCGTGGCGGAACGCGAAGGCCTGATGCACCGCCTGGATGTCATCGAAGGCACGCTGGGCAAGGCTTTTGGCGTGGTCGGCGGCTATATCGCCGGCTCATCGGCTTTAATCGACGCCGTGCGCAGCCACGCGCCGGGCTTCATCTTCACGACCGCTCTGCCGCCCGCCATCGCGGCCGGCGCCTTGGCGTCCGTGCGCCATCTGAAGTCCAGCACCGCCGAGCGCGAACGGCACCAGGAACGCGCCGCGCGCCTCAAGACGATGCTGCGCCGCGCAGGCATCCCGTTCCTCGATTCCGTCAGCCACATCGTCCCCGTGATCGTGGGCGATGCGCGCCTCTGCAAGGCGGCGACGGATGAGCTACTGAGCCGTCACGGCCTCTACGTCCAGCCGATCAACTATCCGACCGTGCCACGCGGCACGGAACGGCTGCGGCTGACGCCGACGCCCTTCCACACCGACGCGATGATGGAAGCCCTGGTCTTGGCCCTGGGCGAGATCTGGGACCGCCTGCACCTGCAGCGCGCGGCCTAGGCCTTACGCCTTCGGGAAGGCCTGCCGGGGCTCGTCGAGCCCTTCCGGGTCCTGGTGGATGATGATCTCAGCGGCGGGGAATGCCGCCCGGATTTTCGCCTCGACTGCATCCGAAACGACGTGGGCATGCATGAGGGTCGCGGATGGATCAAGCTCGATATGAAGCTGAATGAAAATATCGCGCCCTGACGAGCGCGTTCGCAGATCGTGAACGCTGCGCACTTCTGAATGAGATAGAGCGATCTCTCGGATGCGACGCCGATCCTCGTCAGGCAGCTCACGGTCCATGAGCTGATCCAGAGACTGGCGGATGATCTGCCATGCGCTCCAAACGATATAGATGGCAATGGCCCCACCAAAAACCGGGTCGGCCCAGTGCAGACCAAACTGCGTCGCCAAAATTACCGCGATCGCCACGCTGATATTGGCCAGCAGGTCGCTGAGGTAGTGAAGCTTGTCGGCTGAAATCGCCAGGGATGCCGTCTCACGCACCACGCGCTGCTGGTAGGACACGAGCCCCAAGGTCAAAACGATGGAAACGCCCATTACGGCAAGAGCAATGCCGCCTTCTTGAACCTCTCGCGGACCCGCAAGGCGACGGCCGACCTCCACGAAAAGGAACAACGCCGAGCCGGCAATGAACGCGGATTGGATCAATCCAGCCAGCGGCTCGGCTTTGCCATGACCGAAGCGATGCTCCCGGTCGGCAGGTGTTAGGGCTTGTCGTACCGCGAATAAATTTACCAAGGACGCGGCGGCATCCAGCATCGAGTCGACCAAAGTGGCCAGCATCGCGACCGAATCGCTCATTAACCAAGCCACGAACTTGATCACGATCAGGAACGCGGCCACCGAAACCGACGCGTAAGTCGCCCGGCGCATTAAGCGCGCTTTGTCGTCTGCGGAGCCGCGGCTTTGGGATTCCGTCATGGGGTCAGGGATAAAGCTGGTCGGTCCGCCAGCCACTGCCCGTGCGATGGAACATCAGGCGGTCGTGCAGGCGAAACGTGCCGTCCTTCCAAAACTCGATTTCATCGGGCACCAACCGGAATCCCGACCAGTGAGGCGGCCGCGGCACCTTGCTGAGGCCGAACTTGGCGGCGAACTGCGCCACTTTCTTCTCCAACACGAAGCGGCTCTCAAGCGGACGGGACTGATCGGACGCCCAGGCCCCGATCTGGCTGCCGCGCGCACGGGTGGCGAAATAGGCGTCGGCTTCCGCGTCCGACACGGTCTCGATCCTGCCCACCGCCCGCACCTGCCGGCGCAACGATTTCCAGTGGAAGAGCAGCGCCCCTTGCGGGTTCGCCAACAGTTCCTGCCCCTTGCGGCTCTCGTAATTGGTGAAGAAGGTGAAGCCGCGCTCATCCGCGTCCTTCAGCAGCACCATGCGCGCCGATGGACGGCCTTCCGGTGTCGCGCTGGCCAGCGTCATGGCGTTGGGATCGTTCGGCTCGCTCTTCTGCGCTTCCGCGAACCACTCGCGGAACAGTCCGATCGGGTCGGCCTTGCGTTCGTCGTCCATTGGGTACGGTCCACTATCGTTTCGCGATGGATCATGTATGCCCCCAAAGGGGACCGGGGAAGCCTATAGCCCGTCGGGGGAGCCCAGAATAGCGGGGTATGGGCGCTCAAGCCCACCCCTTCGCCTTCCTCGCTTGGCGGGATTTGTGTAGGATGCCGCTCCCTCGTTACCGGACGTCAAGGAGACAAGGCGAATGACCGAAGCGCGCGGCCTAATGGCCGGAAAGCGCGGCCTCATCATGGGGGTCGCAAACGAGCGCTCGATCGCTTGGGGCATCGCCAAGGCGACCGCCAGCCAGGGCGCAGAGCTGGCCTTCACGTACCAGGGCGAGGCGCTGGAGAAGCGCGTGCGCCCGTTGGCCCAGTCCATCGGCTCCGACATCCTCGAGCCCTGCGATGTGACCGACGCGGCCAGCGTGCAGGCCCTGTTCGAAGCCCTCGGTAAGAAGTGGGGCAAGTTGGACTTTGCCGTCCACGCCATCGCCTTCTCGGACAAGGACCAGCTCAAGGGCCGCTACGTCGATACGACGCGGGACAACTTCGTCCGCACCATGGACATTTCCTGCTACTCCTTCACCGAGATGTGCCGGTTCGCGGCGCCGCTGATGAAGGATGGCGGTAGCCTCCTGACGCTGACCTACTACGGCGCCGAGCGCGTGATGCCGCACTACAACGTCATGGGCGTGGCCAAGGCCGCGCTTGAGGCCAGCGTGCGCTATCTGGCCGCCGACCTGGGCAAGCAGGGCATTCGCGTCAATGCGATCTCGGCCGGCCCGATCAAGACGCTAGCCGCGTCCGGCATCGGCGACTTCCGCCATATCCTGAAGTGGAACGAGCTCAACTCCCCTCTCCGCCGCAACGTGACGACCGAAGAGGTCGGCGGCTCCGCGCTCTATCTCCTGAGCGATCTGGGCAGCGCCGTGACGGGCGAGGTCCACCATGTGGACAGCGGCTACAACGTCATCGGCATGATGGCCGTGGACAACGCGGCCGAGGTTTCTGCCATGCTGGCCGACTTCAGCAGCGCCAAGTCCTAAAGGATGGCGGGCAACAGCCTCGGACAGATCTTCCGGTTTACGACGTGGGGTGAAAGCCACGGCCCGGCGATCGGCTGCGTCGTCGACGGCGCGCCGCCGCGCATTCCGCTGGCTGAGGCCGACATCCAATCCTGGCTCGACCGCCGCCGCCCCGGCCAATCACGCTTCACGACTCAGCGCCAGGAGCCGGACCAGGTCAAAATCCTCTCCGGCGTGTTCGAAGGTGTCACCACGGGCAGCCCGATCTCGCTCCTGATCGAGAACGTGGACCAGCGCTCCAAGGACTATTCCGACATCAAGGACAGGTTCCGCCCGGGTCACGCGGACCACACCTACTGGGCCAAGTATGGCGTGCGCGACTATCGCGGGGGTGGACGCTCGTCCGCGCGCGAGACGGCCTCACGCGTGGCCGCGGGTGCGGTCGCGCGCAAGATCCTGGCCCAGGCGCTGGGCGGCGGCTTCCGCGTGCGCGGCGCCTTGGTCCAGATCGGCCCGCATGCAATCGACCGCAGCCGCTGGGATTGGGCCGAGACCGAGAACAACCCCTTCTGGTGCCCCGACGCCAAGACGGCGGAAAAGTGGACGACATATCTGGACGAGGTCCGCAAGGAAGGCTCCTCGGCCGGCGCCGTCATCGAGATCGTGGCCGAAGGTATTCCGGCGGGCCTGGGCGAGCCGATCTACGGCAAGCTCGACGCCGACCTGGCCGGCGCGATGATGAGCATCAACGCGGTCAAAGGTGTCGAGATCGGCAGCGGCTTCGCCGCCGCATCCATGCGCGGCGAGGACGCCCATGACGAGATGCGCATGAAAGATGGGCGCATCAGCTTCCTGTCCAACCATGCGGGCGGCATCCTGGGCGGCATCTCGAACGGCGAGCCCGTGGTGGCGCGCTTCGCGGTCAAGCCGACCAGCTCGATCCTGACACCCCGTCGCGGCGTGACCGTGGA
>CAYZFH010000079.1:0-12089 GCA_964477375.1 uncultured Rhizobiaceae bacterium | reverse complement strand
CCGACTCGTTCGTCGATGCCGTTCGCTTGACGCTGAACGATCAGCGGCTCGACCGTGCGATGATCGCCGACACTGTCTCGCTGCCGGTCCTGAACTATCTCGGCGAGCTCATGACCGAGATCGATATCGACGGGCTATGGGCGGCGCGCCAACAGGTTCGCACAGTCCTGGCCGCCGAGCTGGCCGATCGTTGGGCTGCTGTATACGAAGCGAACAGAGGCACGGGAGCCTACCGTTTCACGCCGGAGGAGGTCGGCCGCAGGCGTCTGGGCAGTGTGGCCCTGTATTACCTTTCTTCCGAGCCGAACGCGGACGCACGGCAGAGAGCCGCCCGCTATTTCGAGTCCGCGGGCAACATGACCGAATCGATCACGGGTCTGACGGTCCTGGCCGAGCTCGGAGGCCCAGAAGGTGAGGCCGCCCTTCAGAGTTTTTACGAGCGCTGGAAAAGCGAGCCGCTCGTGCTCGACAAATGGCTCTCCATTCAGGCGCGCACCCCCTCGGCCGAAACGCCGGACCGTGTGCGGCGGCTGTTGGAGCATCCGGCCTATGATCGGAAGAATCCAAATCGGATCTATTCCCTTGTCGGCGCTTTCGCCAATGGAAACCCCGTCCAGTTTCACGATCTCCAGGGGCGCGGCTATCGCTTTCTCGCCGACCAGATCATCGCGACCGACAAGTTGAACCCGCAGGTCGCGGCGCGATTGGCGGGCCCGCTTGGTGCGTGGCGGCGCTATGACGAAACGCGCCGGCATTTGATGCGGGCGGAGTTGGAGCGAATCGTCAAAGAGCCCGGCCTATCGCGCGACGTCTTCGAGATTTGCTCAAAAAGCCTGGCCTGACGGCGAGCAGCCGCCAAGGGGGATCGGGTGAAGACCTACGACTACGTCGTGACCGGCGGTGGAACGGCCGGCTGCGTTGTCGCGGCGCGGCTGGCCGAGGATCCCGATGTGCGCATCCTCCTTCTTGAGGCAGGCCCGTCCGACCGGCATTGGACCATCCGGATCCCCGGCGCCATGGGCCACAACTACGAAGGCGGGCCGTTCAACTGGGCGCTCCACACCGTGCCGCAGAAGGAACTCAACAACCGCGCGATCTTCCAGCCGCGCGGCCGGGTGCTCGGCGGCTCCTCCTCGATCAACGGCATGGTCTTCCTGCGCGGCCATGCGCTCGATTACGAACGCTGGGTGCGGGAAGGGGCCACGGGCTGGTCCTATGCCGATGTCTTGCCCTATTTTCGGCGAAGCGAGTGTGTTCGAGGACCGGCCGGCGAATATCGCGGCGATAGCGGTCCGATCGCCGTACGGCGCGGCGTCGTCTCGAATCCGATCAACATCGCTTTCCTGGAGGCCGGGCAAGAGGCCGGCTATCCGCTGACCGAGGACGCGAACGGTTATCAGCAGGAAGGCGTGGGGCCCTGGGATATCAGCGTCGATGGCGGCGTGCGGGCCAATACCTCCCATGCCTATCTACGCGGAGCGAAGCCAAACCTCCGGATCGAAACGCTCGCGCGTGCGACGCGCATCCTGTTCGAGCGCCAGCGCGCGGCCGGTGTCGAATATTTGGTTAACGGCGCGCGGACAAGAGCTTACGCGTCGCGCGAGGTCGTGCTGACGGGCGGCGCTTTCCATTCCCCGCATCTCCTCATGCTCTCGGGCGTGGGACCGGCGGATCATTTGCGTCGTCACGGCATCGAAGTGGTGGCCGACCTGCCCGGCGTCGGCGGCAATCTGCAGGATCATATGCAGCTGCGGATCCAATACACCTCGAAGGTGCCGTGCTCCTTGAACCCGCATGCACGCGGCGCCCGGAAAGCGCTGGCTGGAATGCAGTGGCTCCTGACGCATGGTGGTCCGGCCTCGACCAACCATCTGGATGTGGGCGCGTTTCTAAGAGGACGGGCGGGCATCGAACATCCGGATATGCAGATCCATTTCCGCCCGTTGCTGTTCGATGGTTGGAAGCCGAGCAAAGAGCACGGCTATAACTTCGGGATCGGCACGCTGCGGGCAGCGAGCCGGGGCACGGTGCGGCTGCAAAGCGCGGACCCACTCGCGGCCCCCCTCATCGACCCCCGTTATTTCGTGGCGGAAGAAGATCGGGCGGACATGCGCAACTACTTCAAGCTGACCATGGAGCTGGCGGCACAACGCGCCTTCGATCCGTTCCGTGGGCGCGAGGTGACGCCGGGCACCGCACTCCGCAGCGATGGCGAAATCGACGCCTATCTCCGCATCCACGCGGATGCCGGCCACCATCCGGGCGGCACCTGCCGGATGGGCGGCGACGGGGATGCGGTTACAGCCCCTGATCTTGCGGTGCGTGGTGTTGAGGGGCTTCGCGTCGTTGATGCGTCGGCGTTCCCGAGTGTGCCGAGCGCCAATCCCTATGCCGCCGTCGTCATGCTGGCCGAGCGTGCCGCGGACATCATCCGTGGCCGCCCACTTCTGCCGCCGCAACCGGCGCCGTTCTACGTTTCGGAGCGCTCCGCGACCGCGCAGCGTTGAGCCTCTTCGACTTTTTCAGTCCAACCGGATCGGCTCGCCGAAATGCCAGAACTCCGCGATCTTCCCGTCTTCGATCCGGAAGATCTCGATCCCGCTGACCTTGATTGTCTTGCCGGTCGCCTTCACGCCGTAAAAGTCGCCCGTGTGGGTGGCGTGCAAGGTATAGCGGACGGCGACCCGGTCGCCTTCGGCGATCATGTCGTCAACGTCCTCGCGCAACCCGCCCAGCGCGCTTTGGAACACGGCGATGTCGTGGCGAAGCGTGTCGATTGTCCGGATCTTTCCGCCGTCCAGATGACCGATGAAATTCGGCTTTACCATCTCGTCCACGGATGCGGCGTTGCCGCGCGCGTTCCACCACTCGGCATAGACGCGCCGGACCAGCGCCTTATTGGCTTCCTGCGGATTGGCCATACCGATCCTCCCGGCCCTTATTTTGCCTGGGAAAACTTCGGGTGCCGCTTCTCCAGGAACGCGGCGATGCCTTCGTGGTAGTCGCTGCCGAAATAGACGTTTCGGCGGATGCTTTGCAGTTGCTCGAAAGCGGCCGGGCTGAGCACCGCAGCATCGGCGAGCATCTGAGCCTGGGCTTTGAATGCGGCGTTGGCTTGGGGCGAACGCAGCGCGATGGTCTTGGCCATCGCATAGGTGCGCGCCTCCAGTTCCGCCGCGGGGACCATGGCATTCAAAATGCCCACGCGCTCTGCGCGCTCGGCGCCGATCGGCTCGGCGGTGAAGAACATCTCCTTCACCGTGTTGAACGGCAAGCGCGCCATGAAATGCAGGATGCCGCTGGCCGTATAAGGCAAGCCCAATTTTGCCGGCGTGATCGCGAAGGCCGCCGTTTCGTCGCCCAGCACCATGTCGCAGCTCATGATCAGGTCGCAGGCCGCACCCCAGACGGAGCCGTCCACCATGGCGATGACCGGCGCCCGGAACTCGCGCACGGCACGCAGCAGCGCCATGACCGGATCGTCGGCGGGCAGGGGGTCGCGGTCGGCGCGCGGCAACTCCTGCACGTCGTGGCCCGCGGACCAGACCGGATTCTTTTTGTCAGTGCGAAGGACGACGGCCCGGACATCCTCCTTGCCGAATTCCGCCAGTGCAGCCTGCAGTTCGGCGATCAGCCCCGCGCTCAGGGCGTTGCGCTTGGCGTAGTTGTCGAAGCGGACGGTCGCCACCGTGTCCGCTCGCTCCAGCTTGATGAATGTGTATGACATGATCGCCTTACGCCTTCTGTGCGGCCAGCGCGCGCAAGATCGCGTCGCGGTGCTGGTCCAGTTGGGGTGCTGCAGGCCTGCTGGTGGGGTCGGGGATGCCCGAGACCTTGATCGGATTGCCCGCGATCTTGAGCGGGCCGGCCACCGGATCGCTCACGTCGACGATCATGTTGCGCGCGGCCACTTGGGGATTGGTCACCACCTCGCGCACCGTGTTGAGCGGCCCGCTGGGCACGCCGGCCTTGTCCAGCCGATCGAGCCAGTTGACCGCATTGTCGCTGGCCAGCAGGGCTTCGATCTCGGCTTTCAGCGCATCGACATGCTCGAACCGCTGTTCGTTGGTGAGATAGCGCGCATCCTTCGCCATCTCTGGCCGGCCCAGCGCCCCGCAAAGGAGGCCGAACAGATGATCATTACCGGCCGCGATGACGATGGGCTTGTCTTGGGTCTGGAAGACTTCGAACGGCGCGATAGAAGGATGGCGCGCCCCTAAGGGGTGGGCCACCAAACCCGCGGCCAGATAATCGGTGACCGCGCCTTCCAGGATGGAGACCTGGCAATCCAGCATCCCGATGTCCACCTTGCAGCCAACCCCCGTGCTGTTGCGCTTGTGCAGCGCGGCGCTCAGCCCGATCGCCAGATAGAGGCCGGCGGTAATGTCGCCGATGGAGATGCCGACGCGGGTGGGCGGTGAATGGGGCTGGCCTGTCATGCTCATGATGCCGCCCATGCCCTGTACCACCATGTCGTAGGCCGCGCGGTGCATATAGGGGCCGCTGTGGCCAAAGCCGGACGCCACACCGTAGATCAGGCGGGGGAAGCGCTTTTGCAGACTGTCCCAGCCATAGCCGAGTTTCTCCATCGTTCCCGGGCGGTAGTTTTCGGTGACGATGTCGGCCGTGCTCAAAAGCTGCTCGAATATTGCGCGGTCGGCGTCATTCTTGAGATTGAGAGCAATGCTCTCCTTGCCGGCATTGATCGAGCTGAAATACAGCGAGACATCCTTGTAGAACGGGCCGAACGAGCGGGCGTCATCCCCGACCTTGGGCGGTTCGACCTTAATGACCCGGGCACCCAGGTTGCTGAGGATCATGGTGGCGTAGGGGCCGGCAAGCACATGGGTCAGATCGACGACCGTAATGCCGTTGAGGAGCCGAGGGTCATTCATCGATGCACCTTTTCTTTTAGTTTCTAGCTTGTTGTGGGGCGGGGATCTTAGGTCATGCAAGGAACGTGCTAACCCCGCTGCTTACTTCATCGTCAGGCCAAGCCCTTCTAAATAGATGCGCGTGGCTTCCTGTTGGCTAAGGAACGTGTACGCGATCTCGGCCATATAGGCGTAACCGGTCGTGTTGAAGGATTCCGGACTATTGCCGAAGGTGCGCTCGCAGATGCGGTCCGGCTGGGCGCCGTCCAGATCGCGCAGTAAGCCCGGGCCGAAATCGAGAAAGAGATAACCTTCGTCCATGGCATGGGACGCGAGCGGCGCGTATGTCCAAGAGCCGGTTTCCTGCGCGTGGCGGAGTTCGCGGCAGGTGGGAATGACCGCCACCACCGGAATTTGGCCGTTCGCGCGCGCCGCCCCGGCGAACTCGTCGAAGATGCGTTCCGTGACCGCGAGGGCGCGGGACGGGTGGCTTGGATCGTAGAACGCGGCATAAGTGGGCACGCTGGTCAGTGCGGCTTCGACCTGGCGGCTTTGCACCACTGCGCGCAGGACGCTCCAAAGGTAGGGAAATTCGAGTTCGGCCAAACCGTCTTTCGTCCCCGGCAGAAAGTATTCGTGGGTCAGGGCGGACGCTGGATTGGCCAGGAAAGCCGCGAGCCCGTCGGGTGGAATCCTGGGCACTGGAACCAGCACCGGCCCATCGCCGCTTTCGACAAAGCGCGGCTTCAGCGCCAGTTCAGGTCCGGGATAGATCAGGTCGCGGAACTGCGTGACATTGGTCAGGACGTTTTCCGAGAGATGGTTGAGGAAAACGATGCCGCCCGTCTTCGGCCGCTCGAGATAGCGCAGATAGGCTTGGTCGGAGCCGTAGCCGATCACGCCGAAGTTCGTCACGCCGCATCCGAGCCGCTGCGCGAGCAAGGCGCCCCAGGTGTCGCCGTCGCCCACGGGAAGCGCCCAGGTGAAAGAGTCGCCGAACAGGCTGATGCAGGACGCGTCGAAACGCGCATCGGCTGGCAGCGCGCGGGCGCCGTTCGTGTCGATGCCCGGCATACCCGGCTGCGGCGCCCAGCCCAGCATGGGATTGGGCCGAGAGACATAGGCCTCGAAGGACTGCGTGATCCGGCCGGGGTCATAAAACATCCCCATCCGCCGCAGCGGGATCGCGGCGAGCCATGCCAGCCCTTCCATCACGGCGAGCGCGATGAAAAGGAGGCACAGATATTTCAGGACGGTGGCTTGCCGTTGTGTTGGCACGGTTCCCTGGTTCCCCACAGACATGGGCGCGGGTGCGAATTTACGTGGAACCGGCCCGCGAGTCCGGCGGTTTTCCTCATGATTCCAGCAGAATGAGGGAAACGCGATGACCCAGCGCAACGAAGGCGAAGGCAACAAGACGGCCGCCAAGGAATACAACAAGGCGGCGACCGAGCACGCCCGGAGCGGTCGCTCAGACGAGGCCGCCCGCAAAGCCCGGCAGGCCTTGGACACGCCCGAAGGAACGGAAATGCGCGAAGCCGAAATTGAAGGCAAGCGCCACGCGAAGGACGAGGATCCGCTGCTCTATAAGAAGAGCAAGGGCGGCCCGAAAGGGGATGCCGGTATCAATTAGGTTCGTCTAAGCGTTGACCCTGGCGGCTAGACGATCTTCGAACACCCGTCCGTAGGCCAATTGGAAGTCGGCCACGATAAAGGCGGCTCCAAGGACTCGGGTGACGCCCAGTTCCATCAGCGGATCCATGATGGGCGTGCCGCCGAGAGTCAGCGTCGCTGTCCCGGTGACCTGGCTGTGCAGTTTCGGCGAGGCAAGTTCGTTGTAGATGATCTGATCCACGTCCCAGCCTTCACCGTCGCAGCGTGGAATGCGCTTTACCTGCAAACGCGGTTGAAGGGTGGGCTTTTCGAAGGCCGCCTCACCGGGGGCGAAGTTAGCGTCGATCAGCGTCTTGCCGAGCCGTTCGACCGATGCCGCGATGCGCCCATCCGACGCCTCATCGAAGGAAACCTTGGCCAGCTTCTTCGGGTAACCCCAAACCTCACGCCCGCCGCACAGCGCATCGTCAGTCGTGACGTACTCGTAGAGAACGTGGCCACCGAGCACGTTCTTGTAGCGCGCCTGGACCACCACGCCGCCTTCCAGATACGTGCGCGGACCCATCTCGGGGTTGGAAAGGTCATGAACCTCCGGGCAGTTCATCACGAAGACTTCGATAATGTTCGACGCGGTTTCGAAATCCCCGGGCAAGGCCTTCCGGATGCCGGCCAGCGATGCCTCGCAGTAGAGGCTCAGCTTGCGGTAGCCATTGTAATGACGCGGGGGTGCTTTAAAAAGCGGCGAACGGTCCGGCAGGGTGAAGGGGCGGTCGAGTTTCGACACGGGTGCGCTCCTTTGGACGGGTTCGATCGGTGCGTCTTGTACAATCGCGGGCAAATTACCATTTGCCCCAATTGAACCACAATTGGACCTTAGGGATTGATCGTGGCGGGGGCTGCACCTGTGGGTTCATGGCGCGTGAGCGCGCTCGACGCGGGATAGGCGGTATCGACCATGTGGCGGCGCGCCGTTAAGACATATAGCTACCTTGTTCCCGGGCTCTGGGCCTTCGTGGCGCTCGGGCTTTTGGCTCTCAATCTCCGTCAAGCCGACGTATTCATGGTCTCGACCTCGGCCATGGTGGGGCGCTTCATTGTGCCCGCGGTGATCGGCATTGGGCTGATTGCCGTCCTGTGCGCGCGGGCGACGACGCGCCTGATCGTCGCCAACACGCTCGGTGGCATCACGGTCTTGCTTTACGCCCATGAGATTTGGCTGGCGCGCGACATCGCGCAAGACCAGCGCGCAGCGGCTCAGGCATCGGGCTCACGTTTCGATGCGCGGGACAAGCTGACCGTGATTCGCGACATGCGGGCGGCCGGGCAAGAGGCCTATCCGATCATGCGCGCGGGCAACATGTTGGCAAAGGGGACGGACGGCGATCTGAAGCCAATCCTGTCGTCGGACGGAAAGCCCTTGCTGCCCATGGCCAGCATTCCGCGCGCCACGGTCGTGTCGTGCAACGAATTGGGCACGTGGCAGATCTATGAGAGCGACCGCCACGGCTTCAACAACCCGGATACCCAGTGGAACGGCACGCCCAGTGTCATGATGGTCGGCGATTCGTTCGTGCACGGAAGCTGCGTGCCCAAGGGCGCCGACATGGCTTCGCGCTTGCGGCCCGAGTTCGGACGCGTGTTGAATCTTGGCGTCGGTGGCTTTGGCCCGCTTCTGGAGCTTGCCGCGCTGCAGGAATATGCCGCCCCCTTGAAGCCGGCCACCGTCGTCTGGGTATTCTTCGAAGGGAACGATTTGAATATCGATCTGCCGCGTGAAGAGCGCTCGCGCTTCCTGCTGGGCTATCTGCGCGACCCCGCGTTTTCACAAAATCTGATCGAACGGGGTGGTGAAATCGCGGGCGCGATGCGCGCGCATTTGGACGGCGCCATGGTTGAGGCCATGCAGCGTGTCGATGACCCGCGCGAGCTGATGGCCAGCTATCTATCGCTCAACCGCACGCGCGAGGAGATCGGCATCGGTACGGCGGAGATGGGCTACAACCCGGGCGATCTGGACGAGGAATTGCCTTTGTTCGAAACGATCATCGCCGCGGCCCGGGACCGGGTAGCGGCGTGGGGCGGCCAGTTCTATCTGGTCTATCTGCCGGCGTCGGAACGATATGAAGCCCGGCTGGGCGAGGGTGCCGTACGCCAGCGAATCTATCGCGACGTGCAGGAAATCGCTGCGCGGCAGCGCATTCCCCTTATCGACGTGGCCGGAGCCTTTGCCCGCGAGTCCGACCCCGAACGGCTTTATGCTTTTCCCGGCGGGCACATGAATCCCGAGGGTTATCAAAAGGCGGCTGAAATCATTGCGGCCGCGCTGCGCGGCGCCAAGGTGTCGAGCCTCGGGGGCAGCGGCGCGGAGAAGAGGCCGCCAGGCTAAAGCCGCGATATCCGGTTATGACGCGGAGGCGGACTCGGTTTGCAGAGCCGGGGCGCGGCGCAAGGGTGCCATCATCATGCGCGTATAGCTGCCCGTCAGCGCTTCATCCATATGCGTGTCTACGCCGAACACGGGGCCGTCCGGGGGCAAGCTGGTCAGCGTCCCAAACAGGCGGTCCCACAAGCTGAACACGTTGCCATAGTTGCGGTCGGTATGCGGCTGGCGGAAATGATGATGCACGTGGTGGAGGTTGGGCGTGGTGAACACCCAACTGATGACGCGGTTCGGCCAATGGGGCAGGCGGAACGGGGTGTGGGCCAGAAGGTTCGAAAGCGCGGCGGCGATCTGCCACATCAGCAGGGCCTCGACCGAAGCGCCGCTCATGAAGAAGCAGAACAGCATAAAGGCGTTGCGGAACACCGTATCGGCGGGATGCTCGCGCACCGTGGTGGAAACGTCGAGCGCCAGGTCGGAATGGTGCACCAGGTGGAACCGCCACAGGAAAGGCACCCGGTGAACGGTCGAATGATAGATGTAGTCCAGGAAGTCGAACATCAGGAGCGCCAGACCGATCTGGAGCCAGAGGTTCGATGAACCCGGCAGAAGTGGGAACAGTCCCCACTGGTGGGCTTCGGTCCAGTTGCCGATCTGGATGGCGATCAGCGACGTCGCAATTTGGATCGGCAAGGCGGACGCCATGAATAGCAAATTGACTGTGCTGTGTTTCCACTTGCCGCGAAGGGAAGTCGCGAAGGCGCGCCATTCCAGCCACCAGATGAGCGATACGATCGCGATATAGGCGCAAAGCTGCACCATCGTCGTGTGGCCGATTGGAAACGCGCTGAGATCAAACTCGCTCATCGTGACCTGTGGTTGACTATGGGTGCGGCACTTGGTGATGCATTTCCGGTGCCGTCAACCGTGGGCGCGCGATGAAGCTTCGCGGTCCGGGCCTGGGCGCCATGCTTGGCACGCATTGGGTATCGATATTGGCAGTGGAAAGCCGGGCGGCTTTTGTTTGTTGGGATTTGACCCGGCTGGCTGGCGAGTGCGCTCCCCCAAACGCCTCGTTACTCGAAACGGGTACTCGGCCCTCATTTGACCAAGGTAAAGGTCACTATACCAGAATCATCGTCTACATTGAACATGACAGGTACATGGCTGGCGTCGAGCCAAACCTGGTAGGGCGGCGCCGAGGCGATATCGTAACGCATGGTTTCCAGCGTCGCTGTGCCGATCTTCGCGCTGGCCTTTTCGCCTTGATCCACCTTGACCGGCTGAACCTTGCCGCTGTCGGCTGCCATCATGGCCGTTGCGCCGATGAAGTTATCCGACCAGGGATTGGAGATACGGATATTGGTCGGAGCGTTGCTGGTGCCGAACGGGGTGGTGATCGCGAAGGCGTCGCCCTGGGCTTCGCCTTTGACCTCGAGCCGGTCTCCGTTGGTCGTGGTCACGCCGTGAAAGGCCACCAGCCGGCCATCTTTCCAGATTTCGGTCCGATCGGCCTCTTCCCGATGGGCTGTGATTCCCAGGACACGAACGCGCAAGCGAACCTGGGTCTGGACGGTCGTGACTCCATCCTTGACCGAAACCGTATTGATGTATGTGCCGATATCCCCGTATTTCGAATGGACCGCTTTATACGGCATGACACGCGGCGGCTCGTCCGCGGCGCGGAGAGGAGCCGCGAAAGCCACGGCTAAGGCGAAAGCGCCCAGGGCGGCGTGGAGCATGCTTCGCATAGCGACGATCCCTTTCATGCGGCCGCCTCGCGTTCCCGCCGGCGCACCCGCTCGCGATAGATTACATATAATCCCGATCCTACCACGACGAGAGCGCCAATGATGGTCCATTGGTCGGGGAATTGGTGGAACCAGACGTAGCCCACCACGGCCGCGATCGGGATGGCCGCATAACTCATGGGCGCCAAGATCGACGCCGGGGCGTCGGTGAAGGCCTTGTTGGTAGCCAGATGCGCACAGCCGCCTAGAAGCCCCATGGCGATCATCATGGCCCAAGCCTCCCATGGCGCAGACGTCCACACGAAGGGCACCATGGCGGTGGTGATCACGACGCCGGTGACGGTGGTGTAGAACAGCGTGGTCAGGATGTCGTCGTGCTTGCTGACCATCCGTGTGCCGATCTGGGACAGGACGTTGATGAAGGCCGCCGCGATGACCAGCATCGCGGCCCAGTGGACGACGCCGAGGCCCGGCCGGATCATGATGAGCGCGCCGATGCAGCCGACGGCAACGGCGCTCCAGCGCCGGATGCCGACCTGTTCCCCTAGGAAAAGTGCGGACATGGCGGTCAGCATCAACGGGCCGGTCATGCCGATCGCCACCGCGTCAGCCAGCGGCACCATGCCCAAGGCAAAGATAAACAGGAACGCTTGGGCCAGGTTGCAAACGGAGCGGCCGATCTGAAGCCCGCGACGGCGCGAACGGGCGACGCGATAACGGCGGAACCGCATCACCACGCCCAGCACGAACGCGGCCTGGGCCAAGTTGCGCACCCAAAGGATCAAGATGGTCGGATACTTGTCCGAAAGTTCCTTGGCCAAGCCGTCCATGATCGAAAAGATCACGATGCCCAGGAGCATGTAGAAAATGCCGCGCATTGTGTGGGTATGTGCGGCGTCGGGCAGGCTCATGGCGTGTACGCTGGGTGGGAGGAAGCTGGGCGGAGCATGGGGCTTCACCCTGGAGGCAGCAAGGTCGGCGCTATCGCCGCTGCTCGGCTAGCCAGGAGCAAGCGCCGAGCCCGGCTGCGCGGCCGGTGGCGAAGCAGGCGGTCAGGAGATAGCCGCCGGTGGGGGCTTCCCAGTCCAGCATTTCACCCGCGCAGAACAAGCCTGGCGCGGCGCGTGCCATCAGCCGTTCATCCAGGGCCTCGAAGGTCACGCCGCCGGCGCTGCTGATGGCTTCCTCCAGCGGTCGAGGCGCCAGGAGAGTGATCGGGAGATTTTTGATGGCGGCGGCGAGACGTGCCCCGTCGCCCACTGCGTCCGATGCCACTTCACGGAGCAGACCCGCCTTTACGCCTCCGATGCCCGCGCGCTTGCGCAAGATGTTCGCCAGCGACTCTTTGCCCCGGGGCTTTGTCAGGGCATCGCGCAAGCGCGCTTCCTCACGCCCGGGAGCCAGGTCGAGGTGGAGGACAGCCTTGCCGTCGCGCGCGATCTGGTCGCGTAACGGCGCGGAGAGGGCATA
>CAYZFH010000078.1:0-12178 GCA_964477375.1 uncultured Rhizobiaceae bacterium | reverse complement strand
TCTCTGCTGCGGCTCGGCCGGCACCTACAATCTGCTGCAGCCCGAGATCGCCGAGCAGTTGCGCGCCCGCAAGGCTGCCAATCTGGCGCGCACGGGCGCGGGCGTCGTGGCCGCGGGCAATATCGGCTGCATGGTCCAGATCGCGGGCGGTTTGGATTTGCCCGTCGTCCATACGGTCGAGCTTCTGGACTGGGCCACCGGCGGGCCGAAACCGGCCAAACTGGCGGCCGCGCGGGCCTGAGCTACGCCGGCCCGCCCAGCGATTGGGCGGCGTTCGCCGGGGCCCCTTGATCGGCTAAAATCCCGCCCATAACATCGGAACGGACTCGCCGGTCGGTTTCTCGACCCGGGGGTTGGGAGGAATCGATGGCCTTGGAGCCGCGGAAAGAACGCACCTTGCGGGAGGTGCTGAAACGGCGCGCCGACAAGCTCGGCGACAAGCCGTGGATCGTCACGGCGGAGCGGGCCTATTCCTACCGCGAGATGGACCAGCGCTCGAATGCGTTGGCGCGCGGCTTCCTCAAGCAAGGCATCAAGCACGGCGACACCGTGCTGATCATGCTGCCCGACACGATCGATTACATTCTGGCCTGGTGCGCCTTGGCCAAGATCGGCGCCATCGAGGTGCCGGTGAACAACCACGCCAAGGGCACGGTCTTCGCCCACATCGTGAACGATTCGCTGGCCCGCACGATGATCGTGGACCGGCAGTATCTCGACCGCATCGAGTTCGTGCTGGGCGAGTTGAAGGACCTGAAGCGCCTCGTCCTCTACAGCAAGGACGCCACCGGCAAGGAGGCGGGCCTGCCCGCGAGCCTTTCCGGCCGCCTGGAAGAGCTGCGCTTCGAGAAACTGTTCGACGCGGACGAATCAGCGTTGAAGGAACCCGGCCCGACCTACCGCGACATCATGGGTGTCATGTACACCTCAGGCACGACGGGCCCGTCCAAAGGCTCCATGAATTGCCATGCCCACGCCTATGAATACGCGGTGGTGGCGGTCGAGCTTCTGGAGATGCAGCCGGACGACATCTATTACGCGCCGCTGCCCATGTTCCACATCGCGGGCCAGTGGGCGGTCGTCTATGCCTGCATGATCGCCGAATGCACGGCGGTTCTGACCGGCACCTTCTCGCTGACCGAATTCTGGAACGACGTGCGCAAGTACAAGGCCACGATCTCGTTCCTGTTGGGTGCCATGGCCAATTTCCTCTACCGCCAGGCGCCGCTGCCGAACGACGCGGACAACACGATGGACCGCATCATCGTCGTGCCGCTGTTGCCGGAGGTCGAGGATTTCAAGACACGCTTCGGCGTGCGCGTTTCGACCACCTATGGCGGCACCGAACAGAATTGTCCCATGCGTTCGGGCTTCGACCTGGTCAACAACCGCACCTGCGGGCGGCCGCTCCTCGACCGCTATGAGGTCCGCCTCGTCGACGAGAACGACGAGGAGGTTCCGCCCAACGTGCCGGGCGAGATGTGCGTGCGCACCAAGAACCCGTGGGACATGACGCTGGGTTATTGGAACCACCCCGACTGGACGGTCAGGTCGTGGCGGAACCTCTGGTACCACACGGGCGACATGCTGATGCGCGACGAGGACGGGAATTATTACTTCGTCGACCGCACCAAGGACGCTATCCGCCGCCGCGGCGAGAACATCTCGTCGATGGAGGTCGAGCAGGAGATCGTCAAGCACCCGGCCATCCTGGAATGCGCCGTGATCCCCGCGGAATCCGTGCATACCGAGCAGGAGGTCATGGCCGTGATCGTGCCCAAGCAGGGCATGACGGTCGATCCGGTGGAGTTGATCCGCTTCCTCGAGCCGCGCATGGCCTATTTCATGATCCCGCGCTACGTCGACACGATCGACGCCCTGCCCAAGACGCCGACCGGCAAGATTCAGAAGTTCCCGCTGCGCGAACGCGGCCTCACGCCCACGACCTGGGACCGTGAGAAGGCGGGCGTCAAGCTGAAGCGATAAAGTTTTCACCCGAACAACGAGAGTGCCATGAGCGAGATTGCCTCCAAGAGCGGCCTGATCATCACCAAGAAGGAAGGCCATGTGGCCTGGGTGATCTTCAACCGGCCCAAGAAGTCCAACGCCTTCACCATGGTGATGTGGGAAGAGGCCGGCGACGCCATCGAGGCGCTGGGCAAGGACAAGAACATTCGCTGCTTGATCATCGCGGCCAACGGCTCGTCCTTCCTGGCCGGCCATGACGTCACCGAGATCCGTGAGCATTCGACCGGCATCGCCGACGGCTCGGTCTCGAAGGAGCAGCTCTTCGCCTGGCAGCAGACCGCCCAGCGCGTGACGCGCCTGATCCGCCAGGTGCCGTTCCCCGTCATCGCGGCCGTGCAAGGCTGGTGCGTCGGCGGCGGCACCGAGATCTGCATCGGTTGCGATCTCGTCGTGGCGTCGATGAACGCCCAGTTCGGCTGCCCCGAGGTGACGCTCAGCATCACCATGACCAACGGCACGACCAAGATGCTGGCCCAGAAGGTGGGTATCGCGCGCGCGCGTGAGATCGCCTATCTCGGCGAATGGTGGCCGGCGGTCGAGGCGCATCGCATCGGCCTCGTCAATCGCGTGACGCCGGTCGGCAAGGAGCGCGAGGAAGCCAAGAAAATGGCCGACGTCATCGCCAGCCGCGCGCCCATCTCCGTCCGCTACCACAAGGAGATGATCGACAAGGCGGTCGAGGCGCCCTTGGACGAGGTGCTGATGTTCGAGACCGACTATTACCTCAAGGCCTCGTTCTCGAAGGACTCGATCGAAGGCACCAACGCCTGGTTCGACGACCGCGTGCCCAACTTCAAGGGCGAGTGATCCGGCGCGGCGCCTAGCCCGCTGACCTTGCCGCGATAACGGCTTATCCTGGGCGATCCTCCCTTGGGAAGGTCGCCCAGGCCATGCCGCTCGCCTTTCGCCTCGCCACCTTCAATCTCGAAAGTCTGGACGACCGTCCGGAGCGTGCGCCGCCCCTTGAACGGCGCATCGAGATTCTGCGTCCGCAACTCGCGCGGCTGCGCGCCGACGTGCTGTGTCTGCAGGAGGTGAACGGCCAACCTTCGGGGCGCCATGCGCCGCGCACGCTCGCCGCGCTCGATCGGCTCTTGGAAGGCACGCCCTACGCAACCTATGCGCGCGCGCATACGAAGGGCGAACATGGCCCCTACGATGTCCATAATCTGATCACGCTGTCGCGCTTTCCCATTGGCGATCAAACCCAGATCCGGCACGGGATCGTGCCGGCGCCCTCCTATCACTTGGTCGCGGCATCGCCCGTGGCGGAGACGGCGGCGCCTGTGGAATGGGACCGGCCTGTGCTCCACACGGCGCTCGATCTGGGCGACGGCCGGACGCTCCACGTCATCAACCTCCATTTGCGTGCGCCACTGGCCGCTTTCGTGCCCGGCGGGAAGACCGGCCCCTTCGCCTGGGGCTCGGCGCGTGCGTGGGCCGAAGGATTCTTCCTCGCAACCATGAAGCGTGCGGGACAGGCGCTGGAGACGCGTCTGTTCGTCGATGGCCTGTTCGACGCCGAGCGCCACGCGCTGGTCGCGGTCGCGGGCGATTTCAACGCCGATGCGCGCGAGATGCCGGTCCGTACCCTGATCGCCGCCGAAGCGGATACCGGCAACGGCGATCTGGCCCACCGGTCGCTCGTCTCTCTGGAGGCGTCGGTTCCGGAATCGAACCGCTATTCGGTCGTTCATGGCGGGCGCGCGTCCCTGATCGACCACGTCCTGGTCTCCCGCGCACTTCTCGCGCATGCGCGCGGGGTGGAGATTCACAACGAATCCCTGTTCGACGAGGTTTCGACACCCGCCGTGACGAATCCGCCTGATTCGTTCCATGCGCCCTTGGTGGCGTCGTTCGAGGTGCCTTAGGGCGCAGTTCCGTTCTATCCTGACGCGGCAAAAGCAGAGGGAAACAATGGGCTCTTACGCGGATGGCTGGTTCCAATCCCGCTCGGTGGGCGACGGCGTCATCCTGTTCTGGGAAGCGCGCATCAAGCCCGATTACCGCTGCAACATCTGGCATGTGCGCGGGCGCGACCGCGATATGCTGGTGGATACCGGCTTCGGCCTGGTCAGCCTGCTCGATTCCATCCCCGAACTGAATGAGCGCACCGTCCTGGCCGTGGGCAGCCACAGCCATTGCGACCATGTGGGCGGCCATTTCGAATTTGGGCACCGCCACATCCACGCCGCCGAGGCCGACATCATGGCGCGCCCGACGCGCCTCAACACCGTGGCTGATCCCTATGTCGTCGACGAGATGTTCGACGGCGAGAAACCGGACGGCTTCTCCGCCGCCGACTATGAGGTGAAGGCCGCGCCCGCGACGCGCAAGCTGGCCGAGGGCGACGTGGTCGATCTGGGCGACCGTGCCTTCGAGGTGCTGCACATCCCCGGCCATTCGCCGGGCTCGATCGCGCTCTATGAAAAGAAGACCGGCATCCTGTTCTCGGGCGACGTCGTCCATAACGGCGCCAACGGCATCGGCAAGCTGATCCTCTATCACACGGTCGAGGATCAGTTCCTGACCAGCGTCGAGCGGATCCGGAACGTGCCGGTTTCGGTGGTCCATGGCGGGCACTACGCCAGCTTCGGACGCGAGCGCTACACCGAGATCATCGACGAATACATCGCGCGCAAACGCTCGCCCGGCTGCCCGGCCGAAGCGCGGATGGCCAAGAAGCCCTAGTTGTTCTCGAAGGCGAAGACCGTGCGCCAGTCGCGCTTCATGTCGATCACGAACCAGCCGCGCTCGGGCGCCTGATCCAGCGCCACCTCCAGGTGGCCGATGACGGATTGCCGGTCATAGGCATATTCGCGGTCGGCGTCGGTGTGGTGCACCAGCATGCCGAAGCGCGGGCCCGTGGCCAGTGTCGTCCATTGCAGCATCTCGAGATCGCCGTCCGAATTGCCCGCGGCGAAGACCGGCCGGCGGCCGATCATGGTACCGATCCGCTCGGCCTTCACCGGCCCCACGTCGATGGCGGTCACGCGATCCAGGCGGCGCAGCACCGGCTTACCCTGATCCATTTGATAGGACAGGGCGACCGTCGAGCCGATCACCTGTTCGGGCGGAATACCGTAGGTCTTCTCGGCAAAGGCGCGCAGGAACGCGGTGCCGCCGCCCGAGACGATGAAGGTCTTGAAGCCGTTTTCGCGCAGATAGGACAGAAGCTCCAGCATGGGCTGATAGGCGAGCTCCGTGTAGGGCCGATCGAAGCGCGGGTGACGCGCCGTTTCGATCCACTGGATGGCCGCTTGCTCGTATTCGGCGTCGGTCATGCCCGAGCCGATGGCGATTGCCAAGGTCAGGAAGGCAGCGTCGCCTTGCCTGGCGACACCTTCGACGTCGCCCGCGATGGCTGATTTATAAGGCTCGGTCTCCGCCCACTCCGGATGCTGGGGGGCCAACGCCTTGATGCGGTCGAAGATGAAGACGCCCTCGGGATAGACCGGCTGCTCGACCCACAGCGTGCCGTCATTGTCGAAGGTGGCGATGCGTTTCTCGGGTGGGATGTAATCCGGTCCGCCTTCGGTCGCCGCGCGCCGCACGTAATCGATGATGGTGTGCTTCGCGATGCCCTCGTTCCATGAGGGCAGGGGGTCGAACGCGGATTTCCAGTCAGGAGCCAGCGCAAGTCCGGTGGCAATCGCCAGGGCCGCCGCGATGACGGCCAGGAATGTCCGCCGTTTCATGGGATTTGCGGCCATCAGTCGCCCGCGCGAATCGCGGCGGCCACTTTTTCCGCCATCATGATGGTGGTGATGTTGGTGTTGGCCGCTGGGATGGCCGGCATACCGGAGGCATCGACCACACGCAGATTCTCGATCCCGCGCACCCGGCACGACGAATCGAGCACGGCCATGGGGTCGCCGTCGGCGCCCATCCGGCAGGTGCCGCTGGCGTGCCAGCCGCCATAGGCCTTTTCGCGCACCCATTGCTCCAGCGCGACGTCGTTGCGCACGAGCGCATGGATGTCGATGCCTGGGCTGATTTTTTGATGAACCATGTAGCGGCGGCCCGCCTCGCCCGAATCGATCAACGCCGCGCCCATCGCCGTGCGCAGCCAGTTGCCGGGGGAGACGATGGCGATGTCGCGCGCGCGTTCGGTATAGCTGGTGGGGAAGATCTCGGTCACCGCCTCCTGCACCTGCGGCGTCGTCATCACCGTGTACATCCGCTTCATCCCCTGGATCAGCCGTTCCAGGTCGCGGTGGTCGGAGAAGAAGTTGAAATGGACGATGGGCTCGTCCTCGGCCGCGCGCGAGCGCAGGGTCACCGAGCCGCGCGAGTAGGAGATGTTGCACGCGCAGATCAGGGAGCCCAGGCGGCGGCCAAGCGGGTGCCAGCCCGCGCGGTTGATGGCCAGCACATGCATGTCGCCGGGCGTGCAGCCGTCGACGCCCGAGGAATAGCGCCAGCCCAGCATGATGTGGCGGCCCATGCGGCGCGGCTGGCGCGCGGCGCGGCGCAGATGCGCGCCCAGTGCCACGGTCGGATGCTCCATCAGGTTCTGCCCGACACCGGGCAGTTCGTGCAGCACGGGAATGGCGTGCTTCTGAATTTCCGCGGCCGGCCCGATGCCCGCGCGCAACAGGATGGCGGGCGAATGGAGCGCGCCGGCGCAGACGATCACGTGGCGCGCGGCCACCGTCTCGCGCCCGTTCGGGCGAATCAACACGGCGCCGGTGCAGCGTTTCCCCTCGAAGGTGAGCTGCTCCAGCATCGTGTCGGCGAAGATGCGCAGGTTGGGCCGCTTGCGCGCCGTCGCATCGAGATACGCCATGGCGGTCGAGACGCGATGGTCGTTCTCGTTGTTGATCGGCATGGAGAACCAGCCGTCTTCCGCCGTGCCGTTGTGGTCGGGGCGGAACGGCACGCCGCGTCCGCTCAGCCCGTCGCCGACCGCGCGGGAAAAGCCCGGCCAATCCTCGAACTTCACGCGGCGGATCGGGATCGGCCCGTCCTTGCCGTGTACAGGCCCGTCGAAGTCGGTGTCGCGCTCGAGCTTCTTGAAGAAGGGCAGGCAGTCGGCGAAGGACCAGCCTGTGGCGCCCAGCGCCGCCCACTCGTCATAGTCCGAGGGCAGGCCGCGGATGGCGAAGGTGCCGTTGATGCTGGAGCCGCCGCCCATGATCTTGGCCTGCTCGAAACGGCGCGGGGTGGCGCTGCCTTGGGCCAGGAATACGCGCAGCTTCGACCAGTGATAGCGCGGATCGAAGTAAGCGACGCCCGGATAGGAATCGAGCACGCTCTTGGGCTCTTCGCCCGGCGGCGTATCCGGCCCCGCCTCGACCAGGAGGACGGTGTTGCTGCCCGATTCGGACAGGCGGCCGGCCATGGTGGCGCCCGCCGACCCGCCGCCGATAACGAGGAAGTCATATTCGATCATGGCCGCATGATGGCCGAATGCGCCGTGCCGCTCCAGCACGCATGCGGCCGATTCCTTAGGTACACGGGGCTTGCGGTAGCGGAGGGCGCTTGCAAGAATCGCCGCATCACACCTCTTTTGAGTGGATGGCCATGAAGACGGCTCTGTTCCTCTCCGCCATCGTTCCGAGCCTGGTCCTGGGCACGGCCGCGCAAGCCATGAACTGGCATATGGACCCGAATGCGACGTCGGTCAGCGACCGCCGCATCCAGGATTGCGCCGACACGGCGGATGCCAAGAAGCTCAAAAGCCACGAGCGCGAGAAGTTCATCAAGGCCTGCGCGAAGGGCAGCAATTGATGCGCGCGATCCGGCGTGCGGTTCTGGCATCGGGTGCGATCCTGATGCTCGTGTCGGCCTCCCACGCCGCACCATGGCAAGCCGATCCGCAGGCGATCGCGGTTGGCGACCGGGCCATCGCCGATTGCCAGGACGCGGCGACCGACAAGGGGCTGAAAGGCTTCGAGTGGGAAAAGTACGTCGCCCAATGCATCAAGGACAGCAAGGGCTAGCACGCTAGCCCCGCCCCTGGACCGCCCCCTTCCCAGCGCGCCATACTCCGCGCGAACGGCCGGCCTGACCGGCCTCGGGGATCAATCTGGGAGGGGTTCGTGAAGAAAACCGACAAAGTCATCATCACGTGCGCGGTCACCGGCTCGGTGCACACGCCGACCATGTCCAAGCACCTGCCGATCACCCCGACCGAGATCGCCGAGGCGTCCATCGCGGCGGCCGAAGCGGGCGCCGCCATCATCCATCTGCACGCGCGCGATCCCAAGAACGGCAAGCCGACCCCGGACCCGGCCGTGTTCAAGGAGTTCCTGCCGCGCATCAAGCAGAACTGCAACGCGGTGGTGAACATCACCACGGGCGGCGGCATGGGCATGACGCTCGACGAGCGCCTGGCCGCGCCCAAGGCGGCCTCGCCCGAGATGACCTCGTTCAACATGGGCTCGATGAATTTCGGCCTGTTCCAGGCCGCCGCGCGGTTCAAGGAATGGAACCACGATTGGGAAAAGGCTTACCTCGAAAGCACCAAGGATTTCGTGGTCAAGAACACGTTCCACGACATGGAGCGCATCTGTAAGGAGCTGGGCGACGGGCACGGCACCAAGTTCGAGTTCGAGTGCTACGACGTCGGCCATCTCTACAGCCTGGCCTATCTGGTCGACCGCGGCTTCGTGAAGCCGCCGTTCCTGATCCAGGGCATCTTCGGCATCCTGGGCGGCATCGGCCCGGATTACGACAACCTGGTCTTTATGCGCCGCACCGCCGACCGCCTGTTCGGCGAGGATTTCTACTTCTCCGTCCTGGCCGCGGGTCGCCACCAGATGGCCTTCTGCACCATGAACGCCATCATGGGCGGCAGCGTGCGCGTCGGCATGGAAGACAGCCTGTATCTGGGCAAGGGCCAGATGACGGAATCGAACGCGGCCCAGGTCGCCAAGATCCGCCGCATCATCGAGGATCTGTCTCTCTCGGTCGCGACGCCCGACGAGGCGCGCGAGATGCTGGGCCTGAAGGGCGGCGACAAGGTTTCGTTCTAGGGCCGAACCGCGCGCGGATCGGTATCCGCGCGCGGCCGCGAAGCAGGCATGGCGCAGCAGAAGAAGCCCCGGACCTTCAGCCCCGGCGACCCGGTGCCGTGGTTCGTCGCGCCGACGGCCGAGCGGCAGGATTTCCACTTCAACATCGCGGGCGGACGTTATGTCGTCCTGAGCTTTCTGGGCTCGGCCAAGGACGCGCGGCTGCGCGCGCTGGCCGCCGAACTGATCGCGTGCGAGCGCGTCTTCAACGACGTCCGCGCGTCGCTGTTCATTGTCACGTGCGATTCGGCGGATGTGAACGACGGACGCCTGGCCGAACGCAGGCCGGGCGCGCGGCTGTTCCTCGACTATGGGCGGCAACTCAGCAAGCTTTACGGCGCCGTCGACGAAGCCAATATCTACCGCCCGTTCTCGCTGGTGCTCGATCGCGCGCTGCGCGTCTTGGCTGTCTTGAAGGTCGGCCAGCCGGAGCGGCATGCGGCGGAGATCCTGGCCGTGATCGACGCCCAGCCCGTGTCCGACGATCGCTCCATGGCCGGGGAGGGCGCGCCGGTCCTGGCCGTGCCGAACGTGTTCGAGAAAGAGTTCTGCCGCGAGCTGATCGCCCTTTACGAGAAGGACGGCGGCGAGGACAGCGGCTTCATGCGCACCGATCCCACGAGCGGCAAGACCGTCTCGACCATCGACCACGGCTTCAAGCGCCGCGCCGATTGCCCCATCCGCGATATGGCGTTGCAGGAGACGATCAACGCCAAGATCGCGCGACGCCTGGCGCCCGAAGTGCGCAAGGTGTTCCAGTTCACCGCCACGCGCATCGAGCGCCACATCGTGGCCTGTTACGATTCGCAGACCGGCGGCTATTTCCGCGCGCATCGCGACGACACCACCAAGGGCACCGCGCACCGGCGCTTCGCCGTCACCATCAACCTGAACGCCGAGGATTACGAGGGCGGCGACCTGCGTTTTCCCGAGTACGATTCGCGCCTCTATCGCGCGACCACGGGCGGCGCCATCGTGTTCTCATGCTCGGTGCTGCACGAGGTGTGGCCGATCACACGCGGCCGGCGCTTCTGTTTCCTGCCGTTCCTTTACGACGAGGCCGCCGCGGCCCAGCGTAAGGAAAATATCGAAGCCTTGGCCGATGAGGCCCACCGCGACGCGGTCGCCCGCACCCCGCCGCCGGATTTGAAAACGGGCTGACAGAAAAACAGGGAGACCGACAATGGCTCGACCGACACCCGATAAAGTGCGCCGCGTGGCCTGTGTGGGCACGGGACTGATGGGCGGCGGCTGGGCCGCGCATTTCCTGGCCAAGGGGTTCGACGTTTCGGTTCAGGATCCCGATCCGAAGGCCGAGGCCAAGTTCCACCGGCTGCTCGACCAGGCCTGGCCGTTCCTGGAGGAGCTGGGCCTGGCGCCCGGCGCATCGCGCTCGCGCCTCAAATTCGGCACTTCGATCGGCGATGCGGTGAAGGACGCCGATTTCATCCAGGAAAGCGCGCCCGAGAAGCTCGAGATCAAGGTCAAGCTCCTGCCCCAGATCGAGGAGGCCGCGCCGAAGGACATCGTGATCTCGTCCTCGACCTCCGGCTTCATCATGAGCGACATCCAGAAGGAGAGCATCCATCCGGAGCGCACGGTGATCGGCCATCCGTTCAACCCGCCCCATATCGTGCCCTTGGTCGAGGTGGCGGGCGGCAAGAAGACGGCGGAGTGGGCCGTTGATTGGGCTTGCGACTTCTACAACCGCAACGGCCATTACGCGATCAAGATGCTCAAGGAGGCGCCGGGCCATATCGCCAACCGGCTGCAGCAGGCCATGTGGCATGAGGCGCTGCACATGGTGCAGGACGGCATCGCGACGCCCGAGCAGATCAACGCGGCGATCCGCCAGGGTCCCGGCCTGCGCTGGGCCATGATGGGCTCGTTCATCCACATGCACATGGCGGGCGGCGAGGGCGGCATGCGCGGTTTCTTCGAGCATTTCGACATGGAGAAGGCCAGCGTGTGGAGCAAGCTCCTGTCGCCCAAGCTGACGCCCGAGATGAAGGCCAAGGTAATCGCGGCCTGCGAGAAGATGGCCGAGGGCAAGTCCTATACGGAGCTGTCGCACGCGCGGGACAAGAACCTGGTCGCCATCATCAAGGCGCTGCGCGCGAACAAGGATTGGGTGAAGGGCTGAGGCGCGTCAGCGCCGCACGCGCGCGAAGAACAGCAGCGGCAGGATGATGAGTCCCAGATAGGCCGCGATCTGGAGCGTTGAATTGAACGCCACCATGGTGGCTTGGCGGCTGACCTCGGCGCCGATCGAGGCCAGCCCGTGCGCATCGTGCATGTGCGTGCCGCGCGCGGCGCCTGCCTGCACGGCCTCGTTATAGGGGCTGACGAACTGCGACAGCGCGGAATAGCTGGTCTGCATCTCGCGCGCGAGCAGCGCGAAGATGGCCGTCGTGCCCATGGCGACGCCCATGTTGTTGGTCAGGTGCAGAAGGCTCATGCCCTGGCTGCGCAACTCGACCGGCAAGGTCGCGAAGGCTGCGGCGCTGATGCCGATATAGGGCATGCTGGAGCCGAAGCCGTGCAGGAACATCGCGATGATGATCCCGCTCCATGACGGATCGATGCCCCAGCGGGCCATCATCCAGAACGGCACCATCAGGGCGAGGAAGCCGGCAATCAGCCAGACGCGTGTGTTCACCCGGTCCGACAGCGGCGCCACGATCAGCATGCTGGCGAAGGAGCCCAGGCTGCGCACGGCGATCAGCGCGCCGATCACCGGCAAGGTCAATCCCATCACGCTGGTCAAGATGATGGGCAGCACGAAGATCGGCAGATAATTGTAGTTGCCGTAGATGAAGATGAAGAGCAGCGCGACCGTATAGTTCCGGTCCTTGAACAGTCTCATCGGAATGAAGGGGCGCCGCGCCATCATCATGCGGGCCACGAACACGTAGGAGGCCAGAAGCGCGATGCAGGCCGCGGCGATGATCTCGCCGGAGGCGAACCAATCCAGCCGTTCGCCGCGCGAAAGCCCGTACATCATGGATCCGATCGCGAGCACGAGGGTGCAGAAGCCGAGCCAGTCCAGATAGCTGTGTCCCGGTTCGGTCCTGTCGTGCACGGACAGCCAACCGGTGATGAAGGTCAGGATCCCAATCGGCACGGGCATG
>CAYZFH010000077.1:8830-12210 GCA_964477375.1 uncultured Rhizobiaceae bacterium | reverse complement strand
GGTCGCCAACGCGCTGACCAAGCGCTGCGGCCTGGCCGACCGGGCGGAGTTCCGCGAGGCCAATGCCAAGGGGCTGATGTTCGAGGACGGCGCGTTCGACACGGCGACCATGATCCATGTCGGCATGAACATCCCGGACAAGGCGGCCGTGTTCGCCGAGGTGCGCCGCGTGCTGAAGAAAGGCGGCAAGTTCGGCGTCTATGACATCATGCGCGCGGGCGACGGCGACGTTCCCTACCCCATGCCCTGGGCGGTATCGCGCGAAACCAGCTTCCTCGAGACGCCGGCGGCTTATCAGCGGTTGTTGGCCCATGCCGGCTTTGAGATCGAATCCGAGACCGACCGTACCGAACTCGTGAAAGAGGTTGCGCAGAAGCGCCGCGCGGAGGCCGCGCAGTCCGGCGCGCCGGCGCTGGGCCTCCATATCCTGGGCGCGGGCATGAAGGAGCGGCTGGCCAATGTGATGGCCGCGCTGCAGGGCGGCCTGATCGCGCCGGTCCAGATCATCGCCCGGGCAATTTGATCCAAGACAAGACTCGCCGCACCTTCCGCCGCTAGAGTTTCTCCCAGAACGCGGCCAGGGAGAACGCAGACATGGCGAATGAAAATTATCCGCAAGGCGACACGGTGCGGGTGTGGGACCGCTTCGTGCGCGTGTTCCACTGGGCACTGGTCGCCGCCTTCACCGCCGCGTATTTCCTAAGCGAAGACGAAACGCTGACTCTTCACACCTGGGCGGGCTATACGGTGGCGGCGCTCGTTCTGGCGCGCATCGTGTGGGGCCTGATCGGGCCGCGCCATGCGCGTTTCTCGGACTTCCTCTATCGCCCCTCGACCGCTCTTACCTACTTCAAGAACCTGCTGCTGTTCCGCGCCGAACGGTATGTGGGCCATAGCCCCGCGGGCGGGATGATGGTGGCGGCCCTGCTCATCAGCCTCTTGCTCACGACCTTTTCCGGCATGGCCTATTACGGCACGCGCAGCGAGACGGATCGGATCGCGACCTTCGTGTCGCGCGACGTGATCGGCTTGGAGCCCGTGGCGCCCGCGCTCTACAAGGGCACGATGCGCGACCGCGGAAATCACGACGTCAAGGAGCTGCACGAGACCTTCGCCAATATCACGATCTTTCTGATCTTCGCCCATATCGGCGGCGTGGTGCTGGCCAGCTTCGCGCACCGCGAGAATCTGGTGCGGTCGATGGTTACGGGCGACAAGCGGCGCTAGATATCGCGCGGATGCTCCGGCGTCGGGCGCGCCGATTCCGGCGTGTGCGCCTTGAGGCCGTGGCTGACGAGGGATTCCCAGACGCCCTCCGCATCGTCGGCGAAGTCGAACAGCGCCAAGTCCGCCCGCTGGATCATGCCCTCCTCGACCAGCATCTCGAAGTTGATCAACCGCGACCAATAGGTGCGGTCGAACAGCACGATGGGGACCGACGGCGCCTTGCCGGTTTGACGCAAGGTCAGAATCTCGAACATCTCGTCGAAGGTGCCGAAGCCGCCGGGAAAGACGACCAGTGCGTTTGCGCGCATCGCCAGGTGCATCTTGCGCATGGCGAAATAGTGGAAGTTGAAGGTCAGGTCCGGCGTCTGGAACGCATTCGGCTCTTGTTCGTGCGGCAGCTTGATGTTGAAGCCGATGGACGGCGCCCCCGCCTCCCACGCGCCGCGGTTGGCGGCTTCCATGATGCCGCCGCCGCCGCCCGTGGCGATCACGTTGTCGCGCTTTCCGTTCTTGGGGTGCAGCGCGCCGCCGCGTTCGGAGGCGATGCGGCCGAACCGGCGGGCCTCTTCGTACCAATGCGCGCGGTGCGGATAGGCTTGTTGGGAGGCTCCGCCCTCGGCGGGGCGCGAACGCGCGCTGCCGAACACCACGATCGTCGATCGCACCCCCCAGGCGCGCAACCGTTCCTCGGGTTTGGCGTATTCCAGCATGAAGCGCACGCCGCGCATGCTGTCGCCCAGGAGGAAATCCTGATCGAGCGCGGCCAACCGGTAGGCGGGCGAACGGATCTGATCGTCGTTGTTGGGCGGCGTCATAGAGGGGCGGCGCGTCCTACCGCGGCTCGGTCCAGCTTTCGGCGAAGGCCAGGGCCGAGGTGCTGAACGGACGGCCTTCGCGATCGCGCGGCCAGACCCTGCCCACGGCAGAGACGCCGTTGCGCGTCAGCGACGCGCGCGCGGCGGGAATCAGCACGGTCGACAGGCCGTATTTCCGGCCGCCCGCACCCGGCTGGGTGTGGATCAGAAGCGGATCGCCCATCTGGTGCCAGGTCAGCGCGATCTCCTCGCCGTCGGCCGAGACCGTCTCGGTCCAGGACTCCATCGCATCGCCCGACCGCGCGAAAGCCGCGTCGACGACGGGAATGGCCTCGTCCTTCAGCTCGGCGTTCAGCATGCCCTGCACGGTCTTCTGCAGCCAGCGCGTCAGCTTCACATTGTCGGTATAGATGCGCCAACGCTTCTCGGTCAGCTCGCTCTTGAGATAGAGCACATGGCCCGGCCCGTCCGGCGCGTAGAAGACGCGCCAATAGCTGGCCTCCGTCGTATTGGGGCCGCCATCGGTCTCGCTCAGGCGGATGAAGGGGTTCTCGCCGGTGACGACGACGCGGTTGGAATCGATCGTGCTCATGGAAAGCCTCGCTCTTGGACGTGCCGCGAAGGCGTCAGCTTACGCCGGGGCCAGGCGCTTGCCCACTGTATCGGCCACGCGATCTTTCGGCAGCGTGACCGTGACGATCGTGCCCTCGCCCACCTCGCTTTCCACCTCCATCGTGCCGCCGTGCAGCAGGATCAGGTGTTTGGTGATCGAGAGGCCGAGCCCCGTGCCGCCATACTTGCGCGCGTGGCTGGGGTCGGCCTGCCAGAACGGCTCGGCCACGCGGGTGAGGTCTTCCTCCGCGATGCCGACGCCCGTGTCTGAGACGCGCAGCATCATGGCGCCGTCCGGCTGAACCGCCGCCGACAGGGTCACCGTACCGGCCGCCGGCGTGAACTTGACCGCGTTGGACAAAAGATTGAGCAGTACCTGCTTCAACGCCCGCGCATCGGCGCGCACCGGCGGCAGCGCGGCGGAGACCTGGTCGCTCAGATGGACACCCGCCATGTTGGCGCGCGTCGAAGTGATGGTGAGGCAGGCCTGCGCGAGCTCGGCCAGGACCACCGTTTCCTCGACCAGCTCGTATCGCCCAGCCTCGATCTTGGACATGTCGAGGATGTCGTTGATGAGGGTCAAGAGATGCTGGCCGCTGTCGTGGATCATCTTGCCGTATTCGGGCACCGGCTGCTCGATACCGGGCTGGTCGCGGATGATCTCCGACAGGCCCAGGATGGCGTGCAGCGGCGTGCGCAATTCGTGGCTCATATTGGCCAGGAACA
>CAYZFH010000077.1:0-8730 GCA_964477375.1 uncultured Rhizobiaceae bacterium | reverse complement strand
ACCAATGCGATCACCAGCGCCAGGATCGCCGTCACCACGATGCCGCGATAGCGCATGTCGCGCTGCCACGCGGCCATGGCCACATCGTAGCGGACGCCGATGGCGACGATGATCGGCACATCGCTCACGCTGCGGTAGGAGATGATGCGCTGGACGCCGTCGACCGGCGAATCCGCGACGAACGTGCCGGACGGCGCTTCGTCCAGCGCCTGGCCGATGGTGACCGCTTTGTAACCCTGGGTGTAAAGCTCCGGCATCGCGGGTTCGCGCACCAGAAGCTTGCGGTTGCTGTCGAAGATCCACACCGTGCCGCCCGTGCCGATGTCGAGCGAGCGGTAGAACTCGTTGAAATAGGCGGGATCGACGATGGCAACCGCGACGCCGCCGAAGGAACCGTCGGGCCGGTCGATACGGCGGCTCGCGGGAATGATCCAGTTTCCGGTCCGCACGCTTTGGATCGGCTGGCCGATATGGAAATCCTTCGACGGGTTATCCCGGTGGAAGATGAAGTAAGGCCGCGTGGAAACGTCGGTCGTCTCCGAAGGCGGCTTGATCGATTCCGCCACCAGCCTGCCGCTCGCATCGATCAGCGCGATGTTGCGCACCTGGGGCAGAAGGTCGTCTTTGACGATCAGCTCGCTGCCCCACATGCCCGCGTGGCCGGACTTCGAGAGGTCGACCTTTTGCGCATCGAAGACAAGATCGGTCAGGCCCATGTCGATGGCCTGGAACGCGCCGCCGGCATGCTCCTGCAGCGCGGCCACCAGGGTCTGCGCGTTCCGCTCGGCCTGCTCCAGCGCGCGGTCGCGGGTGCGGATCGCGGTCGCCGTGCTGCCGGCCAACACGATCATACAGAACACCGCGCCCAGAATGATGATGTTGCGGCGGAGCCGGCCCAAGGCGGTGGCCGACCTCGCCTTCAGATGGCGCACGTTTTCCCCCGGAGGCGGAACCGTATGGCCGGGAGCTTAATCGAGACGGGTTAGTTACGCCATAAAGCGCCTAACCTAACTGGCTTTCAGGCACCTGGCGGGGCGTCCAGAGGCGTCACCTCCACCGGCTTCTCGGCGGGCAACGGTTCGTCAGCCGCGCCCGGCAGGGGCATTTGGAGCGAAATGTAGTCGCGGCCGTAGAACTGGCGGTGTTCGGCATGGAGCGCCAAGCCTCGGATCGCTTCCAGGTGCTCGTCGGCGCCGGTGTCGGCCACGAGGTTTTTCGCCAGGTTCGGGCCGGCGAATTCGGCCTCGGCGTACCCGCCCGTCTTCTTGAGCACCAGGCGCACGTTATGCCCCGGCCCCGTCTGGCCGGCGATATAGGCAAAGGTCTCGTCGGTCGCGATGGCGAAGCGGCCGGTCGCGATCCTGTTCCACCCGGCCTTCGCACAGAAGGCCAGCACGGATGCGCGCAATTTCTCCGCACCCGCCTTGTCCGTCGTCAGCTCGGTCTTCGCCGCCCGCCCCTTGCCGGCCTGCAAGAGGCCCATCAGAACGATGGCGACGATGCCGCCCGAGGTCGTGCCGCTGCCGAACATGGTGGTGAACCAGGCCGGCATCTCGGCATTGAACAGCCACTTGTTCTGCATCGCGACGCCGATCCAGAAGCTGATCGTGACGACGAAGCCGGTGGCGAAATCGGGCCGCCCCTCGTTCACCAGGCGCAGCCCGTGGCTGAACAGAAGCGCCAGGAGGACCGCGATATAGGCGCCCACCACGGGGTTGGGGATCGCCATCAGCACGGCGGCCAGCTTCGGCGAGAAGGCGATCAGGATCAGGAACCCGCCGCCGAACCAAGCCACCTGCCGCGCCGCGATGCCGGTGATCTCGGCCACGGCCACGCTGGTGGAATAGACGGTGTTGGGCGCCGTGCCCGCGAGCCCTGACAGGAGATTGCCCGCGGCGTCGGCATTGACCGAACCCTGCACGCGGCGAAAATCGATCGGCTGCTGCTTGCGCAGCGCCACGCGCTGGACGGCGGTCGCGTCCGCATAGGTCTCGATACCGCCGACGAGCGTGACGATCGCAAAGGCGGGTAGCAGCGTCCAGAAATCCTCGCCGAAGCTGAGGTCGAGGCCCGGCCACGATGCGGCGGGCAGGCCGATCCACGGCGCAGCCGCGATGGCCTGGAACGAGACCAGCCCTTCCGCATAGGCGACGGCGCAGCCGAGCCCGACGCCGATCAAGGGCGCCCACAGCCGCAGCTTCGGCCCCGCGAAGATGATGATCAGGATGATCGAGACGAAGGTCGCCGCGGCCGAGGATTGGTGCGGCGTGGTCGAAGTGACCGAGGCCGGCAGCTTCGCGATCAGGTCGACCGCGATCGGCATGATGCTGACCGCGATCAGCATGACGACCGTGCCGCCGACCGCCGGCGTGATGATCTGGCGCAACCGCCCAAGGCTCATCGAGAAGGCGAACTGCACAAAACCCGACACGGCCACGAGCGTCGCCATCAGCGCCAAGCCGCCGGCCGCGATCGCGTCCAGCGACACCGGCACATAGGCGGCGTTCGAGCCCATGAACAACACGAAGCCGCAGCCGAAGATGCCGATGCGCAACGCCTGCAGCCAGGTGCACAGGCCGCAGACGATCAGGGCGGCGAAGATCATCCAACTGGCCTGGCTCTCCAGTCCCGCCGCGCGGGTGATGACCAGCGGCGCCAGCACGATGCCGGCCAGGATGAGGGCCACGATCTGCCCACCGACCAGCGCCGCGACCGGCAAAGGCGCCTTCTCGGTTGCGTCGTAGCGCAGATTGACGGCGCTGGATTCGGCCTCGGCGCTCATGATCGTTGCGAAAGGATTGAGGAAGAAGGTGGGCCGGTCTTGTAGCGCGGTTTCAATCCGTTGCCCAGATGCGCCCCAGCACGCGTACCAGATTCTCACCCAGCACGGCGCGGATATCGGCCTCGCCCCAGCCACGCTCGACCAAGGCCCGCGTCAGGTTTGGCAATTCGGCGGAGGTGCCGCAATCGGTCGGATAGCGCGTCCGCACGTCGTTGCCGAACGCGGCGGCATAGCTATTCACGTTGCCGCCATAGCGCTTCAGCGTGCGCTCGATGATGTGGTTCACCTTGGACAGGTCGCTGACGATCGGAAAATCGGTGCCGAGCGAGACATGTTCGACGCCGACCAGCCCGACGATGTGTTCCAGGTGCCGCACGAAGTCCGACAAATTGGGCCGGCGCGACGGATCGCCGTTCCAGCACATGGGGCCGTAGACGCTGGCGCCGATCAGCCCGCCCGTTCCGGCCACGGCCTTGATGACCGCGTCGCTCTTGTTGCGCGGCACGTCGCGCACGGTTTTGGCGTTGGCATGGGTGATCAGGACCGGCTTGTCCGACGCCGCCACGGCGTCGAGGCAGGTGCGCTCGGCCACATGGCTCAGATCGACGGCGATGCCCAGGCGATTCATCTCGCGGATCGCGCTCTTGCCGAACGCGCTCAGGCCGCTGTCCACCGGTTCCAAGCAGCCGCTGCCGATGAAGTTGCGCTCGTTGTAGGTGAGCTGCATCACCCGCACGCCGAGCCGCCGGAACAGGGTCAGCCGCTCCAGCCGGTCGGCGATGGGCCGCATGTTTTGCCAGCCCATGATCAGGCCGACCTTGCCCGCGGCCTTGGCCGCAGCGATATCCTTGGTCTCCAGCACCAGGCGCCACGCACTGTCGGCTTCGTCGAGCCGCGCGCACCAGGTCGCCATGTTGTCGCAGCACAATTCGAAATCGCCGGTGACGTCCGCGACCGTGATGTTGATGGCCGCCACGTTGCCCGCGATCAGATTGCCGGCATAGCCGTCGGAGCCGAAGCCGAGCCCGTCGACGATCAAGGCGTCGCGGTGGATCTGGTCGGCGGTGCGCGCCGCCATCAGGCGAAGTGCGGCATGACGCGGGTGGCGAACAGTTCCAACGAGCGCATCACGTCCCGGTGCGAGGCGCCGAAATTCATGTTTAGCATCAGATTGTCGATGCCCAGCGCCTCGTACCGCTTCAGCATCTCGATGCAGCGGTCGGGCATGCCGATGATGATGTTGTTGGCGATCTCGTCCTCGGTCAGCGCGATGTCGAGCAGCTTGATCTTGCCGCGGTGGACCTCGCCCGGCGTGTTGAAGACGTTGGCGAACTGGCGCTGCTTGGTCAGGCCGAAGCCTACCTTCTCCTTCACGTCGGCATCGCTCGTGCCGACATAGGCGTTGCGCAGCATGGACATGCGCACGGGCTTGGTCGGGTTCTTGGCCTTGGCGGCCGTGAACGCGTCGGCCTGCATCTTGGCGGCCGCGAAGGGATCGCGCAGCGGCGTGGTCATGACCGGATAGCCGTTCTCGACCGCCCAGGTGATGCTGCCCTCGTGCATGGCCGCGATCCAGATGGGCGGGCACGGCTTCTGCACCGGCCGCGGCGTAATCGTGAGCGAATCGAACTTGTAAAACTTGCTGTCCCAGGAGACCTCTTCCTCGGTCAGGAGCTTGATCAGAAGCCGCAGCGAATCGTCGAACCGCTCGCGCGCCTCTTCCATCGGCACGCCGAAGCGGTCGAACTCGTAGCGGAAGGCGCCGCGCCCCACACCGATCTGGATGCGCCCGTCGGTCAGGCAGTCGGTCTGGGTGATCTCGCCCGCCAGCATCCGCATGTCGTGGAGCGGCAGCACCATCACCGCCGTGACGATCGGGATGCGCTTGGTGACGGACGCGACCCGCACCGCTGTCAGCAGCGGATTGGGATGGACCAGCGTATTAAGAAAGTGATGCTCGGGAATGGCGAAGGCGGTGAAGCCCAGCTCCTCCGCGAACTTGGCCTCTTCCAGCATCTCTTTATAGAGGCGCTGGACCGGATAGCTCGTGTCCGGCCAATAGCACGGAAGATAGAAACCGAAATCCATTGCCGTATTACCCCTTACGCCGCCCGCCGCTTGAAGTCGCGGATCACGCGCTCCGCCGCATTGTGCCCTGGCCCGCCGGAGACGCCGCCGCCGGGATGGACTCCCGAGCCGCAAAGATATAGCCCCGCGACCGGCGTCGCATAACGCGCCGCCTTTGGATGGGGCCGCAGACTGTAGAGTTGATCCAGATCGTGCCGCCCGTGAAAGATATCGCCTTCGGGCAGGCCGAACACGCGCTCCAGATCCAATGGCGTAAGGATCTGCCGGCCGACGATCAGCTTGGACAGGCCGGGAAGATGCCGCTCGACCGCGGCGATAATGGAATCCGCCACCTGTTCCTTGATGGCGTCCCAGGTCCGGCCGCCCGACAAGCGGTAGGGGAAGTATTTGCACAGCAGCGCCGCGACATGGCCGCCCGCCGGCGCCAGGCTGGGGTCCAAAGCTGACGCCACTTGGATGCTGACATAGGGCTGTTCGGGCAATTCGCCGTCGCGTGCCGCCCGATAGGCGCATTCAACCGTATGGATCTCTGGGATGATGGTCATCATCGTACCGAGCGCAATGCGGTTATCGGCTTCCGACAGGCCCGCCACACGCGGCGTTCCCTGCAGCGCCAGGTTCATCCGCAGCGTGGCATGTCCGGTGCGCAGACGCTCGATATGATCCGCGAAATCGCCGTCCAGATGCTCGCGGCCCACGAACTTCAGAAACGTCATTCGGGGATCGGTGTTGGACAGCACGAAGCGGGACCGGATCTCTTCACCGGATTCCAGACGAACACCGCCGGCACGCCCGCCCTGCATGAGGATGCGTGCCACAGGCGCATCTACCCGGATCTCGACGCCTTTTTCGCGGCAGAACCCCGCCATCGCCTGGGTGATCGCCCCCATGCCGCCCTTGGGCAGTCCCCATTTGCCGCGTACCCCGTCAAGCTCGCCCAGGATATTGAGGAAATACGGGATCGCCGATCCGGGCTGATGCAGGCTCGCGAAATTGCTGGAAACGCAATGAACCGTATAGAGCGTCTTCATCGTCTCGCTCTCGAACCAGCGCGAGAAGAAATCGTGGGCGTTCATCGTGAAAAGCTGCGCGACGAACAGCCGGTCGTCGGCGTCCAGCTTGCGGAACTGGTTGGCCGTGCCCAAGGCTGCGAGGGCCGACTCCCATCCGCCCGCCAAGTCCGGCGCGGGCCGCAGCCACTGGTTGCGAATCACGTCACCCACGCGCAACAGACGCGCACGCAGCCGCTTTGCAGCCTCGAAATCGCGATTCGAGAATTGCGCCACCGTCGCCTGATCGCGCGCCTCGTCGCCCGTGAACAGAATGGCGCGCCCGTCACTCAGCAGTTCCGTCGCGCCCTTGAATGGGATCACGTCCAGCCCGTGCCGCTTCAATTCCAGATCGCGGATGACATCCGGGCGCAGGATCCCCATCGCGAAGGCGGCGATGGAATTGCGATACCCCGGATGGAACTCCTCGGTGACCACGGTGCCGCCTAGGACGGGGCGCCGCTCCACCACCAGCGTCTTGATCCCGGCCTTGCCGAGATAGCCCGCCGCGGTCAGCCCGTTATGACCGCCGCCGATCACGATCGCGTCGTACACGCCCGAAGTCCCTTCCCCTCATGGACAGAAGCCGCGCGATTCTGCGCAAACCTAGGCCGTTCGTCCAAGGGCGGCGGATCGGAGTCCGATTGGCATGCCGCGGCGATTAAAGGCTCGTCACCCCACCACCCACGCCGTGGCGCTTGAACACTTGCAGCAAGTCGGCCAGCAGCGCGTCGCGCTTTTCCTGGATCTCCGCCATCGATCTTCCGCCCTGCTGGCGCTCGCATTCCTCGATCAGCCGCGCGCCCAATTCTTCCGGCGAAGTGCCCTCCGCCGCATCGATGATGGATTTGGGGAAATGCTTCACGAAACCCCGCATGCCGGTCGGCCCGCCGGCCAGGTGATAGGTCATGAACGTGCCCATGAAGGCCCAGCGTAGGCCGATGGAATGGACCAGCGCGTCGTCGATCTCCTTCGTGCCGGCGACGCCGGTGGCGAAACAATGCACGGCCTCCTTCCAGAGGGCGTTTTGCAGCCGGTTGCCGATGAACGCCTCGATCTCGCGTTCCAGCTTCAAGGGCTGCATGGAGATGGCGCGGTAGAACGCCATAGTGGCGTCCACCGTCTCAGCCGTCGTGTCAGGCCCCGCCACCACTTCGACCAGCGGCATCAGATAGACCGGATGGAACGGATGCCCGACCAGGAAGCGCTCCGGAATCTTGCATTTGGTTTGAAGCAGCGAGGGCACGAAGCGCGAGGTCGAGGACGAGATGATCGCGGCCTTATGGACGATGGCACCCAATGCCCCGAACAGGTCGATCTTCAGATCCTCGCGCTCGGGCGCGCACTCTTGGATGAAGTCGGCTTCGGCCAAGGCTCCGAGATCGGTCACGAAGCGCAATGCGCCCGGCTTCTTCGCCAAGTCGCCATAGGCCTTCGCCAGCAGAGGCCGCACCCGCTCGACCGTGGCGCGCAAACCGGCCTCGGCCGCCGGGTTCGAATCTTGCGCGATGACGTCGTAGCCATGGGCCAGGCAGCGCGCGGCCCAACCGGAGCCGATCAGCCCCGTGCCGATGATCCCGACGGTTTTGATGGTTCCGGACACAAGCGCCTCCCCTGCTTTCCCAATGCCGCAGCCTAGCTTGCCGACCGAAGCTCCCTAACGGAAGATACTTGCCGTGAGGACTGCGGAACGGGGGAGCCGCGGATGCGTCCACGAATTGCTGCCGGGATATTGTCGGGCTTCATGCTGGCGACAGGCGGCGACGCAGCCGCCGAGGATCGATGTGCGTTTCGTTCCAGCAATCCCATGCCGACCGATTGCCCGATGGCGGCCGAGGCCAACACCTGTAAAAGCTACGGTGATGTGGGCGGGCGCCTTCTATCCAAACCCATGCCGGCGCAGGAAAAGCTGGCGGCCTGCACCGCGCTCGTCAATTCGGGACGGTTTCAAGACAAGGAACTCGCGCGCATTCTGAACAACCGCTCCGACGCATACGGCAGCTATCCCTTACGGGACTTCGCAAATGCGCTGGCCGATGCCGACCGCGCCATCGCGCTCGATCCCGCCGAAGCAGGTCTCTATCTCGCCCGCTCTACTACCTATCGTACGAAAGGTGATTTGCCCGCTTCGATCGCGAACCTCGATACATACATCGCGCTCAGCACCGAACCGCGCGACAAGGCTTTCGGCCTATATCATCGTGCCAAGGCCAATCAGAAGCTGGGCAACCACGACAAGGCCATCGCCGACTACAAGACTTGTCTGGCCTTGGTGGCCCAGATGCCGGAAAAGACTGGGGTCATACAGACCATCGACGTCTCTGCGCGCGAAGAACTTCAAAAAATGGGCGTGGCGCCCTAGCGCGGTTGACGGACGGGCCGCGAGGCCCGATATCTCGGGGACGCCCGACCCAAGGACACACTTATATATGAGCGAAGACCAAACCATGCCCCTTCAGGCGGTCGTCATTCCCGTGACGCCGCTGCAGCAAAACTGCTCCCTCTTCTGGTGCACCAAGACGATGAAGGGCACCTTCGTCGATCCGGGCGGGGAGATGGACAAGCTCCTGGCCGCAGCCAAGGACGAGAACGTCACGATCGAGCGTATCCTGGTGACGCACGGCCATTCCGACCATGCCGGCAACGTGGCTGCCATCGCGCGCGATTTGGGCGTGCCGGTGGAAGGGCCGCACGAGGACGATCTGTTCTGGATCGAACGCATCCCGGATTCCGGCAAGCGCTACGGCATCGACCGCGCGGAAGCCTTCATCCCCGACCGCTGGCTGAAGAACGGCGACACGGTGACGGTCG
>CAYZFH010000076.1:0-12288 GCA_964477375.1 uncultured Rhizobiaceae bacterium | reverse complement strand
GCATGCACCTTCAGCGCGCCTTCGAGCATGGCGGCGGTCTTTTGCGTCTCCGCGATCATGGCGTAGCCGCGCCGGGTGAACATCGGATTATGGCCCAGCGTTTTGGCCAGGTTCATCCAGCAATGGTTGGAATGGCCAAAGAAGCGCGTCCATTCCGGAGAGGCGAAGCCGCCGCGGATCAGGGTGCCGTTGCGGCCCGACGCGCCGCCCTGCCAATAGCCCGCGTCCAGCACCGCCACGCCGCCCACGCCGCGCAGCGCCAGGTTGAAGGCGCAGGACAGGCCTTGGATGCCGCCACCAACGACGACGACGGAGGCGCGCTTGGGATAGCGGCTCACCGGTCGGGCTCCACCAGCCCGTCGAGTCCCGCCGCCTGTGCGACCGTCAGGCCGCGGCGAGGTCCGCGATAGGTCGGATGGCCGTAATCGGCGGGTGCGCCGCCCAGCTCGTCGGCGAGAAGCGCGGCCAACTGGTCCCAGCAAGGCACGCCCTGGCACGGGCCCATGCCGCAGGCGGTCAGGCGCTTCAGCACCTCGACATCCGTCTCGCCCTTGCGCACGTGATGCAAAATTTCCGCGACCGTCACGTCCATGCAGGGGCAGACGAAGGCGGCATCGCGCGGGGCAGGGCCCAAGATGATCGGTTCGGCCGTCTCGCCCGCGCTGCCCGCGAGGGAGACGCCGGAGAGAAGCGGCGCGTCGCGCAACTGCAGCAGCCCGTCGCAGCCGGCCATGAAGGCGAGCGCGGGGTCGGGCCGCCACGGTCCGGCATGTACCAAGGCGTCGCAGGAGATCAGCCGGTCGGTCTCGATGCCGGTGACCGCGTTGCGGCCGGTGATGCGGCGCAGGGCGGCGGCGGGAGCGGTCGCTACCACGTTGACGCCCAGGTCGCGCAGGCGGCGCGCGACTTCGGTTTCGGCGCCCGTGCCGATGACGGCCACCTGCGTGCCGGGGGCGACCGCGCAATCGACGGCCAGCGCCAGGGCCGTGGCCGCGTCCATCACGCCGGGCAAGTCCGCACCCGGGATAAGGGGCGGGCAGGAGCGCCGGCCCGTCGCCAGCACGATCTTCTTCGGTTCGACCACCAGCGCGCCCGCGCGGCCGTCCAGGGGCGCGGCCGCGACGAACGCGCCGTCGCGATAGATGCCGAACGCGTCCATCCCGCCGCGCACATCGACGCGGTGGTCCAGTTCGCCCGCCGAGGCGCCCATGCGCGCGGCCGACTGGCCGGGCGCGGTGCCGCGCGAGATCAGCATGACGCGCTCGCCGCGCTGGGCCGCGGCGCTCGCGGCGGTGCGGCCCGCGGGGCCGCCGCCGATCACGACCGTATCGACCGCGACACGCGCTCCCTTCGGTGCCGTCCGCTCCGCCGGCGCGGGCGGCGCATCGGCCACGCCCGCCATGAAGCGCAGCAGCCGCTCCCAAATCTCGAACCGGCGCGTGCCGCTCGGCATCAGGTTGGTGTGCTCGAAGCCCGCATAGGTCATGCGCGCGGGCAGAAGGCGCGCGAGCGAAAGCAGGTCGAGATCGGCGCGCGGCCAGACATGCTGCATGCGGACGTCGAGGCCGGGCTTGGCGGGCTCGCGGTCGAGCCGGACGTTGGGCCGTCCGTCGACGCTCGCCAACGTGCCGGCGATGAACGTGCCGGACGATCCGATGGGCCGATGGCGCCTGCGGGAGCGCGCGACGGAGGTGATGCCGGCGGCGTGCAGGGCCGCGGCCACCGTGTCGCCCTCGCGCGCCTCCGTGACATGGCCGTTCCACGTCAGTGAAAAACGCGCGCGTCGTCCGTGGGGAAGCCGTTGCATGCGGGGAAACGTCCGTGCGGATGCAGGGTGACGGAGGTTAAGGCCTGGGAATCGTATCGCAAGCCATGATGAAAAGTCATGCGCCTGCCCTTGGCGGGGGCGGGGCCGGAGACTAGTTTCCCTGGGGCGAAGGGGAGGGGACGGATGATCGACCTCTACACGGCGGCCACGCCGAACGGCCAGAAAATCCACATTATGTTGGAGGAGTGCGGCCTTCCGCACCGGTCGCATTGGGTCGACCTGAACGCGGGCGACCAGTTCACCGACGAATTCCTCGAGATCAGCCCCAATAACAAAATCCCAGCGCTGGTCGACCCCGATGGGCCGGACGGCAAGCCGATCTCCCTTTTTGAATCAGGTGCAATTCTCATTTACCTGGCCGAGAAGACCGGCAAGTTCCTGCCCAAGGACGGCGCGGCGCGCTGGGACGTGCTGAAATGGCTCTATTGGCAGATGGGCGGCTTCGGCCCGATGCTCGGCCAAGCGCATCATTTCAACGCCTATGCGCCCGATCGCATCAAATATGCGATGGACCGTTACACCAACGAGGCGGGCCGGCTCTATGGCGTGCTCGACAGGCAGCTCGCGGGCCGGGACTACATCGCGGGCGAATACTCCATCGCCGATATCGCCGTGTTCCCGTGGACGCGGCTTTATGAGCGGCAGGGCTTGAAGATCGAGGACTATCCGAACGTCGTGCGTTGGCGCGCGCGCATCGAGGCGCGGCCCGCGGTCCAGAAGGACATGAAACGCACGACGGACACGGCGGGAAAATTCTCGAAAAAAGGCTGGTCGGTTCTGTTCGGCCAGGAACAATACAAGCGGCGCTAAGCGGAGACACACAATGGCGAAGACGCTCGATCTTTATACCTGGCCCACGCCCAACGGGCACAAGATCCACATCATGCTCGAGGAATGCGGGCTTCCGTATAACGTGCACCCCGTCGATATCGGCGCGGGCGAGCAGTTCAAGCCCGACTTCCTGAAGATCAGCCCCAACAACAAGATGCCGGCGCTGGTCGATCCCGACGGGCCGGACGGCAAGCCGATCTCACTGTTCGAATCGGGCGCCATCCTCATGTACTTGGCCGAGAAGACCGGCAAGTTCATGCCCAAGGACGCGCGCGGTCGCTATCTGGTGCTGCAGTGGCTGATGTTCCAGATGGGCGGCATCGGGCCGATGTTCGGCCAATGCGGGCATTTCCGCCGTTATGCGCCCGAGAAGATTCCCTATGCGATCGATCGTTACACCAACGAGACCGGACGGTTGCTGGGCGTGATGGATCGTCGTCTGGCCGATCGCGGCTATCTGGCCGACGAGTACTCGATCGCCGACATGGCCACGTTTCCGTGGGTGAAGCTCTACGACAACATGGGCCACGACATTAACAATTGGCCTCATGTGAAGCGTTGGATCGAGACCATCGACGCGCGCCCCGCGGTGCAGAAGGCGTTGCAGGTGCTGGCCGAGCGGCAGCGCAAGGGGCCGATGGACGACAAGGCGCGCGAAATGCTGTTCGGTAAAACCCAGTATCAGAAACACTGAGCGCCGATGATCGAGCTTTACACGTGGGGCACACCCAACGGCCGCAAGGCGTCCATCGCGCTGGAAGAGCTGGGGCTGCCCTACAACGTCCATAAGATCGACATCGGTAAGGGCGACCAGTTCAAGCCCGAATACCTGGCCATCAATCCGAACGGCAAAATCCCGTCCATCGTCGATCCCGATGGGCCGGACGGAAAGCCGATCAGCGTGTTCGAGTCCGGCGCGATCCTGATCTACCTGGCGGAGAAGACGGGAAAGCTGCTGCCCAAGGACGCGCGCGGACGCAGCGTCGCGATCCAGTGGCTGATGTTCCAGATGGGCGGTGTCGGGCCCATGTTCGGCCAAGCGCATCATTTCCGCCGCTTCGCGCCCGAGAAGATCCCTTACGCCGTCGACCGCTATAGCAACGAGACCAAGCGCCTCTACGGCGTGCTCGACCGGCGCTTGAAGGAGTCGGAGCATCTGGCCGGCGATTACTCCATCGCCGATATCGCCACCTATCCGTGGGTATCCCGCCATGAATGGCAGGGCGTGGCGCTGGCGGAGTTTCCGTCCGTGAAGCGATGGTTCGATGCGCTCTCCGCGCGCCCCGCCGTCTCGCGCGGGATGGCGGTTCCCTAACACCGATCTTCTTTGGTGAGTTTGATTCGGCGTCCTTTGCGCCGCGCGGTCGTGCGTGCGCATCGTTCCTATATATGAACATTAATCGGATATTTGAACGACACGGCGAATCGCGCCATAGTTTCTCGGAGCCATGACGGATTGGAGCGACGCGATGAGCCTCACCCGTTCCCAGGTTTTTCCCGAAGCCGAGTTGCCCGATGCGGCCGCGCTGGTGGCCGAAGGCCGCAAGATGGCCAAGACCGTAAAGGTCGGCCGTTCGCCGTTTCTCGAGCATTACGGCGTCGCCTCGGAAATCGAATACAAGCGACGTTGCGTCGAGGAAGGCCGCGTGATGATGCACGCGCAAATCGGCTTCCGCGACACGAGCAAGAGCCAGCGCGCCTGGGGCGAGATTTGGGAGACGCTGGATCGCGCTGGATACCGGGTCGACCGCTACGGCATCTGCCTCGACTGGAGCATGGGTTACCCGCGCGCACACCGGAAGAACATGCCGCGCGGCACCGGCATGATCATGCAGGAGGTCGAGGATTGGATCGCCATGACCAGCAAGGCGCCGGTCTCGCCCCATTTCGGCGACTTCGTCATTGGAACTCCAGCGGCTTTCGAGAACACCATCGCCGCGATCCTCTGCGGTTCAACCTCGGTCGGAAACCTCGGTCAGTATTTCGCCTTCCGCCAGCCGCATTGGGACGACGACATTTTCACCACGGCCGAGTCGCTCAAAGCCATCGCGCTGACAGCGGCTCAGCCTGTGGATGTGATCGTCCATTCCAGCCTGGACGACGGCTTCGCCTCCATGTTCACCGATCTGGCCTGCTCGCTGGGCGCGATCCTGCTGGAGCAATACATCGTCGACGAGCTGTGCGGCGGGCACGCCAGTTATTCGTTCGGCAACACCTATGCGCGCCCCTTCACGCGCCATGCGTTCCAGCGCGCCGCGCACAAGATCACCAAGACGCCGGGCACCATGATCTACGGTGCCACGACCATGTACGGCCAGAACTACGCCGCCAACTATGCGTCGCTGGCGACGTATCTGCGCATGGATATCTACGGTCAGAAGACCCGGCCCGCGGGTCATGCCGTCAACCCCACGCCGGTGACGGAAGCGCAGCGCATTCCCGACATCGAGGAGATCGTCGACGTCCATATGTTCGCCAACAAGCTGGTGGAGCTGGACGAGCCGCTCCACACGCTCTACCGCGACGATGAGATCGATCCGATCGCCGACAAGATTGTCGAGGGAGGCTATCAGTTCAAAGCCAACGTCCTGCAGGGCTTCGCCGAAGCGGGTCTAGACGTGCGTAACCCGTTCGAGATGTTGCTGGCCATCCGCCGCGTTGGGTCTAAGCGTCTGGAAGAGCTTTACGGGCCAGGGCGGCCGACCGAGGGGCGCCTACGCGGCCGTACCCCGGTCGTGCGCTCTCACTCCATCGAGCAGCTGGAGGAGATGGGCGAGGGGCTGGTGTCCAAGATGGATGGCGGCGCGCGGGAGCGCATCATGGGTGCGGGCTTCCGCGCCTGCATTGCGACCACCGACGTGCATGAGTACGGCAAGATCCTGATCGAGACGGTCTTGCGCCAGTTGGGCGTCACCATTGTCGATGGCGGAACTTCGACCGACCCCAACGATCTAGCCGAGCAGATGAAGGTCTCCGGCGCCGATTTCGTCGCATTGTCGTCCTATAACGGTGTCGCGCTCACCTTCGTCTCTGAACTCAAGAAGGACATGGACAAGTTGGGGGTGGGCGCGCCGATCTTCATCGGCGGCAAGCTCAACCGCATTCCCGACGGCAGCAACACCAGCCTGCCGGTGGATATCAGCGAGGAGTTGACGGCCGCAGGGGCCGTGGTCTGCCCCGGCGTCGAGACGATGCTGGAGCGCATGGCGGCGATGGTGGCGCAGCGCGAAAGCGCCGAGCGCGGGAGGAAGCGGGCATGAAGATCATCGAAGGCAACGACGGCGCCAAGCGCGCCTTAGCGCGGCTGCTGGCCGAGCGGAAGCGGGGCTATAGCCTGGCCGCGCCGTTCTATCTCGACGACGCGGTGTTCGACCTCGACATCGACGGTATCTTTGCGCGCCACTGGTTCCATATCGGTTCGGCGCCCGAGGTTCCGAAGAAGGGCGACTATTTCACCGTCGAGATCGGCAAATATTCGATCATCGTCACGCGCGGCGAGGACATGCAGATCCGCGCCTTTCACAATGTCTGCCGGCACCGCGGCGCGCGCATCCTGACCGAGGCGCGCGGCTCCACCCGCAAGTTCGTCTGCCGCTATCACAACTGGACCTATGGGCTTTCGGGCACGCTCGACTATGCCGAGCACATGGCGGCCCATGCGGATCCGAAATGCTTGGGTCTCAAACCCGTGCACCTGCGCAACGTCGCGGGCGTTCTGTTCGCCTGCCTGGCCGAAGAGCCGCCGGAGGACTTTGCGGAGTTGGAGAAGACCGCCGCGCCGTATATCGCCCCGCACCGGCTGGAGGACTGCAAGGTCGCCAAGCAGATTGACTTGGTCGAGGACGGCAACTGGAAAGCCGTGATGGAGAACAACCGGGAATGCTACCACTGCACGCGGCACCCGGAACTGCTCAAGACCTTCTTCCAGTTCTTCGGTCATTCGGAGAGCGACGTAAAGCCGCGCCAGCAGGAGTATTACGAGCGCTATCGCCGCATCCAGGGCGAGTTCGAGGCTCTTTGGCAGCAAAACGGGCTTCAATGGCAGGCTGTCGAACGGCTGGAAGAGGATAAGCCGACGCCCTACCGCGTCGAGCGGATGGCGCTCGACAATGTGGGCGAGTCCTACACGATGGACACGCGCATCGCTTCTAAGCGGCTTCTGGGCGGACTTACCGAGAAGCGGCTGGGCGCTTTGTCGCTGCACACCCAGCCCAATTCCTGGAACCATTTCCTCAGCGACCATGCGGTCATCTTCTCGGTCTTTCCGATGTCAGCGGAGAAGACGCTCGTGCGCACCACCTGGCTCGTCCACAAGGACGCGGTCGAGGGCGTGGATTACGACCTCGATAACCTGACCCACGTCTGGAACAAGACGAACGAACAGGACGCGACCTTCGTGGCCTGGACCCACATGGGCGTGCGCAGCCCCGCTTATGAGCCCGGCCCTTACACGCCGAACGAGGGGCAGTTGGAGCTGTTCCTGGACTGGTATGTCAGCCGGATGACTGAGTATGTCGGTGGCCCCGCGCTGCGTGCGCCGGTCGCATCCATGCCGACCGCGCGCCGCGCCGGCTGAAGAAAGGGGAGGGATGCCGTGCCCAAGATCCTGACCGACGAGCAGATCAAAGGCTTCTTCGACAAAGGGTTCGTGGCGCCCATCCGCGTCATGTCCGAAGCCGATGCGAAACGTTACCGCGCCTCTCTGGAAGATTTCGAGGCGAAGTATCCCGACGACCGGCTGAAGCTAGATCAGAAGGCACACATGATCTGCCCGTGGGTCGACACGATGATCCGCGAGCCCAAGATACTCGATGCCTGCGAGGACCTGATCGGGCCGGATATCCTGTGCTGGGGCACGTCGCTGCGCGCCAAGAACGCCGACGGCAAGACCTTCGCCGGTTGGCACCAGGACACGGCCTATGCCGATGTGAAACCGATCGTCCTGATCGTGGCGCTGGCTCTCTCGCCCTGCGGCAAGGAGAACGGCTGTATCCGTGGGCTTCCCGGCACACATAAAGGGCCGCTTTTCCCGCATAAGGAAGGCTTTGGCACGGCTAGCCTGCTGACGCGAGAGCAATCCATCGATGCTCCGCTGGATGAATCGAAGGCAGTGGACTTCGCGCTTCAGCCTGGCGAGATCGCGATCTTCAACAACGCGATCTGTCATTCTTCCAACCCGAACTTCGGCAAGGACCGGCGCATCATCTTCCTCCTGGAGATGATTCCGGCCCATGCCTATCAACATTTCCCGCGTGAATCGGCCGTGCTGGTGCGGGGCGCGGACAAGTTCGGCAACTTCGACGTTGATCCGAAGCCGCGCGAGGAGATGGGCAAGGCCGAGATCGCGGCCTGGGAGAAGGCAGTCGCGATCCAGGCACAAGTCCTGTTCCGTGGAGCTCAGCGGCCGCCCCGCGCACTCAAGGGCATGAAGAGCGGCGTCGCCCCGACCGGCTGATCTGTTTCCGGCTTCCTGACGGATTTGTCCTATGATGAATGCGCCCGTTTCCATTCCCCTGTCCACGATGCCCGCGCGTCAGCAACCGCCGCGTTCCGCCACCCGCATCCCGCGCCTTCTCTGCCTCCTGGCGGAGAAACCGGACGGCGCCACTTTGTCCGAACTCAGCGAAGCCAGCGCGACGCCGAAAAGCAGCCTGCTCGCGCTCCTGCGCGCGCTGACGCAAAGCGGCTTTCTGCAGCTTCGCGGCGGGCGGTACGTGATCGGGCCGGAATCGGTGAAGCTGGCGTCTTCCATCGTGTCCCATCGCCGCTTTCCCGATGTCGCCATGCCGGTGGTGGACGCCTTGGCCGACGCCACCGGCGAAAGCGCGCTTCTGGCCCAACTCGCGACGGATACGCCGGCCGCGGTCTATGTCTATGTCGCCCACAGCAAGAATGCGCTCCGCTTCATGGCGGATGTGGGGTCGCGCGAGCAGCTTTACGCCTCGTCCGTCGGCCGCGTTCTTCTAGCTTTTCAACCCAAGGAATGGCGCGAGGAGTATCTGCGCCGCACCGCGCTGGAAGCGATCACGGACAAGACGGTGCGGACCAAGAGTGAGTTGCGCCGGATCGTCGAGGCCGTACGGCGGGACCGGGTGGCGACCTCGCTGGAGGAAACCATCGAGGGCGTGGCGGGCATCGCGTCGCCCATTTTCGACAAGTCTGGCAACGTGCTGGCCGGGTTGGTGATTGGTGCGCCCGTCACCCGCGTTCAGGCGCGCGTCCCGCTGATCGAACGCATGGTCAAGGACGCGGCAGAAGAAATCTCCCGCCTGATGGGCTATGGGGGTGAGGGCGGCAAGGAGGCTTCAACCGCCCGGAATCGGTGAAGACGCCGGTTCAGAACAGCCACAGAAAGATGGTCACCATGCCCGCGTAAGCCGCTACGAGAAGTGCGGTGCCCAGCGCATTCATCCTTGCCTTGTTGCCGGAAGGGGTGAGCCACCAGGCAAAGCGCGCGCTGGCCCATGGCACCAATTTGCTGAGCAGCAGAACACTGGCGACGTTCGCGATGAACAGAGATGCGGCGAACGGCAGGTGCGCCATATCGGACAGTAGCGGCGTCTGGACAAATGCTCCGAACAGGAAGACGACCGGATAGAGCATGAACAGAACCATCATGTTCTGCTTCCACGCCGGCACGGAGACGGGGGACGCCTCGTCGCGAAACCACTGTTCGAAGCCGGTGTGTGCGATCCGAGCGTGGAATTCGGCGGTCAGCGGCGCGGCCTCGTCGATGAGATTTTTCCGCTCGGCCGAATTCAGCCAGCCTTGCAGATGCTCGTCCGTGTCGAAGCGCAGGATGGCAACGAAGTCTTCCTGAACGCCGGGCACCGGCGGTTCGAAGCGATAACCCCGAAGCCCGGGGGCCTTGGATTGCGCGATGGCGATCTTGCGTTCCCAGGCACGGTATTCGTTTTCCTTGCCGGGCAAGACGCGTGTAGCGATGACGGCCGAGACGGGCGCCGGTTTCACGCCTTGCGTTTCGTCATGAACGATATGAACGTCGTCGCGCCCGATCAGCATCGGGGCGGCGCCATCCAGTCTGGTGTGCCGTTCGGACGATGAAAGCCAAGCGCGTGCGGCATCGATGTTGTCGAAGCGCTGCAAAATGACCCAATCGACCTGTAACGGCGGCTTGGGTGGCATCAGCCGCTGTTCGATAAAGCCGGGCAGCGATGCCATCAGTGTGCTGGTCTCGCCCTGCCAACGCGCGAACGCCTCCGCGGACTCCGGTCTGACGCAGGTCTGCGTCACGATGGTGACGTTACCCTCGGGCGTAGTCATGCCGAGGGCACGAGCTTTGCGAACAGCCGATCGGGCGTGAACGGCAAGTGGGCGAAGCGTACGCCCGTGGCATTGGCCAGCGCATTGGAGATGGCGGGCGCGATCGGGTTGATGGCGGATTCGCCCTGGGATTTGGCGCCCAAGGGGCCGATGGAATCGTGCGTATCGGCGAAGAAGATTTCTGTATGCGGCGTGTCGGCGAAGGCCGGGATGCGATAGTTCCGCAACTGCGGGTTCACCATGCGGCCTTCGTCGTGAACCATGTTTTCGGTCAGAGCCCAGCCGTAGCCCATGGCAATCGCGCCGTCGAGCTGGCCACGGCACTGCATGGGATTGATCAGACGGCCGATATCGGCAGCCTGTACGCTGTACAGGATGCGGATTTCGCCGGTGATGCGATTCACGGCAAGACGCACACCCTGCACGTTGAAAGCGATCGAGCGCGGCGTCAGATAAGCCTTGCGGCCCACCTCGAAGCGATGGTCGATCTTGGCGCCCGCGGCATGAATCTCGTTCAACGGGATACGCCTGTTCCCGCAAATGACGGCATCGTTGTCGAGCCGGCACTGTTCCAGCGCGATACCCGTATGGCGGCTGGCAAAGGCCAGGACATCGTCCCGCATGGCCTGGGCCGTGATATGGACCGCTTTGCCGGCCACGACCGTTCCGGTGCTGGCGAACGTGCCGGTGTCATAGGGCGTGCGGTCGGTGTCGGCGTTGATGATGTCGATGTCGCCTGCCCGGGTACCCATGATCGCGGCCGCGATCTGCTTGTGCGCTGTGGTGATGCCATTGCCCATTTCGCTCGAACCGACCGCGAGATGATAGGTGCCGTCGGACAGCAGCTTCATCGTTGCGCCCGAGCGATGTTCGGTCGGGGGGCCGCATTCCAGCATCGTCAGGGCGATGCCTGTTCCCTCCGCCCACTCCTGTCCCGCAGGGGACTTGGCGCCTTTGCCTTTGGCCAGCTCGGCCTCGACGATATCCAGACACTCGCCGATGCCATAGCTGCCGAAGCTGGCGTCGCTGGGCTCTTTCCAAATCGATTCGATGTTGTCGCCCGGCCGGACGATATTTTTGCGGCGGATCGCGAAGGGATCGATGTCCAGAAGGCGCGCCAGCTCGTCGATGGCGCATTCAATGGCGAAAGTGGTCTGTGAGCTGCCATACCCACGGAAGCCGCCGCCGGGCACCATATTGGTATAGACGGCGTAACCGGCGGCCTTCTTGTTATCGCAGCGATACATCGCTAGAGGGCTTGCCATCGCGGCGGCCAGCGTTTCGCTGCCGTGGTTACCGTAAGCGCCGGTGTTGGACACGACATGGACGTCGAGCGCGGTCAGCGTACCGTCGCGCTTGGCGCCGATCTTCACTTTGGTGGTCATCTGGTGACGCGTCGTCGCACCGATGAACTCTTCTTCGCGGGTCCACTCCCATTTCACCGGGCGGCCGGTTTTGATCGCAGCGAAAAGCGCCAGATCTTCCGAAATCATCTCTTGCTTGCCGCCGAAGCCGCCGCCGACCCGTTCGGTGAAGACGTGCAGGTCGCGGGCGCGCAGCCCGAAGAGATAGCAAAGTTTCTTCTGCACGACGAACGGTCCTTGCGAACTCGTGCGGACGTGCCAGCGGCCATCGTCGCTACGCCAGGCGATTGAGCCGTGGGTCTCCAGATGCGCGTGTTGCACGCGCGAGGTCGAATAGGTCATCTCGTGGACGGCATCGGCCTCCGCGAAGCCTTTCGCCACGCTGCCAATCTCACCATGGAGATCGCAATAGATGTTCCCGCTGTCGGTAAGAACATCCTTGTCGTGGAGAAGGGGCGCGCCGGGCTCGAGCGCGGCGACCGGGTCGAACACGGCGGGCAGGATCTCGTACTCGACTTCCAGCGCGCGGCAGCCGGCCTCCGCGGCGCCCTCGCTTTCAGCGACGACCGCGGCGATGCGCTGGCCCGCGAATCGCGCGACATTGTCCAGCACATACGTGTCGTCGGGATCGACCAGATGGTCTTCATGCAGCGCCGTGCTGTAGAGGCGGCGCGGCACGTCCTCCCAGGTATAGACGTCCACCACACCGGGGATCGCCTTGGCCTTGGATTTGTCGATCCGGACGATACGGGCATGGGCGTGCGGCGAGCGCAGCACTTTTAGGTGCAGCAGCCCCTCGATGGCGATATCCATCGTGTAGCGCGCCTTGCCAGTCAGGATAGCATCGGTGAACGGGTTAGGCAGGTTTGCGCCGCAAGCCTTGCCCGCCACGTCGGGCTCGATGTTGGTCCGGCCGTGCAGGGCGTCGTCGATCGAACGATATCCGGTGCAGCGGCAGAGATTGCCCTTCAGCGCATGGGG
>CAYZFH010000075.1:9794-12418 GCA_964477375.1 uncultured Rhizobiaceae bacterium | reverse complement strand
ATCTGGTCTCGCTTCTGGAAGATGCGCGGCGCGATCTGGCGCCGGGCCTGGCCGATGCGATGCTCGCGCGCTACCTGGCTGCGTTTCCAAAGCTCGACCATGACGCCTTCCGTGCGTCCTACGCGATCCTGGGCGCACAACGGAACGCCAAGATCATCGGCATCTTCACGCGCCTGTGCCGGCGCGACGGTAAGCCGCGTTATCTCGCACATATCCCGCGCGTCTGGCGCCTGCTCGAAGGCGACTTGGCGCATCCGGCGTTGGCGCAAGTGCGCACGTGGTTCGACCGGCATCTGCCGCCGGAGCGCCGCACCGTGCCCGCGGCGTCCGCCTGATGGCGGTGATGATCGATCGCGCCATGGTCTTGGCCGCCGGGCGCGGCGTGCGGTTGCGCCCTCTGACTGACCATCTGCCCAAGCCGCTGGTCCCTGTTGGCGGCATTGCCATGCTGGACCGGGCGCTAGACGCGCTGTCGCACGCCGGCGTGTCCCAGGCGGTGGTCAATGTTCATCACCTGGCGCCGCAGGTCGAGGCGCGGCTGGCCACGCGCCGGACGCCGTCGATCCAAGTCTCGCGCGAAAGCGAATTGCTGGAAACGGGTGGCGGCATCGCCAAGGCGATCGGCCATTTCGGCGCCGAACCGTTCTTTGCCACCAACGCGGACGTCGTGTGGCTGGATGGAAAGACACCAGCGCTGACGCGGCTTGCGGACGCATGGGACGGGACGCGCATGGATGCGCTTCTCCTGGTTCATCCGGTTGAGCGCGCGGTCGGCTATGACGGCGTGGGCGATTTCACCCTGTCCGGCGATGGGCGGCTCGAACGCCGGGGCGCCGCGCCATCGGCGCCGTTCGTGTTCGCGGGCGTCCAGATCCTGCATCCGCGCCTTTTCACTGATGTGCCGGCGGGCGCCTTCTCGCTGAACCTTCTCTACGACCGCGCGCGCGAGGCCGGGCGCTTGTTTGGCTTGGCGCATGACGGCGAATGGCTCCATGTCGGCACTATGGATGGGCTGGCGGCGGCGGAACGCGCCCTGGCCGGCCGCGCCGGATGACACGGACGCCGCAGGTCTTTTCCATCCCGGCCGGCGTGCCGTTTCTCGACGCGCTCGCCAAAGGCCTTCTGGCCGAGTTCGCGGGCCAGCCCGAGGCGCTCGCGCGCGTCCGGATTTTCCTGCCGACGCGGCGTTCGGTGCGCACTTTGTCCGAGGCGTTCCTGCGCCAGAGCGACGGCGCGGCCCTGCTTCTGCCGCGCCTGACGCCGCTAGGCGATGTCGATGCCGACGATCTTCTGCTCACTGCCGCCGAGGACGAAGGTTTCGAGGACGCCGAACTGCCGCCCGCCTTGCCGGAGATGCGTCGGCGCCTTCTGCTGGCGCGGCTGATCGAGACGTTCGAGCGCCGCACGACGGGGCAGAGACGCGGCGCCGATCACGCCGTCCGTTTGGCAGCTGAACTGTCGCGCCTGCTCGACCGGGTCGAGACCGAGCGGCTGGGCTTCGACAAATTGGCTAACCTGGTGCCTGGGGATTTTGCGGCCCATTGGCGCATCACACTCGATTTCCTGCGTATCGTCACTGAGCACTGGCCGACCGTATTGGAAGAGGAGAACGCGCTTGATCCGGCGCAGCGCCGGAACCGGCTTCTCGAAGCACAGGCTGCGCGCTGGCGCCAAGCGCCGCCGCAGGAGCCGGTGATTGCCGCCGGTTCGACCGGTTCCATTCCGGCGACGGCGGAGCTTCTATCGGTGATCGCGCGCCTGCCCCAGGGGCGCGTGGTGCTGCCCGGCCTCGATACGGCGATGGATGGCGAGAGTTGGGAAAAGCTGGAGCCGAGCCATCCGCAATTCGCGCTCCGCTTCCTTCTCGAGCGGCTCGAGGTGCCGCGCGACAGGGTGACGTCCTGGCATGGCCTGAAGATGCTGCCGCGCGGCGTGTTGCTGACCGAGGCCATGCGGCCTGCGGCAACCAGCGACGCGTGGCGCCGCGCCGAGGGCACGATCCCGCAAGATGCGCTCGGTGGGTTGGAACGGATTGATTGTCCCGGGCCGATGGAGGAGGCCGGCGTCATCGCGCTGCGCCTGCGCCACACGCTGGAGACGCCGGGTAAGACGGCGGCTTTGGTCACGCCCGATCGTGACCTCGCGCGCCGCGTGGCATCGGAATTGCGCCGGTGGGACATCGAGGTCGACGATTCCGCCGGCATGCCGCTGGCCGCGACGCCGGCCGGCACATTCCTGCGCCTGCTCGCGACGGTGGTGGCGGAGCATTTCGCGCCCGTGCCGCTCCTGGCTCTGCTGAAACATCCGCTGGCCGCTGGCGGTCTGGATCCCGGCGCGTTCCGCGCGTTCGCGCGCGCGCTCGAAACGGCCGTGCTGCGCGGCCCACGGCCCGCGCCGAGTCTGGGTGGCGTGCGGACGTCTCTTGCCGATGCGTCCGTGAAGGCGGTGGAACGCAAGCGGTTGGAAGGCTTTGTCGATCGGATCGCTGCGCAGGTGGCGCCGTTCGTCGAAATCCTGTCGCAGCCGGAAGTCGCCTTCGATGCCGCGCTGACGGCGCACGTGCAGGCCGCCGAGGCGCTGGCGGCCTCCCATGAAAAGAGCGGGGCGGAGCGGCTGTGGGCGGG
>CAYZFH010000075.1:0-9694 GCA_964477375.1 uncultured Rhizobiaceae bacterium | reverse complement strand
CTGCCGGAGCCGGAACGGCGTATCGGCCAGTCGGCCCATGATTTTGTCCAAGCCGTTTCAGGCGCCGAAGTGGTTTTGACCCGCGCGTCCCGTGTCGAAGGCGCGCCGACCGTTCCCTCACGCTGGCTTTTGCGCCTTGGCACCGTGCTGAAAGGCGCGAACCTGCTCGACAGCATGATGGCGCGCGGCGCTTGGGGCGATTCCCGGTGGAGCGGCTGGCAGCGCTCACTCGATGCGTCTGGCGGCGCCGTTCCCCGCGCCGTGCGGCCGGAACCGCGTCCGCCCGTGGCCGCGCGGCCGCGTACGCTGCGCCTGACCGAGATCGGCACCTGGATGCGTAACCCTTACGCGATCTATGCGCGCCATGTTCTCGCGCTGAAGCCGCTGGATCCCGTCGATGCCGACCCCGGTGCGGCGGAGCGCGGCACGATCCTTCACAAGGCGTTGCACGAATTCCTCAAGGTCTATCCGGACGGTATGCCCAAGGACGCCTTGCCGAAGCTTCTCGATGCGGGCCGCGCGGCTTTCGGCTCCGCTTTGGAACGCCCCGGTGTCGCCGCGTTCTGGTGGCCGCGCTTCGAACGTGTCGCGCGCTGGTTCGTGGAGAGCGCATCGCAGCCGGGCGTGCGAACCCTGGCCACGGAAGTCGCCGGCCAGTTCGAGATCACCGCCCCGGCAGGACCATTCATGTTGCGCGCACGGGCCGACCGGATCGATCGCCTGCCCGACGGCGGCTTGGCCGTCATCGACTACAAAACGGGGGGCGTGCCGGCCAAGAAGGATGTCGAAGCCGGAATCGAACCGCAGCTTCCGCTCGAAGCCTTGATCGCGAGTGCGGGAGGGTTTGAAGGCGTACCCGAAGGCGTGGTCGTGGAACTGGCCTATTGGCGCCTGACGGGGCGTGACCCCGCGGGAGAGATCAAGCCGCTTGATGGCGATCCCATGACGGCTGCGGCCGAAGCGCTGGAAGGGCTGAGCGCGTTGATTGCCGCATTCGATGACCCCGACCAGCCCTATGCCGCTCACCCGGATCCCGACCGCCCGGTTCCCTATGACGATTACGCCCATCTGGCGCGCGTCAAGGAATGGGCGGTGGAGGAGGGAGAATGACCGCGGCGCAATTGCGCGCGGCCGATCCGCGTCACTCGGCCTGGGTCTCGGCATCGGCCGGGACGGGGAAGACCAAGGTTCTGACCGACCGCGTGCTGCGCGCGATGCTGGCGGGTACGCCGCCCGCGCGCATCCTATGCCTGACCTTCACCCGCGCGGCGGCGGCGGAGATGGCGAACCGCTTGAACGAGCGCCTCGCGGAATGGGCGGTCCTGCCGCAGGAAAAGCTGGCGGCCGCGCTGGGCGAATTGACCGGCGAGGCTGCACGCGAGAGCCAGATCGATCGGGCGCGCCGGCTGTTCGCCGCGGTGCTGGACGCGCCGGGCGGCCTCAAGATCATGACCATCCACGCCTTCTGCCAGTCGCTCGTGGCGCGCTTTCCGCTCGAAGCGGGCATCCCGCCGCATTTCAAGCTGGCCGAGGAACGCACGGCGGACGAGCTGTTGCACGAGGCACGCGAAGAGGTTCTGCAGGCGGCGCGGTGGGATGGCGGCGGGCCGGCGCCTCTGCGGGACGCGCTGGCACGCGTCACCACGCTGGTCGACGAAGGCCGCTTTGGCGAGTTGATGGCGGCGCTGATTCGCGAGCGTGGACGGTTGCAGCGCTTGCTGGTCGCAAAGGGCAATGTCGCGGGAGTTGCGAAAGCGCTGGCCTCGCGCCTGGGAATCGATCCGAACGCCACGATGGAGTCGATCACGGCCGAGGCGGTCGCCGACGGTGCGTTCGATGAGCCTAGACTTAAGCGCGCGGTCGAGGCGTTGGCGCGCGGAGGCAAGACGGACAAGGAGCGATCGGCATTCCTCGCCGCATGGCTGGCATGTTCTGCTGATGCGCGCGCCGGCCGTTTCGAGGAGTGCGTCTCCACGTTCCTGACCAAGGAACATCAGCCGCGCGCGAAGTTGGCGGCGAAGGACGCGCTGGCCGCATGGTCCGAAGCGGGCGACGTGCTGCAGGCCGAGGCCGCGCGTCTCGCCCGCGTGATGGAGCGCCGCAAGGCGGCCGCGACCCTGCGCGCGACCGGGGCCGTTCTGACGCTGGCCGAAGCGATCCTGAGCCGTTACGAGCGGCGCAAGCGGGCCATCGGCGCGCTCGATTACGACGATCTGATCCTGGCGGCGGTGAAGCTGTTACAGGAGCCGGGTTCGGCACCCTGGGTGCTCTACAAGCTCGACGGCGGCCTCGATCATATCCTGGTCGACGAGGCACAGGACACGAACCCCGAGCAATGGGCCGTGGTGACGGCGCTGGCCGCCGAGTTCTTTACCGGCGCCAGTGCGCGCGAGGTGATGCGCACGGTGTTCGCGGTGGGCGACCCCAAACAATCGATCTTCAGTTTCCAGCGCGCCGATCCGGCGCGTTTCGCCGCGACCCAGGAGGATCTGAAAGCGGCCGCGCACGCAGCCGGTCTCGACTGGGTGCCCGTCGATCTCGACCTTTCCTTCCGTTCGACGGAGGCCGTTTTGCGCGCGGTCGATGCGGTCTTCGCGCGCGATGCGGCCAGGGATGGCGTGGCGCCTGAAGGTGGTTCGGTCCACCACGCGGCGCACCGCAAAGGGCAGGCGGGGCTTGTGGAGGTTTGGCCGGTCGCGCAACCCGTGGAAAGCGCGGACACGGTGCCCTGGGCCCTGCCGGTCAGCCGTCCTGCGCCGCTCTTGCCGCGCCTGAACGTTGCCCGGGCGATCGCGCGGCGGGTGCGGGATTGGATCACGGCGGATGCCAAGCAAGGCGACGAAGCGTGGCTGGAATCGAAAGCGCGCCGCATCCAAGCCGGCGACATCTTGGTTCTGGTGCGGCGGCGCGGCGATTTCGTCGAGGAGCTGGTGCGCGAGCTGAAGTCGCTCGACGTGCCGGTCGCGGGCGTCGACCGCATGGTGCTGGCCGAGCAGCTCGCGGTCATGGATCTGATCGCGTTGGGCGAGGTTCTGCTTCTGCCCGAGGACGACCTGACCTTGGCGACGGTGCTCAAGGGGCCGCTGGTCGGTGTGAGCGAGGAGGATCTGTTCGACCTGGCCCATGGCCGCGACGGACGGCTTTGGGATGCGTTGCAGGCGCGCGCCGGTGAGCGGGAATCGTTCGGCCGTGCCTATGCCTATCTCGCGGAATTGCGCGCCCGTGTCGACTTCGTCCGGCCCTACGAGTTGTATGCTGACCTGCTCAATCGCGGCGGCCGCCAAGTTCTGCTGGCACGGCTTGGCGCCGAGGCTGCCGATCCGATCGAGGAGTTCCTGTCGCTGTCTTTGAGCTATGAGCGGGTTTCGCCGCCGTCGCTGCAGGGCTTCCTTCACTGGGTGCGAGCAGGCGCCGCCGAGATCAAGCGCGAACTGGATCGCGCGGAAGGCTCGGTGCGCGTGATGACCGTGCACGGCGCCAAAGGGTTGCAGGCGCCCATCGTCTTCCTGCCCGACACGTTGCAGCCGCCGACCCAGGACGAAGCGCTGTTATGGCCCGGCGGGCTGTTGCTGTGGCCGCCGAAGAAGGCGCTGGAAGATCCGTTCAGCGCGGTAACCCGCGCGGACGCGCGCACGGAACGTGACCGGGAATACCGCCGCCTCCTGTATGTCGCCATGACGCGCGCCGAGGATCGCCTGTATGTCGCCGGGTGGCGCGGCGGAAAAGCGCCGCCGGCCGGCAATTGGTATGAGCTGATCCGCGCCGGCCTGGAATCCGTGGCCGAGAAAGTCGAGTTCCCGGACGGGGAAGGTCTGCGTCTGGCCAATCCGCAGAGCGCAAAGCCGGAAGGTGCTGCGCGTGCGACGTCTCCGGTGAAGGCCCCGGAGAAAATACCGGTATGGGCCGATCGGCCGCCGCCGCCAGAGCCGATCCCATCACGGCCTTTGGCGCCTTCGCGCCCGTCGGCGGACGAACCCGCGGTGCAATCGCCGCTCGCGGGCGACGACGGTGCGCGCTTCCGCCGCGGCCTCATCATCCACCGTCTGCTGCAAACCTTGCCGGACTTGGAGCCGGCTGCGCGCGCGTCGGCGGCAAAGCGCTATCTGGCCCAGGGCGGTCTCGGCCTCGACGAAGCCGCGCGCGAAGCGATGGCGCACGAGGCGCTGCGCCTGCTCGATACACCCGGATTCGCGCGTCTGTTCGGTCCCGGCTCGCGCGCCGAGGTGCCGATCATCGGACGGCTCGGCGAGACGGTCGTGGCCGGACAGGTCGACCGGCTGATCATCGATGGCGCCGGAATCCTGATCGCCGACTACAAGACCAATCGCCCGCCGCCCAAACGCGTCGAGGATGTCTCGCCGCTTTATCTGCGCCAGATGGCCTGTTACCGCGCGCTGCTGCGGCAGATCTATCCGGGCCGTCCGGTCGAATGCGCGCTCGTGTGGACGGATGGGCCGGATTTCATGATGATTCCCAACAGGTTGATGGACGCCCACGCGCCTTGACCCGGTTTCATGCCGACCCTACATATTGTCGGCGTCCACACACGGCCCGCCATCCGGTGGGAAGATTTCAGAACAGAAGGGGACAGATATGAGCGCCACCACCGCCGTCACCGACGATTCCTTCGAGAACCAGGTGCTCAAGGCCAGCGGTCCCGTGCTGGTGGATTTCTGGGCCGAGTGGTGCGGCCCCTGCAAACAGATCGCGCCCGCGCTGGAAGACCTGGCCAAGGACATGGCCGGCAAGCTGACGGTCGCCAAGATGAACGTCGACGAGAACCAGAAGACGCCGATGCGCTACAACGTGCGCGGCATCCCCATGCTCCTCATCTTCAAGGACGGCCAGGTGGTCGCCCAGAAGGTCGGCAGCCTGCCCAAGAGCAAGCTGGTGGAATGGGTCCAGTCGGTCCTCTGATACGCGCGCATATTCCGATTTGAGAGCCCCGCTGATGCGGGGCTTTCTTTTTGGGCCGAATCCGCCTGTTGGGGATTCATTCCCTTTTTTGCCGGACCCTGTTTCCGTTCCTGCAAAAGCATCGTATATAAATACCGTCGAAACTTCGGCTCGCCCGTGCAGGCCCCTTGGGCTCCTCACCAAAGCAATGCCGAACGTGGAGCAGGTTCTCGTGATGGTCGCGGGGCTTGATATGCGCCAAGGCGCTTTTTGAAGGAGACTATGGTGGCGAACGGTACGGTTAAGTGGTTCAACTCGCAGAAGGGTTACGGCTTCATTCAGCCCAGCGAGGGCGGTGCGGATGTGTTCGTGCACATCAGCGCGGTTGAAGCGGCGGGTCTGCGCGGTCTGAACGAAGGCCAGCAGGTCAGCTACGACGTCGTCAGCGATCGCGGCAAGACCAAGGCTGCGAACCTGAAGGTTTCGTAAGAAAGACGAGTCCGCATCGCGGACAGGAAAGCCCGGCGCGCAAGCGCCGGGCTTTTTCTTTGCGCCTAGCCGTTATCCGCCAGAACGGTGCCGGCGAGATACAACGAGCCGCAGATCAAGACACGCCCCGTGCCGCCCGTTGCCGCGATGTGTTTCAGCGCGGCGTCGGCATCGGGTGCTGTGCGCGCGGCGAGGCCGAGCGCGTGCGAAGCGGCGGCGATCTCCTCCGGCGGCACGGCGGACGGATTGCCGGGAATGGTGAGCGCCGTCAGCGAGGCGGCATAGGGCGCCAGCGGACGCAGGAAGCCGGCCACGTCCTTCGTGTTGATCATGCCGACGACGAGATGCAGCGGCCGGTCGCGCCACGCGCGCGCCGTCTCGGCCAGCACTTCACCCGCGGCAGGGTTGTGCCCGCCGTCGAGCCACAGCTCCCATCCTGACGGCAGACGCTGGACCAAAGGTCCGCGCGTCAGATGCTGCAGCCGCGCGGGCCATTCCGCCGACTGAAGACCTTTACGGATCGCGCTGTCGCCGATGGCGAAGCGTCCGGTCAAAGCATCCACCGCGGCCACGGCCATGCCTGCATTCACGATCTGGTGCGCGCCGGACAATATGGGGCGGGGCAGATCTATCCGCCGCGCGCCGCCGCGATAGGTGAAGCCGTCGACTGTTCGCTCGACATGCCATTCCGCGCCGTGGCGCAGAAGCGGCGCGCCGGCCTCCCGCGCGCGTTTCTCGATCGCGGCGGCGGCTTCGGGTGGTTGTGGTCCAACGACGCAAGCGGCGCCCGGCTTCAGGATGCCGGCCTTCTCGCCCGCGATTGCGGTCAGGGTTTCTCCCAGAAATTGGACGTGGTCGATGGAAACGGGCGTGATGATCGATAGCGCCGGACGGTCGATCACGTTGGTCGCGTCCAGCCGTCCGCCCAAACCCACTTCGAGAAGCAGCAAATCGGCCGGCGTGCGCGCGAAGGCCAGGAAGGCTGCTGCCGTGGTGACCTCGAAAAATGTGATCGGCGCATCGCCGTTTGCGCGCTCGCACTCGTCGAGCAAGGCGGATAGCGCATCCTCGCCGATCAAAGCGCCCGCCAGGCGGATACGTTCGTGGAAGCGCACCAGATGCGGCGACGTGTAGGCATGGACGCGCAAGCCCGCGGCTTCCGCCATGGCGCGCAGATAGGCGACGGTCGAACCCTTGCCGTTGGTGCCCGCCACGTGGACCACGGGCGGTAGCTTGCGCTCCGGATGGCCGAGGCGCGCCAGAAGCCGCTCGATGCGTTCGAGCGAGAGGTCGATAACTTTTGGGTGAAGATGCGAGAGACGTTCGAGCAGAACGTCGCTGCGCGCGCTCACGTCTCCGGCCGGCCGCGCTTGGCGCTCCGGGCGCCGCCGTCGCCGATGCTGATGACCTGGCCGGACGGCAGCGGACTGCGGATCAGGCGCAGAAGGCGGATCATCGTGTTGCGCAACTCGCGGCGATGGACGACCAGATCCAGCATTCCTTTGTCGCGCAGATATTCGGCGCGCTGGAAACCCTCGGGCAGGGTCTGCCGGATGGTCTCTTCGATCACGCGCGCGCCAGCGAAGCCGATGACCGCGCCGGGCTCGGCGATCTGGATATCGCCCAGCATGGCGAACGAGGCTGAGACGCCGCCCGTGGTCGGGTCGGCCAGGATGGCGATATACGGCAGGCCCGCTTCCTTCACCTCCTGCACGGCGATGACGGTGCGCGGCAGCTGCATGAGCGACAGGATGCCCTCCTGCATGCGCGCGCCGCCGGAGGATGAGATGGCGACGAAACTGGCCTGTGTCTCGACCGCGCGCCGGGCGCCCGCGATGAACGCGTCGCCCACGGCCATACCCATCGAGCCGCCCATGAACTCGAAGTCGAACACGGCGACCACGGCGGACAGGCCGCCGATGCGCCCTTCGCCGACCAGGATGGCGTCTTTGACGCTGGTGCTGGCCTGGGTTTCCTTCAGCCGGTCGGCATAGCGCTTGCGGTCGCGGAAGCGCAGCGGGTCGAGCAGCACATCGTCGGGCGCTTCGACCGCCTTGTAGGCGCCTTCATCGAATAGAAGCTCGAGCCGCTTGGAAGCCCGCAGGCGCAGATGGTGGTCGCATTTCGGACAGACATAGAGATTGGACTCGAGCTCCCGGTGATAAATCATCTGCTCGCATTTCGGGCACTTGGTCCAAAGATTGTCCGGCACGTCCGTCTTGCGGACGAGCTGCTGCAGCTTCGGCCGGACATAGTTGGTGATCCAGTTCATGGCTTGCCCGCGCGCACGGCCGCGGAAAGGCGGCGCGTCAGCCCGAGGACCGCGGCGGCGGCTTCCGCGCGCGGTTTGCCGGCCGCTTCGGCGGCGGCTATCTCGGCCACCAGCGCCGAGCCGACCACGGCGGCGTCCGCCGTGCGCGCCGTTTCCGCCGCCTGCTCCGGCGTGCGGATGCCGAAGCCGACGGCCAGCGGCAGCTTGGTCTTGCGGCGCAGACGTGCGACGGCATCCGAGATGCTGGTCTGAGCGGCCGACTTGGTGCCGGTGATGCCGGCGACCGAAACGTAATAGATGAAACCCGACGCGCCCGGCAGGATGCGGTCCAGGCGTTTGTCGTCGCTGGTCGGCGTGGTCAGCCGTACGAAATCGAGGCCCGCCTTTTCGATAGGAATCTTCAATTCGTTTTCTTCCTCGGGCGGCAGGTCGACGATGATGACGCCGTCGGCGCCCGCGTCGCGCGCGGCCTGCGAGAATTTCTCGGCGCCCATGGAATAGATCGGGTTGTAGTAGCCCATCAGAATCACGGGCGTTTCGGTGTCACGCTTGCGAAAGCCATGCACCAGTTCGAGCGTGCGCTTGAGCGTGATGCCCGATGCCAGCGCGCGCAGGTTGGCAGCTTGAATCGCGGGCCCATCGGCCATGGGATCGGAAAACGGCATGCCGATCTCGATCAGATCGGCGCCGGCCTCGGGCAACCCGGCCAAGATTTTCTCGGAAGTTTCGAAGTCAGGGTCGCCCGCGGTCACGAAGGTGACCAGGCCGCCACGGCCCTGAGTCTTCAACGCGGCGAAACGCCGCGCGATGCGCCGCTCGCCACTCACAGCTTGACGCCCAACTTTTCGGCGACGGTGAACACATCTTTGTCGCCGCGGCCGCACATGTTCATGATGATGATCTTGTCGCGCGCCATCTTGCCCGCGATCTTCGACACGTGAGCCAGCGCATGCGCCGGCTCCAGTGCCGGGATGATGCCTTCGAGCTTGGAGCAGAGCTTGAACGCGTCCAGCGCCTCGGTGTCGGTGGCCGAGACATAGTTCACGCGCTTCATATCGTGCAGCCAGGAATGCTCGGGCCCCACGCCGGGATAATCGAGACCGGCCGAGATCGAGTGCGCCTCCAGGATCTGCCCGTCATCGTCCTGCAGAAGATAGGTGCGGTTGCCGTGCAGGATGCCGGGGCGTCCGCCCGTGATCGATGCCGCATGCTTGTCGGTGTCGAGGCCGAGGCCGGCCGCTTCGACCGCATCCATGGCGACGCTGGGATCGTCGAGGAACGGGTGGAACAGGCCCATGGCGTTGGAGCCGCCGCCGACGCAGGCCACCAACTTGTCCGGCAGGCGGCCTTCCTGCGCCTGGATCTGTTCGCGCGCCTCGCGGCCGATGACGGATTGGAAATCGCGCACCATCGCCGGATAGGGATGCGGTCCGGCCACCGTGCCGATGATGTAGAACGTATCGTCCACGTTCGCGACCCAGTCGCGCAGCGCTTCGTTCAGCGCGTCCTTCAGCGACTGCGAGCCACTGGTGACAGGCCGGACCTCGGCGCCCAGAAGCTTCATCCGGAACACGTTGGGCGCCTGGCGCTCGATGTCCTTGGCACCCATGTAGACGACGCAGGGCAGATCGAAGAGGGCGCATACGGTGGCCGTTGCCACGCCGTGCTGGCCCGCGCCGGTTTCCGCGATGATGCGCTTCTTGCCCATGCGCCGCGCGACCAGAATCTGGCCCAGGCAGTTGTTGATCTTGTGGCTGCCGGTGTGATTCAGCTCGTCGCGTTTGAAATAGAGCTTGGCGCCGCCGAAATGCGCGGTCAGGCGTTCGGCGAAATAGAGCGGGCTCGGCCGGCCGACATAGTGGGTCAGATAACGCTCGAACTCGGCCTTGAAGCCGGGGTCGGCCTTGCAGGCGTTATAGGCCTCCTCGACCGCCAGGATCAGCGGCATCAGCGTCTCGGCGACGTAGCGCCCGCCGTGCAGGCCGAAATGGCCGTGCTCGTCCGGTCCGCCGCGATAGGTATTGATCTTGTTCATGT
>CAYZFH010000074.1:0-12588 GCA_964477375.1 uncultured Rhizobiaceae bacterium | reverse complement strand
GGGCGGCATGAAGGCGTCCGCCCTGGCGCGCGATCTGGAAATCGCCTGCCGGGAAGACCGGACGGAGGATGCCTTGGCCTTGGCCGGCCGCGCGGCCACGGCGGCAGAACAGGCCGTGGCGGCGCTGAACGCGCGCTTCGGGGCGATGGGCAAGCGGTGAGAGGGCGGTGGTGCTGCCGAGAGGAATCGAACCTCCGACCCCGTCCTTACCAAGGACGTGCTCTACCCCTGAGCTACGGCAGCATCCGCGAGGCGCGGGATCGAACCGAATTTCGCCGCAATTCCGGGCCAGAAACGAGGCCTGACGGCTCCGGCGGTTCGCGCGCGGAGCGGAACTTGCCACAGCGCCTGCCGGACGTGCAAGCTCGCCAGCCTCGCCGACACCCCCTTTAGCCCGCGCCCGCCGCCATGCCGCTCCCCTCCCTTGAGACCGTGCGCGACCAGATCGGCCGCGAGGTCGGCCTGTCCGACTGGATGACGGTCGATCAACGCCATATCGACCTGTTCGCCGAGGCCACCGAGGACCATTACTGGATCCACACCGATCCGGCCCGGGCCGCGCGCGAAACCCCCTTCAAGACCACCATCGCCCATGGGTTCCTCAGCCTGTCACTGCTGGTGCCGCTCTATTACCGCAGCGTGCGCAAGCCGTCGGACGATTGGCTGGCGCTCAATTACGGCCTGGACAAGGTGCGCTTCATCGCCCCGGTCAAATGCGGTGACCGGGTCCGCGCGCGGTTCACGCTGGCGGCTGTCGAGGAAAAGACGCCGGGCCAGCTCATGCTCCTGTTCGATTGCGCGGTCGAGATCGAGGGCGGCGACAAGCCGGCGCTGATCGCGGCCTGGCGCAATATCTATTTCCGCCAAGAGAAAAAGCCTGCCCCGGGCCTGTCGCCCGCGGGCGAGAAGGCGGCGGCCGAGCGCAAGGCGCGCCGTGCCGAGGCGCTGCGCAAGAATCTACGACGCCGGAAAGACGTCTAGCCGTTGAGGGCGCGCGCCGCGTCCGCTACAAGTCACGGGAGAGCATGGATAAGATTCGAATCCGGGGCGGTCGTCCCCTCAAGGGCACAATCGAAATCAGCGGCGCGAAGAACGCGGCGCTGCCGTTGATGACCGCCGCGCTGCTCTCCGACGAGACATTGCATCTCCACCGGCTGCCGGACTTGGCCGACATCGCCACCCTGGGCAAACTTTTGGCGGTCCATGGCGCCGAGATCGTGGGCGACGGCAACGGCGGCATGAAGCTGACCGTGCGCAATGTGACCGACACGACCGCGCCGTACGACCTGGTCCGCAAGATGCGCGCCTCGATCCTGGTGCTGGGGCCGCTGGTTGCCCGGTGCGGCAAGGCGCGGGTCTCGCTGCCCGGCGGCTGCGCCATCGGCACGCGCCCGGTCGATCTGCATTTGAAGGCGTTGCAGGCCATGGGCGCCGAAATCGAACTGGCCAGCGGTTATGTCGAGGCCACCGCGCCCAAAGGGCTGCACGGTGCCAAGATCACCTTCCCCAAGATTTCCGTCGGCGCGACCGAGAACGCCCTGATGGCGGCGGCGCTGGCCAAGGGCGAGACCGTGATCGAGAACGCCGCGCGCGAGCCCGAGATTGGCGATCTGGCGCGCTGCCTCAGTGCCATGGGCGCCAAGATCGAAGGAATCGGAACCGAGACGTTGCAGGTTCAGGGCGTGGACCGTTTGCATGCGGCCGAGCATGAGACCGTCGCGGACCGCATCGAAGCCGGCACCTACGCCATCGCCGCGGCGGCGACCGGCGGCGACGTCGAGCTGATCGGCGCGCGCCTCGAGATGATCGGCGCGGTCACGCAAATCCTGCAAGAAGCCGGCCTGGCGCTGGAAGAGACGAAACGGGGCCTGCGCGTGCATCTGGCCAACGGCCGCGTCCGGGGCGTGGATGTGATGACCGAGCCGTTCCCGGGCTTTCCGACCGACCTCCAGGCCCAGATCATGGCGCTGATGACGACCTGCGAAGGCGCGTCGATGATCACCGAGACCATCTTCGAGAACCGCTTCATGCATGTGCCCGAGCTGATGCGCATGGGCGCCAACATCAACCTGCATGGCGCATCGGCCATGGTGCGCGGCGTCGCGACGCTCAAGGGCGCGCCGGTGATGGCGACGGACCTGCGGGCCTCGGTTTCGCTGGTCGTCGCGGGCCTGGCCGCCGAGGGCGAGACGATCATCAACCGCGTCTATCATCTCGACCGCGGTTACGAGAAACTGGAGGCCAAGCTGGCGGCCTGCGGCGCGGATATCGCCCGCGTCGCCTAAGAGGACGGGATGGGCGAACCGCTTAAGCTGCGCGCGACCGACGCCGAGGATCTGGAGGTCTTCTCCACGGTCCTGCAGGACGCGCTCGTCAACATGAACGACATGGCTTTTCTGGAGGGCGAAAAGCGTTTCGTCCTGGTCGCGACGCGCTTCCGGTGGGAAGGCGTGGCCAAGGCGTCGGGACAGGGAACGCCCTTCGAGCGCGTTCTGTGCGGCCTTTCGTTCGAGGATGTCAGCCGCGTGCGCATGCGCGGCATCGACCGTGTCCGGGATGCCGATCGCATCCTGGAACTGCTGGCCGTCCGCAAGGAAGCCGATGGGGTGCACCTGGTCTTGGCCGGCGGCGCGGAGATCAGCCTCGAATCCGAGAAGGTTCTTTGCCATCTCAAGGACTTGGGCGAGCCCTGGCCAGTTTTCGCCCGTCCGAGCCATCCCCTGGAGGACGAAAGCTAGGCGTGCTAATGCTCCCGCGCCAATCCGTGGGAGAAGATCGTGTCGAGCGCCGCCAGCCTGGTCCTGGCCGTCCCTAAGGGACGGATTCAAAAGGAACTTATGCCCGTTTTGGCGCGCGTCGGCGTGAAGCCCGAGCCTGCCTTCGCGGACCCCGATTCGCGCCAACTCCAGTTTGCGACCAACCATCCGGGCCTATCGCTCGTGCGGGTGCGCTCCTTCGACGTGGCGACCTTCGTGGCCTTTGGCGCCGCCCAGCTGGGGGTCGCGGGCAACGACGTGCTGATGGAATTCGACTACCCGGAAATCTATGCGCCGCTCGACCTCGGCATCGGCCATTGCCGCCTGGCGGTCGCCGAGCCGGCGGCGTTGGTGGCCTCGGACGATCCGCGCCGCTGGAGCCATGTGCGGGTCGCGACCAAATATCCCACGATCACCAAGCGGCACTTCGCCGAACGCGGCGTGCAGGCCGAATGCATCAAGCTGAACGGTGCCATGGAACTGGCGCCCAAGCTCGGCATCTGCCGCCTGATCGTCGACCTGGTTTCGACCGGCCGCACGTTGAAAGAGAACGGCTTGGTCGAGGTCGAGCAGATCGCCGACGTGACCTCGCGCCTGATCGTCAACCGCACGGCGCTCAAGACCCGCGCACGGGAGATCCGCGGCTGGATCGACCGCTTCCGCGAGGCGGTCGATGCCAAGGCGGCTTGACGCACGCGCGCCGGACTTCGCCGCCGCGTTCGAGTCCTTTCTCGACGCCAAGCGCGGTGTGGAGGCCGAGGCCGATGCGGCCGCGGCGGAGATCATTGCCGCCGTTCGCGCGCAGGGCGACGCGGCGCTGATCGCGCTGACCGAACGTTTCGACCGGCTGCGCTTGACCCAGGACACGATCCGCGTTGCGCGCGCCGATATCGACGCCGCCGTGAAGGTCTGTCCGCCGGCCGCCGTCGAGGCGCTGAAGCTGGCCGCTGCGCGTATCGAGGACTTTCATCGGCGCCAGCTACCGCAGGATCTGGATTACACCGATGCGCACGGAACGCGGCTTGGCGCCCGCTGGCGCGCGATCGAAGCGGTCGGACTTTATGTTCCCGGCGGCGCCGCGGCCTATCCGTCATCCGTTCTGATGAGCGCCGTTCCCGCGCGCGTGGCGGGGGTGGAGCGCGTGGTGGTGGCTGTGCCCGCGCCGGACGGCAAGTTGAACCCGCTGGTTCTGGCCGCCGCGAGCATCTCGGGTGTGACAGAGCTCTACCGTGTGGGCGGCGCCCAGGCGATCGCCGCGCTGGCCTACGGCACCGAGACGATACGGCCGGTCGACAAGATCATGGGACCGGGCAATGCCTATGTCGCTGCGGCCAAACGGCGCGTCTTCGGCACGGTCGGTATCGACCTGATCGCGGGCCCGTCGGAAATCCTGGTGGTCGCGGACGGCAAGAACGATCCGGCCTGGATCGCCGCCGACCTTCTGTCCCAGGCCGAGCATGATCCCGTCGCCCAGTCGATCCTGATCACCGACGATCCGGCTTTTGCCGACGCCGTCGCGAAGGCTGCGGATAAGCATCTTGAATCTTTGCCGCGCGCCAAGACCGCGCGGGAAAGCTGGGAAAATTACGGCGCCGTCATCGTGGTCGGCGCGCTCGGCGACGCATGCGCCCTGGTCGACCGGCTGGCGCCCGAGCATCTGGAACTGGCCGTGGCCGATCCCGACGCGTTGGCCGGGCGGATCCGCAATGCTGGCGCGATCTTCCTCGGCCGCCACACGCCGGAAGCCATCGGCGACTATGTTGCGGGCCCGAGCCACGTCCTGCCCACCTCGCGCAGCGCGCGCTTCTCCTCGGGCCTCGGTGTGCTGGACTTCATGAAGCGCACCTCGATCGTCGGGTGCGGACCGGAGGCTCTGGCCGCCATCGGCCCCGCCGCCGTGGCGCTGGCGGAAGCCGAAGGCCTGGAAGCGCACGCCCTGTCGGTCGCCTTGAGGCTGGGCACCGCGGCGAAACGCTGAGCCGCGCGTGAGCGAATCCAAACACCGCATCGTCAAGATCGAGCTGGACGACCCGGGTATCGTGTACCGCACGCGCGATGTCGAGCACGAGCGTGCCGTCGCCATCTACGATCTGATCGACAGCAATTATTTCGCGCCGGCGGGACACGAAGGCGGCCCGTACCACGTGGTGCTGGGTATCTCGGAGAATCGGGCCATCCTGACCATCCGCACCGCGGAGGGTGCTGAGGTTGGCGAGGTGCCGCTGCCGCTTTCGTCCCTGCGCCGCGTCATCAAGGATTACTTCGTCGTCTGCGAAAGCTACTACCAGGCGATCAAGACACTTTCTCCCGCCCAGATCGAGGCTATCGATATGGGGCGCCGCGGGCTCCACAACGAAGGTTCGGAGATCCTGCGCGAGCGGCTGGCCAGCCGCGTCGAGGTGGACGAGAACACCGCCCGGCGGCTGTTCACCTTGATCTGCGTCCTTCACGTCCGGGGTTGAGCGTGAGCGCGGTTCTGCCATCGAGCGTCCTGTTCGTGTGCAGCACCAACTCGGTCCGATCGCCGATCGCCGAAGCGCTGCTGCAGCATTTTCATGGTCATCGCCTTTATGTGAAGTCGGCAGGTGTGCGCACGCGCGAGGTCGATGGCTTCGCCATCGCGGTGATGCGCGAGAAGGGGCTCGACATTGCGTCGCACAAACCGGTGCTGTTCTCCGAGATGGACGACGAGAATTTCGACGTGGTGGTGACTCTGACGCCCGAGGCGCATCACCAGGCCTTGGAGCTGACCCGAACGCTGGCGGTCGATGTCGAATATTGGCCGACCTTCGACCCGAGTGCGGCCGATGAGGCGCGAGAGACGCAACTGGAGGCCTATCGCGCCGTGCGCGATCAGTTGGAGCGGCGCATTCTGGAGCGCTTCCCGCTCACGGGCGGACCGGCGGTTTAGAGCCCGTATGTGCGGTCGCCCCCGCGCTGGTCGCCTTCGCGGACGAACGGGCGATGCATGCCGAGACGGTCGGGCCCCACCGTCCGGGGGCGGGATGACCGGGTCTTTGGCTTGATTTTCGTCTTGCCCGGCGTCATCAATTGGCCCGCGAAATTCCGCTGATGCAGGGGCTTGGATGGCCAAGGAAGAACTGATCGAGATGGGCGGCACGGTGCTGGAGTTGCTGCCGAACGCCATGTTCCGCGTGAAGCTCGAGAACAATCACGAAATTCTGGCCCACACGTCGGGCAAGATGCGTAAGAATCGCATCCGCGTGTTGGCCGGCGACAAGGTCAACGTCGAGATGACCCCCTATGACTTGACCAAGGGGCGCATCACCTTCCGTTTCAAATAATCCGGCTAGGCCATGGCCCGCGCCTCCCCGGCGCTCGTGCTCGCCTCGGCCTCGCCCCGGCGTCTTGAGCTTCTGAAGCAGATCGGCCTGACGCCGACCTACGTCGAACCCGCGGATTTGGACGAAACACCGCTGCCGCGCGAATTGCCGGCGGCGCACGCGCTGCGCCTGGCGCGCGCTAAGGCCGAGGCAGTGGCCGCGCGCCATCCGGAAGCCATCGTGCTGGCGGCCGATACGGTCGTGGCCTGCGGCCGCCGCATCCTGCCCAAGGGCACGGATGAGGCCACGGCGCGCAAATGTCTCGCGCTTCTGTCCGGCCGGCGGCACCGGGTGATCGGCGGTGTCGCCGTCATCGCGCCGGGCAAGGGGGTGGCTACGCGTCTGGTCACGACCACCGTTGCCTTCAAACGGCTGACGGACGACGAGATCGCGGCCTATCTGGCCTCGGGCGAATGGCAGGGCAAGGCAGGCGCCTATGCGATCCAAGGCCGCGCAGCCTTGTTCGCCCGCTTCCTGTCGGGGTCCTATTCCAACGTGGTCGGATTGCCGCTGTTCGAGACGGCGGCGTTGCTGCGGGCCGTGGGCTATCCGCCGGCCTGAAGGCTCACGCTTTTTTCTTCTTCTTCCGCGCTTCGACCTGGCGCCAGTTCACCGGCAGGATTGCATAGGCGACCTGCGCCTCGGTGTTGCCGGCCTCGTAGATCATCGGCGTGCCGGCGGGCAGCCAGATGCCGTCGCCCGGTTTGATCGGATATTTCTTGCCGCGCACGTGGATGATGAGCGTGCCCTTGAGGCCGTAGAAATATTCGTCGTAGTGGACGGTCCAGGGGAACTTCACGTTGCGGAAGCGCGACATGCCGCAGCCGAGCGTCGTGCTGATGTCCACGTCCACGTCGCGGCCGATCTTGCAGTAGCCCGGCGGCCCCCAGAATTGGCCGAATACGCGCTTGCCCTTGCGGATCAGCTTGATCGACTTGTTCTTGTGCGAGGCTACCTTGGGCTTGCCGCCGCGCTTCTCCACACCGCGCCAGTCGGCCGGATAGATGGCGAACATCAGCGAGGTTTTTTCCTTGGCCTGATAGGTCAGCTTGGTGTCGCGCGGCAGCCAGATGCCGTCGCCGGGCTTCATCACATATTTTTTGCCACGCGCGCGGATGGTGAGGGAGCCGGTGAGGCAGCGGAAGTATTCGTCGTATTTCACCGTCCAGGGCAGGTCGATGCCTTTGAACTCGACGACGCCGCAACCCATGGTCTTGCTGTTGTGGAGATGGACGTCGCGGCCGGCGCGCACATAGCCCGTCACTTCGGGCAATTTCTCGAACTTGCGCTTGGCCTTCTTGATGAATTCGACCTTGCCCGCCATTGCCCTGCCTCTATTTCATGCCGTGAATTCGTTTCCAGTCGATCGGATAGACCATATAGAGAGCGCGAGCCTTCTTCTTGCACTCGTAGATGATCTTCGTGTTCGCAGGCAGCCACAGCCCGTCGCCCGGATCGATGTGATAGGCCTTGCGTCCGACCCGGATGGTCAGCCGCCCGGACAGGCCGAACAGATATTCGTCATAGAGCAGCGTCCACTCAAAGCGGCAGGTCTTGTACTCGGCCACCCCGCCGCCAAACGTCGCAGAGATGTCGGGACCGACATCCCGGGCCAGCTGGCGCCAGCCCGGGGGTGTGGGTTTCCGCTCGAAGCGCCGCTCGGCCTTCTTGATAAGCTTGATGCGGGGCTTCGGTTTGCGCGATTTCATTTCTTTTTCTTCTTAGCCTTCTTCTCTTCGATCTGCTTCCAGTTGACCGGATAGACCATGTAGACGGCCGTGGCCTTGCCTTTGGCTTCGTAGACCAGCTTGGTGTTGGCCGGCAGCCACAACCCGTCGCCCGGCTTGATGGGATAGGCCTTGCGGCCCACGCGGATCGTCAGCGTGCCGGTCAGGCCGTAGAAGTACTCGTCGTACTTCACGGTCCACGGCATCTTGATGTTGGTGAACTCGCAGACGCCGCCGCCCATCGTCGTGCTGATGTCGACGTCGACATCGCGGCCCAGACGCGCCGTTCCCTTGCCGACCGTCATCTTCGCGAACTTGCGCTTCGCGCGCTTGACGAACTTGATCTGGGATTTTGCCATTGTGCTCTCCCCTTGATTGATTGTTGTTGCAGAAACGGTATCAGCGCGCCGGTACCCATGCAATGCGCGGCGCGTTGCGCGCGCGCGTCGCACGCCCTAGCCTTGTCGCGACCCGTGGGGGATGGATGGCCGCAGCGCTCGAACTTCTGATCGACGATTCGCCGGGCGAGCTGCGCGCCGCCTTGCGCGAGGATGGCTGGCTGGTCGAACTGGTCGTCGAGCGCGCCGGGCACGAAAGCATCGTCGGCAATGTCTATCTCGGCCGCATCGAGCGCGTGCTGCCGGGGCTCGACGCCGCGTTCGTCGATATCGGTCTCGCGCGCAGCGGCTTTCTGGCGCGTATTGAGGGACTCGACGGCGCGCGCCTAGCCGAGGGAGCGCCTGTCTTGGTGCAGGCGACCAAGGACGGCACAGGCGACAAGGGGGCGGCGCTGACCATGCGGATCGCGCTGCCGGGCCGCCACCTGGTCTATGCACCGCTTGAGCACGGCATCACGCTAAGCCGCCGGATCATCGATGCGGACGAGCGCAAGCGCGTCGGCGCCATGGTCGCCGCGGTGGCCGCGCCCGACGGGGCCTATGTGGTGCGCACGGGGGCCGTTGCCGCCAGCGAAGCCGACCTGAAGGGCGAAGTCGCCATCCTGTCGGCCTTGTGGGACAGCATCGAATCCGGCCGGGACCAGCGCACACCACCCGCGTGCCTCCATCGCGAGCCCGGCGCGGTCGCGCGTCTGCTGCGCGATTGGGCTGCGGTGGGGCTTTCCCGCGTCGTCATCGATGGGCGCGAAGCCCATACGGCAGCATTGGCCTATGCCCGCGCGCATCTGCCTGAACTGGTTTCCATGATCCGGCTTCATAGCGAGGCCGAGCCTTTGTTCGAGCTGGAGGGGATCGAGGACGAGATCGATGACGCGCTGCATCCCCGGGTCCGGCTTCCGTCCGGCGGCGAGCTGGTCATCGAGCGCACCGAGGCGCTGACGGTCGTCGATGTGAACAGCGGCACGCATACCGCACGCGGCCGGGCCGAGGACACGATCCGCGACACCAACCTCGAAGCGGCCGACGAGATCGCGCGGCAGATCCGCCTGCGCGGCCTGGCCGGTCGGATCGTGGTCGATTTCATCGCCATGGAACGCGCCGACGACCGGCGGCGGGTGCAACAGGCACTGGAACGCGCGCTCGCCGGCGACCGTTCGCCCGCGCGCGTGGGCGGCTTCTCGACGCTCGGGCTCCTGGAGATCACGCGCCGGCGCGGGCGCGAATCGCTGGCCGAGATCCTGTGCGAGCCGCTGGAGCCGGACATTCCGTATCGAACCGCCCTGACCGTGGCGCTGGAGGCATTGCGCGCCGCCCAGCGCAGCGCCAAGGCCGCGCCCGGCCGGGCGCTGACCCTTATGGCCGCGCCCGAAGTCGTCGAGATGCTGAAGGTGGAGGCCGCGGCGGCGCGCGCGGCGCTGGAAACCGCGTTGGGGCGCCCCCTCGTGCTGGAGGCGCGCATGGACATGGATCGCGAATCGTTCGAGATCGTCGTAGGCTGAGCGCGTCTCCGGGGGGAACAGCCACAGATGACCGCCGTCACCGCTAACCAGCGCGATCCGCTTTATGCCCGCGGCGTGACCTTCATGCTGGCCGCCGGCGCCTTCGCCAGCGTAAACGGTGTGCTGTTCCGCAATATCGAGGCCGCGACCGACTGGCAGATCATCTTCTGGCGCAACAGCACCATGTTCCTGTTCCTTATGGGCCTCTTGCTGCTGCGCAGCCGCGGCGCGGTCGTCACCGCCTTCCGCGCGGCGGGAAAGCCGGGGCTCTCGGCCGGGCTGATCCTGGGCGCGGGCAACATTTTCTTCGCCCTGTCGATCATCAACACGACCGTCGCCAACGCGCTGTTCATCCTGTCCGTCTCGCCCTTCATCTCGGCGATCCTGGCGTGGTTCCTGCTGCGCGAGCGTGTCCAGCGCCGGACGGTCCTGGCCATGATCGTGGCGCTGGTGGGCGTGGGCGTCATGGTGATGGAGGGGCTCGGGGCGGGGCGTCTGTTCGGCAACCTGATGGCCGTGGGCACGGCGCTGAGCCATGCGGGCTTTGTCGTCTCGCTGCGCTTCGGGCGCCATGCGGACATGCTGCCTTCGATCGTGATCGCGGGTGCATCGGCAGCTATCGTGGCTTTCGTCGTCGGCGGCTCGATGGCGGTCTCCTGGCACGACTTCGCCCTGTGCGCGGTAATGGGCATGGGGGCGATGTCGATCGGCTTTATTTTCTTCACCGCGGGCTCGCGCCACGTGCCGGCTGCGCAAGTGGCGCTTCTCTCGCTCTCCGAGGTCGTGCTGGGGCCGATCTGGGTCGCGCTGATGGTCGACGAATTGCCCAGCATGCTGACCTTGATCGGCGGAGTTTTGGTCCTGTCAGCGATCGTGGGTCAGGCCGTGATTGGGATGCGACGCCCGGTCAGCTAAGGACCAATGCGGCTCCGCCCGCGATCAGGCTGGCGCCGAGGGCGATGGCCACCCGCATGCCGAACGCGGTCCCACCCAAGGAGAAGGCAATGCCTGCCTTGACCACCGTGTTGACGGCGGCCGAAAGGCAGATGGCGTTGGCGATCACCATTTCCGGCGGGGCGCCCTCTCCGATGTTGGCCAGGGTCAGGGCGATCGCGTCCACGTCGGCCAGGCCCGAGGCCGCGGCCAGCAGGTAGGTGCCGGCGTCGCCGAACCAAGCCTGCAGCGCGCGCGACAGTACGGCGATGACGGCCAGGAACAGGCCGAAACGAAACGCCAGCGAGAATTCGAACGGATTGCGATGCTCTTCCTTCACGTCGCCGGCGGCGTTCGCGTTACCGGTCCGGATGAGCCAAGCGGCGATCGCGAAATTGGCGGCGGCAGCGGCGGCGAAGGCCGGCCAGAGCATGGTGAATAACGACGGATGCACGACGCTGACTAGCAGGATCAGCCGCGGGAACATGGTGGCGCAGGCGATGGCAACGCCGCCCGCATAGATCGGCGCGAGCGCCGTGCTCACCCGTGCCTGGCGCGACAGGCTGGCCGTTACGGCGGTGGACGAAACGACGCCGCCTGCGACCGCGGCCAGCACGATGCCGCGCCGCGCGCCGGCAACCTTGACCGCGACATAGCCGACGAAGGAGATGCCGGTGACCAGCACCACCATCCACCACAGCTTGTAAGGATTGAGGGCCTGCCAGGGGCCGAAGCCTTCGTTGGGCAGCACCGGAAGCAAGACGAGCGACATCACGAGCAGTTTCAGGACCGCCATCAACTCGTCGCGTTCGATGCGCGCGATGAAGCGGTGAAGCTGCGGCTTGATGCCGAGAATAAGCGTGGCCACCACGCCGCTGGCGACGGCCGCTTGGGCGGAGCCCAGCACCGCCAGCGCACCAAGCGCGAAGGTCAGGAACGTCGCGATCGTGGTCGTGGCGCTGACACGCTCCCGGCTGTCGTGACGCCGCAGGCGAAACGCGATCATCGTGGCGGCATAGGCGGCGAAGGTCACGGCCAGCGCCACCGGGCCCAGGATGTCCGTCAGGGCGGCGGACACCCCGCCGAACAGACCGCTCAGCGCGAATGTGCGGACGCCCGCGACCCGGCCGCCTTCGGGAACGTCGCGGTCCTGCCAACCGCGCTCCAGCCCGATCAAGGTGCCGATCGCCAGCGCCAGGGCCAGGCGCAGAAGAAGTTCTAAATCGTTCATGGCGTCGCCAGTTTAGAGCAAGGCGCGCCGCCCGCGCCATGAAGCCCCTTTTCACGCGTGGAACCTGTGGTAGCGTCCGGCCATGCGGCAGGCCAACGACAACGACCCCAAACCCAAGGGCAAATGCCCCATCTGCGGGCGGCCCATGGTGGTCCAACACCGGCCCTTCTGCTCGCCCCGCTGCAAGGATGTCGACCTCGGCCGCTGGCTGACCGGCGGCTACGTCATCCGGACCGAAGAAGAGCCGGAGCAGGACGAGTTTTCGCCCTCCCGGGAGCAGGACGAATCCTAGGTCGCCCTTGCTGGACAGGCGGGGGGAAGTTTTCTATAAGCGCGCCCACGCCCAGGTAGCTCAGTTGGTAGAGCAGCGGACTGAAAATCCGCGTGTCGGTGGTTCAAATCCGCCCCTGGGCACCATTCTTTTCAATGACTTAGCGATTTGGCGGTTTTGCAGTTTTGCAGAATCGTCCGCTTGGTTTTGCAAAATTGTCCGCAAGACGTTCAAAAGACGCGCTCGCGCGCGGATAACCAATCCGCTTGGTCGCTCGATGAGGTGCCTCGCTCGTCCCCATCATCTCGCGTAGAATCTTGAGATTGGGGGCACGATGATGTGCCGAACAGCAGCTCGGGGGGGCCTATGCTGTTTGAGAACCTGACCGTGAATCGCCTCGTTGTTCACGAGGTTTTTCAGAGACGAAAT
>CAYZFH010000073.1:0-12655 GCA_964477375.1 uncultured Rhizobiaceae bacterium | reverse complement strand
AATGTGACGACGGGCCGTCGGACGCGGCCCGCGATGGGAGGGGACTGATGCCGCGCGATCCGCGTTACGACATTCTGTTCGAGCCGGTGAAGTTGGGGCCTAAGACGGCCAAGAACCGCTTCTACCAGCCGCCGCACTGCAACGGCATGGGCGAGCTGCGACCGAACATGCACGCGGCCATGCGCGAGATGAAGGCGGAGGGCGGCTGGGCGGTGATCAACACCGAGCATTGCTCGGTGCATCCGGCCTCGGACCTGCTCGGCGAATCCGTCCAGACCCTGTGGGACGATGACGACGTCGCCTGGCTCGCCCTCATGTGCGACAAGGTGCACGAATACGGCGCGCTGGCCGGCGTGCAGCTTGCCTTCGCGTGCAATTGGAATCCCAATCGCGTCAGCCGCGAGATTCCCATGGGCCCGGTCGACCGGCCCTGCACCCAGTACGATCCGCAATACACCCGCGCGATGGACAAGCAGGACATCCTGAATGTCGTGCGCTGGTGGCGGCAGTCGGCCGAGCGCGCGCGGCGCGCGGGCATCGACGTCATCAACGTGGACGTCAACTTCTCGCAGGTCGCGTTCCAGTTCCTTTCGCCGCGCAACAACCGCAATGACGAATACGGCGGTTCGCTCGAGAATCGCGCACGGCTCCTGAAGCAGCTCATCGAAGCCAGCCGCGAGGGCACCAAGGGCGAATGCGCCATTTCCGTCCGCATCATCGTGGACGAGCTTTTGGGTGACAAAGGCCTGCAGGCCGAGACCGACGGGCGCGAGTGCATCGAGTATCTAGCCGAAGAGCCCGACCTTTGGGACGTGGTGGTCGGCCTGTGGGATTACGATTCGCGCACGTCGCGCTTCGCGCCCGAAGCCGCGCACGAGGCCAAGATCGCCTTCGTGAAGAAGGTCACCACCAAGCCCGTGGTCGGCGTGGGGCGCTTCACCTCGCCCGACACGATGGTGGGCCAGATCAAGCGCGGCATCATGGACATGATCGGTGCCACGCGCCCGTCGATCGCCGATCCTTTCCTGCCCAAGAAGATCGAGGAAGGCCGCGGCGAGGACATCCGCGAGTGCATCGGCTGCAACATCTGCGTCTCCGGCCACTACACGATCTCGCCCATCCGCTGCACCCAGAACCCGACCATGGGCGAGGAGTGGCGCAAGGGCTGGCACCCCGAGAAGATCCAGCCGAAGAAGTCCGAAGACAGCGTCTTAATCGTGGGCGCGGGCCCCGCGGGGCTGGAATGCGCCCGTGCACTGGGCCAGCGCGGCTACCAGGTCCATCTGGCCGAGGCCGGCCGCGAACTGGGCGGCCGCGTCGCGCGCGAGGCGCGTTTGCCGAGCCTGGCGGAATGGGGTCGCGTGCGCGACTGGCGCGTGGGTCAGATCGAGAAGCTTCCGAATATCGAGGTCTATCGCGAGAGCAAGCTGACCGCCGAGGACGTGAAGGGCTTCGGTTTCAACCGCGTGGTGATCGCCACGGGCTCGCACTGGACCAAGGACGGCTATGGCCGCAGCAACTACTACAAGGTGCCGGGCGCCATGGACGCCCATGTCTTCACGCCGGACGACATCATGGCGGGCACGATCCCCGAAGGGCCGGTCGTGATCTTCGATGACGACCACTACTACATCGGCGGTCTTCTGGCCGAGCTTCTGCGCGCCAAGGGCCGCAAGGTCACGATGGTGACGCCCGCGGCCGAGGTCTCGGCCTGGACCTACAACACGATGGAACTGCGCTATATCGCGCGGCGCCTGGGCGATGCGGGCGTGGAGATGGTGACCCATCACAACCTGACGGATGTGAAGAAGGGCGAAGTCGGTCTGGTCCACGTGCATACCGAGAAGCTCTCGCGTCTCGAGGCCGCATCGGTCGTCATGGTCACCATGCGCGCGCCGGAGGCGTCTCTTTATCGGGAACTGGTCGCGGACCCCGAGGGCCTCAAGGCCGCCGGCATCCGCTCGGTCGACCGCATCGGCGATTGTCTGTCGCCGGGCGCCATTGCCCATGCGGTCTATGCCGGCCACCGTTTCGCGCGCGAGCTAGACGAGACGCTCGATATCGACCTACCCATGTTCCGCCGCGAACGTCCCATCGTGTTGAGGGCCTGATGACGAAATCCCTGTCCGGAAAACTGGCCATCGTGACCGGCGCCTCGCGCGGCATCGGCCGCGCCATTGTCGAGCAGCTTTTGGCCCACGGCGCCGAGGTGGTCGGCACTTCGACCAAAGCGGACGGCGATATGCCCAAAGGCTGCAAGCATGAGGTGGTCCGCCTCGACGACGCGGCGTCGGTTGCCGCGTTCTGCAAGACCATCGAGAAGCTGGCGCCGCATATCCTGATCAACAACGCCGGTGTCGCGAATCCGCAGGCCTTCGAGACCATCGACGATGCCGAGTTCCGCCGCGTCCACGAGATCAACCTGGTGGCGCCAATGTCCATTTGCCGCGCGGCCTTGCCGGGGATGAAGCGGCACGGCTGGGGCCGCATCGTCAACATCTCGTCGATCTGGGGACCGCTGTCGCGCGTGGCGCGCAGCACCTATGCCTCGAGCAAGGCTGCGCTGGACGGAATGAGCGGCTGTCTTGCCGCCGAGGCCGCACCGCATGGCGTGCTGGTCAATTGCGTGGCGCCGGGCTTCACCGAAACCGAAATGATTAAAACCATCTTCCCGCCCGACAAGCTGGACGCGCTGGCGAAGACCGTTCCGATGAAGCGCCTGGCCCAGCCGGCCGAGATCGCCAAGACCGTCGTGTGGCTGGCCAGCGCCGAGAACGGCTATGTCACCGGGCAGAACATCCTGGTCGATGGCGGGCTCTCCCGTCTGAAGGAGGTTTGAGCCATGACCGACAAGCCGCTTCAGGGAAAGCTTGCCGTCGTGACCGGCGCGACGCGCGGCATCGGCCGTGCCATCGCGGAACGCTTTGTGGCCGACGGCGCCGCGGTCATCGGCACGGGCACCAAGCCGGACGGGCAGGTGCCCCAGGGCTGCCGCTACCACCAGCTCGAGCTGTCCGACGAGGGCTCGGTCGACGCGATGTGCCGCGTGATCGAGAAGGAAGCGCCGCATATCGTGGTGAACAACGCCGGCATCTCCAACCCGCAAGGCTGGGACACGCTGGATGCCAAGACCTTCAAGGCGACGCAGCAGATCGACCTGGTCGCGCCGATGATGCTGTGCAAAGCCGCCATTCCCGGCATGCGCAAGCACAAGTGGGGCCGCTTCGTCGGCATCTCGGCCCTGTCCGGTACGTATTTCGGGCGACCGACGCGCGCGTCGCTGGCGTCGGCTAAGGCCGGCCTCGTGGCCATGCATATGTCGCTGGCATCCGAGTTGGCGCGCGACGGTATCCTGGCCAATTGCGTGGCGCCGGGTTTCATCGACACCGATGTGCTGCCGCAACTGTTCACCAAGGAAGAGATCGCGGCCCTGGCCAAACGGGCGCCGATCGGGCGGCTGGGCACGACGAAGGAACTGGCGGCTTTGGTCGCGTTCCTGGCCGGTCCGGACAACACCTACATGACCGGACAGCAGATTCTCATCGACGGCGGGTTCACCCGCACGCTCTAGGAGGCACCGTTATGGCCAAACCCCTCGCGGGCAAGATTGCCGTCGTCACCGGCGCTTCGCGCGGCATCGGCCGCGCCATCGCCGAACGGCTGGTGGCTGACGGGGCCGAGGTGCACGGCACTTCGACGAAGCCGGACGGAAAGCTGCCCAACGGTTGCACGCACCATCAGGCGCGGTTTGAAGATCCGGCCTCGTTGGAAAGCTTCGCGGGCGCGGTGGCGAAGCTGTCGCCGCATATTCTCGTCAACAACGTGGGCGTGACGAAGCCGTATCCGTTCGAGGAAATTCCGGAAGCGCATTTCCGCGAGTTTCACCGCGTTAATCTTCTGGCGCCGATCCGGCTCTGCAAGGCGGCGGTGCCCGGCATGAAGCGGCACGGCTGGGGCCGCATCGTCAACATCACCTCGATCTGGGGCGTTTCGGCGCGCACCGGGCGCGCGGTCAACGGCGCGACGAAGGAAGGCCTTGATGTGGCGACCGCAGCGATCGCCTGCGAATGCGCGGCGCACGGCATCCTGGCGAACTGCGTGGCGCCAAACATGACGGAGACCGAAGGGCTGACAGGCGTTTACGGTGCCGACCAACTGGCGAAGTTGGCTGAGAGCGTGCCCATGAAACGCCTGTGTAAGCCGGAAGAAATCGCGGCTTTCGTGGCGTGGCTGTCCGGTCCGGAGAACACTTACATCACCGGCCAGCATCTGATGATCGACGGCGGCTTCTCGCGCTTCTGCTGAGGGAGAGAGACATGACGGACCAATCCCTCGCCGGAAAGCTGGCGGTTGTCACAGGCGGAACGCGCAGCATCGGCCGCGCGGTGGTGGAACGGTTCCTGGCGCGCGGCGCTGCCGTGATCGGCACCGGCACCAAGCCGGATGGCGACGTCCCCAAGGGTTGCCGGTACGCACAGCTCCAGCTCGAGAATCCGCAGTCCGTGGAATCCTTCCGCCGCGTGATCGAGAGCGAGCAGCCGCATATCCTGATCAACAACGGCGGCACCAGCAGCTTCGCGACGATCGAGAACGTCGATATGGCCGATGTCGAGCGCATCCACGAGATGCACGTCGTCGCACCCTTGCGCCTGTGCCAGGCCGCGATCCCAGGCATGAAGCGTCACCGTTGGGGTCGCATCGTCAACATCACGGCGATCTCCGGCATCTGGGGCCGGCCGACGCGCGTCAACTACGGTTCGGCCAAGGCCGCGCTTGACGGGCTGACCGCCAATCTGGCCGCCGAGGTGGGCGCGCACGGCATCCTGGCCAATTGCTTGGCGCCGGGCTTCATCGACACCGATGTGCTGAAGAAAAACTTCACCGACGCCCAGCGCAAGGCGATGGCCGAATCGGTGCCGGTCAAACGCCTGGGCACGGCCGCCGATATCGCCGACATGGTCGTATTCCTGGCCGGCCCGGAGAATGGTTACATCACCGCCCAGAACATCGTGGTGGACGGCGGCTTCGGACGGGTGCGCTAGCGTTTCCACCCGCCACTGAGGGGAGGGAATCATGACCGGCGATCTCTACACCTTGAGTGCCGCGGAGCTTGTCGCGCTCTACGCCGACCGCTCGCTGTCTCCGGTCGAGGTTGCGAAGTCGGTTTTCCGGCGCATCGCTGCCGTGAACGAGCCCGTGAACGCCTTCGTCCTTCTGTGCGAGGAAGAGGCACTGGCGTCCGCGAAGGCGTCGGAAGCGCGCTGGAACAAGGGCGCGCCTGCTGGGCCCATCGATGGCGTGCCGACGACGATCAAAGACCTTCTGCAGATGAAGGGGTATCCGACGCGTAAGGGCTCGCTCACCGCGCCCGACACGCCGACGGAGGGATCGCCCGCTCCGGACCAGCTTGCGGCGGCGGGCGCCGTGATCGTGGGCAAGACGACGACGCCTGAATTCGGATGGGCGGGCGTCACGCACAGCCGCCTGTCAGGCATCACAAGGAATCCGTGGGACACGTCGAAAACCTCGGGCGGCTCTTCGGGCGGAGCCGCCGCCGCAGCGGCGTTGGGCATGGGCGCCCTCCATCTCGGCACCGACGGCGCGGGCTCAATCCGCATGCCGTCGTCATTCTGCGGCACCTTCGGCCTGAAGCCGACGGCGGGACGGGTTCCCTATGCGCCGATCTCGGCCGTCGGGGCCTGTTCCTGCATCGGTCCGATGACGCGGACGGTCACGGATGCGGCGCTGATGATGAACACCATGACGGCGTTCGATCCAGTCGATTGGAACGCCGTGATCCCCAAGGCGCCGAACTATCTTGATGGTCTGGAGGCGGGTGTCCGTGGGCTCCGAATCGCTTACGGCCCAAATCTTTTCGGTGCGCGCATCGATCCGGAAGTCGCCGCGTCCGTTCGCAAGGCCGTGCGCGTCCTCGAGAAACTGGGCGCCAAGGTGAAGGAGGTCGGCGAGACCTTCGCGAACCCGCGGCCGCTGTTCGAGGTGTTCTATTTCGCGAGCCTGTCGAAGGGCTATCGATCCTTGTCCGCCGAGCAGCGTGAAATGCTCGATCCCGGCTATCGCCGCTATGCCGAAAAGGGCATGGAGGTCTCGCTCGGTGATTATCTAGCAGCGGAGACATATCAGGCCGCGCTTGGCGCCGAGGTCGCCACATTCCTCCAGGACTACGAGCTGATCCTCACGCCACAGCTCGCGTTGACCGCCTTCGATGCCGGTATCGAGTTTCCGGAAGGGCGGGGCATGACGCGCTGGCTTGACTGGTCGCCCTTAACCTATCCGTTCAACTTCACCGGCAATCCGGCAGCCTCGGTGCCGTGCGGATTCGATTCCAACGGTCTACCGGTCAGCTTCCAGTTGGTGGCCAAGAAGCACGATGATGCGCTGATCCTGCGCGCGGCGCGCGCCTATGAGAACGCGCACCCGTTCAAGATGCCGGCAGAGCCGGACCCGAATAAGCGCTAGCTCAGTCCTTCCAGTCCTGGGCGATCTGGGCCACCACGTCGCCGCGCTCGACGCGGCCGGGCGGGCGCTTTAGCACCATCAGGCCGGCGCGGCGCGCCTTCACGGGCCAGGGCTTTTTCTCCCAGTTGCCGGGGAAATGAACCTGGCCGATCTCCTGGCCGGATTTCACGGTCGCGCCCAAATCGACGAAATGCTCGTAGAGGCCCGTGTCGGGCGCAAAGCTGTTCGAACGCGCATCGTTCACTTCCATGATGCGCGGGGCGGGGCGGCCCTGGCTTTCCGGCGTCACGATCTTGCCGTCCATCAGGCCGAAGAACTTCAGCAGGTTCATCATGCCGATCTCGGTCCAGGCCAATGTCTGGACGTCCACGCGCCCCGCGCCGCCCAGCTCGGCATTGGTCGAGAGGATGCCGCGCTGCTCGCATTCCATCTCGAATAGTCCGCCATGGTCCGACTTGTCGTCGACAAGGCCGATGGGCAGGCCGAACGCCTTCAGCGCTTCCATCGTGCGCTTCTGGCGTTTCTTGTCCTTGCTCACGTTCATGATCATGGTCGGGATGTATTCCAGCGTCTTGCCGCCGGAGTGGAAGTCGAACTGGTAGTCGGTCAGCGGCAGCAGCACGTTGCTGACGTAATGCGCAATCTGCAGCGTGATGGAGCCGTTGCGCTCGCCGGGGAAGACGCGGTTCATGTTCAGTCCGTCGAGGGGCGAGCAGCGCTGCCCGGCCAGCACGGCGGGCAGGTTCATGGCCGGCAGGATGATGACGCGGCCCTGGATCTTGGCGGGCGTCAGCTTGGCCGCCAGCTTCATCAGCGCGACAGGACCTTCGTATTCATCGCCGTGCACGCCGCCCGACAGGAACATGGTCGGGCCCTTGCCGTTCTTGATCACCGTGATGGGGATCGGGACGATGCCGTAGGCCGATTCGTTGGTGGAGCTGGGCACGGCCAGATGGCCGACCTGCTTGCCGTTCTTCTCAAAATCGATCTCGGTCGAGATGCGCGAAATCGGTGCGACCATCGTGTCCCTCCCAGGCGGATAGGCGGAAACTCTAGCGCCCGGCCCCCGGCGTGGTCGAGAGCCCCTCGACTGGCTCAACTTGAGGGTCTTCCTCAGGTCGGGGAGCGGCGGCGGAAGATCTGGATGGCGAAGATGGAGCCCACGATCAGCGCGGCGCCGCCCATCTGCACCGGCGATAAGAATTCGCCGAGCAAAAGCGCAGCGAATGTGACGGTGAAGATCGGCTCGGCGTTGCTCATCAGGGTGACCTTCATGGGCCCCAGCATCGGAAGCGTGGTGTACCAGCCGAGAGAAGCGACCAGATAGACGGCAGGCAGCAAGCCCAGCAGCGCCCAGCCGGAGGTATCCCTGGGCCAAGTTACGCCGCCCGTCACGAGCGCGGCGACCAGATAGATCGTGAAGGCCGACATGGCGATATGCAGCGTCATCCGCCGGCTGTCTGCGCGTGCGAGAATGCGGCTGCTGATGATCGTGGTCGTGGCCATGCCGAGCGCGGCGGCGAAGCCATACGCCAGCCCCAACGGGTCCAGGGTCGAGAACGAGACCTGCAGCACCAGTCCGACGCCGACGAACGCGGCGATGAGGGCGCCGATCGTCAGGGGCGTCAGCGGTGCCCGGGACATCAGGCGCGTGGCGACGGCCACGACCGGTGGGTAGGTATAGAGGACGAGGGCCGTCAGGCTGACCGGGATGTATTCGAACGATTTGTAATAGGCGAAAGATTGCGCCGCGCTGAGGCAGCCCAGGGCAAGGCTGGCGACGCACTCGCGCCGTGGCAGCCAGGGTGACTGGCCCATGATACGGAAATAGATCAGAAGTGCCGTTGCGAAGAACCCCATGCGTACGACGAGGCAAGCCAGCGCATTGCCGCCGTGCTCATAGATCGCGCGCGCCATGATGACGCTCAGCGAATAGCAAGGGATAGAGACGGCCAGGATGGCCAGTCCCAGGACGATGCGGGATTCGTCGCGCTCAGCCACTGCTGCGCCGGCCGAAGATCTGCACGGCGAAGATGGCGCCGATGACCAGGGCGGCGCCGATCATCTGCTGCAGCGACAGAACCTCGCCCAACAGCGTGGTGGCCATGATGACCGTGAAGATGGGTTCGCCGTTGCTGATGAAGGCGACGCGCATGGCGCCCAGCACGGGAATGGTCGAATACCAGCCGATCACGGCCACGACGTAGAAGACCGGCAAGGCCATGAGCGCGGCCCAGCCCGCGGTGTCGACGGGGAACGCGGCCGCGCCGGTGAAGATCGCGGCCAGGATATAGATCGTCGACGCGGCCGCAGCCGTATGCAGGGCCATGCGGCGCGCATCGGCGCGGCGCAGGATGCGGCTGGAGACGATGGCCGTCGTGGCCATGCCGACCGAGGCCACGAAGGCGCGCGCGATGCCCCAGGGGTTCAGTGTTTCGAGTGAGACCTCCAGCACCAGCGCGATGCCGAAGAAGGCCGTAATCAAGGCACCCAGCATGAGCGGCGTCAGCGGTGTGCGCGAGATCAGCCGGACCGTCACCGCGACGAGCGTGGGGTAGGTGTAGAAGACCAGCGCCGCCAGGCTGACCGGGATGAACTCGAACGAACTGTAATAGGCGTAGGACTGGATCGTGATGACCACGCCCAATCCAAGACTCGCGTAGCGTTCGCTCGGCGCCAGCATGGGCGATTCGCCCCGGATGCGGAAAAAGATCAGCATCCCGACCGCGAACAGGCCCATGCGCGAGATCAGCGCGGTCAGCGCGTTGCCGCCATGGTCATAGACCGTGCGCGCCATGATGACGCAGAGCGAATAGCCCATCAGCGCCGCGATCAGTGTCGCCAGCGCCGCCCATTGCTTGCCGTGTGATGCCTGCGGTTCCGTCATCCTCGTTTCCGTGCAGCGATCTGCATCACGACGATGGCGCCGAGAACCAGGACGGCGCCCGCAACCTGGGTGGTCGAGAAGCTTTCGCCGAGCACGAGCGCAGCGATGGTCAGGGTGCTGACCGGTTCCATGTTGCTGATCATCGTCGTGCGCGAAGGGCCGATCAACCGGATCGCGTGGAAATAGCCCAGAACGGCGATCGTATAGAAGACCGGCGCGGCGGAGACCGCGGTCCAGCCTTTCCAGCCGGACGGAAAGATCAGCCCGGCCCCCGAAATCTGCGAGACCACCAGCAGGATAAGGCCGGTCGCGAGCACCATGTGAAGCGTCATGCGCTGGGTGTCCGCCTGGCCGAGGACGCGCCCACTGACGACCGCGATGGCGGTGGACAGAAGGCCGGACAGGAAGCCGAGCAGCACGCCGAGCCAGTTGAGATCGCCGGCCTCGGTGTCGAGCGCCAGAGCCAGGCCGATCAACGCCGTGATCAGCGCTCCGACCTTCACGATTGTCAGCTTCTCGCCCGCGGTCCAGTGCATGGCGACCGCCACCATCACGGGGTAGAGGAAGTTAAGAAGCGTCGCCAGCGATACGGGAATGAAGTGGACCGAGGTGAAATAGCAAAACGACTGGGCCGCGAACAGCACGCCCACGATGATGCTGCCGTTTCGTTCGGCCCGCGGCAGGAGGAGCGGCTTGCCGCTCCGAGCGATCAGCGCGGCCATCAGCGCGGCCAGCAGCAAGTTGCGCAGGACCAGGACGGCGAACTGGTTGCCGCCGGCCTCATAGATGGTCGGCACCAGGACGAAGCTCAGGCTGAAAGAAATCGAGCCGATCAGGATGCACAGCTCGCCGAAATACGGGCGGTGGGCGGCTGCGGACGGGGCGGGCGAGGGCATGGTGGGGCGGGTCCAGGCGGGGCGCGCCGCAGGCGGCAGGCGCGCGGCGCCGGTTCTACACCGCCGGGCGGGTGGGCGGAAGCGGCCTTGCGCCGGTTCTGGCGCGGAACCGCGGGTTTCGCTAAGGTTTCGCCCGCTAGCTTGGCCGTACGGCCTAGTTTTTCGGGGAACACTTTTTCAGGGACACACCGCACGATGGCTCCAAGGGATCCGACTCTGCTGCCGCTCGACTCCAAATTCATCCCGCGCTTTGCCCAGATCGCCACCTTCATGCGCGCGCAATACCGCCCGTCGGCGGCCGGGCTCGACATCGCCATGTTCGGCGTGCCGTTCGACTGGGGTTCTTCCAACCGCGCCGGCGCCCGCCATGGGCCCGCCCAGATGCGCGAGTTCTCGCGCTTGATCCGCCAGGTGCACTTCGTCACCAAGATGGCGCCGTTCGATTCGTGCCGCATCGCCGATATCGGCGACACGCCGGTCAACCCGCTGGACCTGATGGGCACGCTGAAGGACATCCAGAAATTCGCGGCCGATGCGATCAAGGCCGGCGCGATCACGCTGGCCGCCGGCGGCGACCACACGATCGCTCTGCCGCTGATGCGCGCGGCGGCCCAGAAATACGGCCCGCTCGGGATGCTGCAGTTCGATTCGCATCCCGACACGCACGACACGCTGTTGAACCACAAATACAACCACGCCACCTGCTTCCGCCGCGCCATCGAGGAATCGGTCCTCGATCCCAAGCGTCACGTCATGCTGGGCATCCGTGGCACGCTCTACAGCCCGGACGATCTGGACTGGGCCTACGCCAAGGGCGTCACCATCATCACCATCGAGGATTTCTACGAGATGGGCGTGCCCAAGGTGATCGCGAAAATCCGCGAGGTGCTGGGCGTCAACAAGCCGTCCTATCTGACCATCGACATCGACGGCATGGACCCGACCTGCGCGCCGGGTACGGGCGCGCCGGAGCCGGGCGGTCTGATGACCCGCGACGCGCAGGTGATCCTGCGTGGCATGGCGGGTCTCAGCTGGATCGGCGCGGACATCAACGAGGTCTCGCCGCCGCTCGACCCGATGGGCCAGACGGCGCAGTTGGCCAACAACCTGATGTTCGAAGAGCTGTGCCTCCTGACCGAGGCCATCGAACGCCGCCGCGCCAAGGGCGCGCCTAAGCGCCGCGCTTCGGCCAAGGCGTCCAAGAAGAAGCCCCGCACCGCGCGCAGCCGCGCACGGCGGCGGTAAACCGATGGGGCGGCTGGGGCTGGAAACGGCGATTGTCGATGAGACCGTCGCCGCCCGCACGGCCGCTTCCTTCGGCAAGGCCGGCATTCGACTGCCGACCTTTGCCGAGCTAGCCGATCCGACGCGTATCCGGGGGGAGACCGCGTCGGGCGTGGGCGGCGTCGATCCAGACGCCGCCCACCCGCTCAATCTGTTCCGCGTCCATTGGTACAACGCGGCCGATCGCAAGGGTCTCGCCGCGTCGCCCGGCACGCTCGTCCTGCCGAAATCGCTGACCGGCGTCGATGCGCCGATCCTCGTCGCATTGGGCGCGCGCTTCCCCATGATCCACGCGCACAAGGTGCTGGCGGCCTATGGCTGCCTGGTGCCGCGCCTGGTCACGGGCCAGTTCGATCCCGCGCGCCACCGCGCCGTGTGGCCCTCCACGGGAAACTACTGCCGCGGCGGCGTCGCCATCTCGCGCATCCTGGGTTGCCGCGGCGTGGCCGTGCTGCCCGAGGGGATGAGCGCCGAGCGTTTCCGCTGGCTGGAGCGTTGGGTCACCGAGCCCGGCGACATCATTCGCACGCCCGGCTCCGAATCGAACGTGAAGGAAATCTACGACGCCTGCCACGAGCTGGAGAAAGGGCAGGGCAACGTCATCCTCAACCAGTTCTGCGAGTTCGGGAATTACCTGGCGCACTTCGCCGTCACCGGCCGCGCGCTGTCCCATGCCTTCGAGACCGAGGCCAAGACGCGCCCCGGCCTATCGCTCGCGGCCTATGTCTCGGCCACGGGTTCTGCCGGCACCATCGCAGCGGGTGACTACCTGAAGGAAAAACACGGCACGCGCATCGTGGCGGTCGAGGCGCTGGAATGTCCGACGCTGCTCTACAACGGCTATGGCGAACACAACATCCAAGGCATCGGCGACAAGCATGTGCCGCTGATCCACAACGTGATGAACACGGATATCGTGACCGCCGTGCCGGATGCGTCCTGCGACCGGCTCAATCTCTTGTTCAACACCGATGTCGGGCGCGCCTATCTGGCCAAGCGCCACGGCGTGGCGCGCGAGACGCTGGAAGCGTTGGGCGGGCTCGGCCTTTCCGGCATCTGCAACGTGCTAGCCGCGATCAAGACGGCCAAGCATCTGGCCCTCGGCGCG
>CAYZFH010000072.1:0-12844 GCA_964477375.1 uncultured Rhizobiaceae bacterium | reverse complement strand
TGAAGGACAAGAACAGCCGCGACCCTATCAAGAACGAAGCCGACAACGGCCTGCGTAACGACACCGGCACGATCGCGATGGCGCGCACCAGCGATCCGCATTCGGCCACCGACCAGTTCTTCGTCAACACGCACGACAACGATTTCCTGAATTTCCAGGCGCGCAACGCCAAAGGCTGGGGCTACACCGTCTTCGGCAAGGTGATCGAGGGCATGGATACGGTGACCAAGATCGAGTTCACGCCCACCTATAAGGACGGCGCCAAGCAAGACGTCCCGGTCAAGGATGTCATCATCGAGAAGGCCGAAGTCCTCAAATAACCGGCTCGGCGTGTACGCTGCGTTGCTAAATCAGTTGTCCCAACATGAGTGAGTCCCATGCCCGCATCCGCTAGCCCCCGCGTCAAGCTCACCACCAACCACGGTGCGATCGTCCTCGAGCTCAACGCCGGCAAGGCGCCCAACACGGTGAAGAACTTCCTGCAATACGTAGAGTCGGGCCACTACAACGGCACGATCTTCCACCGCGTGATCAAGGGTTTCATGATCCAGGGCGGCGGCTTGGAGCCGGGCCTGAAGGACAAATCCAGCGGCAGCCCGATCAAGAACGAGGCCGACAACGGCCTGGCCAATGACAACGGTACGATCGCCATGGCGCGCACAGGCGATCCGCATTCCGCGACCGACCAGTTCTTCATCAACGTCGCCGACAATGGGTTCCTGAACCACACCGCGCCGAACGCGCGCGGCTGGGGCTATGCCGTCTTCGGCAAGGTGACCGAAGGCATGGACGTGGTTCAGAAGATCGAGGCGGTGGCGACGGGCTCAAGCGGCATGATGGACGACGTTCCGACGAAGGATGTCGTCATCGAGAAGGCCGAAGTCCTTAAATAGAGATCACCGCAAGCGGATCGCGAATGGGGCGGGAAAACCATTCCCGCCCCATTTCCGTTGGAGCCGTTCGCTCCTATCTGACCGCTAGAATCTCTTCACGCTCATAGGCGACACATCGGTTTCGGGCTTCTTGCCCGCGACCAAGGCCGCCAGCAGCTTGCCGGTGGCGGGCGCCTGCGTGAGCCCGGTATGGCCATGCCCGAAGCCGTAGAAAAGCCCCTCGCAAGACGGCGCGGCGCTGACACACGGCAGGCCATCCGGCGTAGAGGGGCGATTGCCCATCCATTGGTCGATGGCCTTTTCCTTCATTTCCGGCAGATTCAGGACGCGCGGCCCAAACCCGCGCAGCACTTCGGCCCGGTCCCAATTCGGCGCGGCGTCGACGCTGGCGAGCTCAACCTGTCCCGCGATGCGCAATCCCTTCGCCGTCGGCGTGATGCCCATTTTGCCGTCTGACGGCATCACGGGATGGCTGAAGGCGTTCCCGCCGAGAGGCAGCACGACGTGATAACCGCGCTCAGTTTCCAGCGGCACGCGGTCGCCCGCCGCGCGCGCCAACTTCTTCGAGCCGATGCCGGCGGTGACGACCGCCTGCTCGCATTTGATGACCGTCTCTCCCAGCTTCACCCCTTCCAGACGGCCGTTCGAAACCTGGAAGCCGGTGGCCGGTGCGCGGACAAACTCGCCGCCGCGCTTTTGGATCAGGTCGGCAATGGCCTGGCAGTAAGCGTTGGGATCGCGGCAATGCGCCCCATCGACCTGCACGGCGAACTGATACCGCTCGGAGAGGCTGGGCTCGAGCTTTGCCAGGGCGGCGCGATCCAACTCATTGAACTTCACGCCAAAGCGCCGCCGCATGTCCCACTCGCGGCTGTCCTTGAGAAACTCCGCCTTGTCGCGGTAGATGAAGAGCAGGCCCTTATGCTCGAGCAGATGGCTGGCGCCCGCTTCGGCGGCGACGGCTAGATGATCCGTCACCGCGCGACGGCAAAGCTCGAAACGCACCTTTGCGCACGCATCGACCAGCTGCCAATTCCGCCCGGCCCAGATGAAGCGGAGCAACCAGGGCGCTAGGCGCGGCAGATGGCTCCAGCGGATGACGAACGGCCCCGACTTGTCCATCAGGTAGCCAAGAACCTTGCGCCAAAGCCCAGGCACGGAAATCGGCATGATCGAGGAAGGGTGAATCCACGCGCCGTTGCCGTAAGAGGCCGCCTGCCGTCCGCCCGGCTCGCCCGGATCGATCACGACCACCTGCCTGCCCGTACGCTGGATCTCCAGCGCGGTCATCAGTCCCACGATGCCGGCGCCGATCACGGCGACCTTGGCTTTGTCGGTTGAATTGCTTGCCGCGTTCATTCTCGTTGCCCCCAAAAACCGCGAAAACATGGTGTCCCCGGCGGGATTCGAACCCACGGCCTCAGGATTAGGAATCCTGCGCTCTATCCGGCTGAGCTACGGGGACGTGGCGCCCTTATATATCAGGGGCGGGCGGGGCAGAAAGTCAGCCCGCGCGGTAAACGGCGCACAGTTCGTAGGGCATCCAGCCGATGGTGGACGTGACCGGCCGGCAATCGCTCCAGTCGACCTTGAGGCCGTAGGCCGCCGTGCTGGCCTCCGGTGAGGTGCGGTCGGTCGGGATGGTGAGGACGTAGAACGGCCCCGCGTGGGCGGCGATCGTCTCGCGCATCAGCGTGTTGAAGCCGACATCCTGCTCGCGCGGCGTGGTGAAGCCGCCGTCGATGCGCAGGAAGCGTGTCCCCGGCGGGAAGCCAGGCACGAGGAAGCCGAACGGCTCATGCCCCGTCAGCAAGACGATGGTCACGTCGGGCCGGTCGAGCGGCGGCACTTCGGTGCGCACCCATTTATCGGCCCACGCCACGCGGCCCCAATCGACCGGCCGCGCCGTCGCGACGACGAGGAGAATCACGACGCCCGTACCGATGGCGCGCCAGCGCACGCTGCCGGGAAACAAAGAGAAGCAGGCCAAGATGACGAGCGGCGCCAACATCTCGAGCGCCAGTGCGTAGCGATAGACGCCGAACAGCGCGACCCAGACCGCGTAGGTCGCCGAGACGAACACAAGGAGGATGCGCGCGGGCACGGGCCATGTCAGCGCCGGTGCGCTTCGCCGCATCATCCCTGCGACCGCGGCCAGCGGTATCAGGACGAAGCACGCCAGGATGCGGTGATCGCGGAAAGCGGCGTCGCTGGTGACGGAGGGATTCAGTGTGAAGGTGATCGGAAAGAACAGCCGCTCCAGCAGACTTTCCGGCAAATAGAAGACCTTCTTGTAATCGGAAATCTGCGCCATCGGCGAACGGAAGATGTCGTTGTAGAACGGGAACATCGGATTGCCCAGGACGCTCCACAGATGGGCCATCCACCAGCCGCCGCTGATCAAGACACCCGCGATGGCGCCCGCGCCGAACGCCGCCGCCAGCGCCAAGCGCCGGGACCAAAGCGCAGGCACGACCAGCAGCGCCGCACCCACGCCCACGCCATAGATCGCCGAGGGCTGCTTGAGGCCCGCGGACAGGCCGCACAACACGCCCGCCAACAGAGCCAGGAGACAGGCGCGGCGAACCGGTGCGGTATCCAAGCCATCGCGCCGCGTCATCACGAGATAGAGCGCCGCAAGCGGACCGAGCGTCACCACATTGTCGTAGAACGTGGTGCCGACGAGTGAGAGGGTGATGGCGCCTGCAAGCCCGAGCACGGCGAAACCCGCCGCAACGCCCGTACGCCGCAGTGGATCGTCGACCGCGATCAAGGCATAGCCGATCCCAAACAGCGGCAAAGCGTTGAGTCCCTGCACGGTGCCGAGCAGGAAGCCCACCAGCCGCGCGGGCCATGCCTCGGCCGCCAGGTAGAACGGCAGATCGAGCAGCGGATTGAAGAACGTCGGTACCGACGCGACGAGAAGATCGTATCCCTCGCGCCCGTTGAGGAAGGCGTAGGCGTTGTAATAGTGGTAGTTGCGCAAGTCCCAGTTCGCGTCCATCGCGAAGACGAGCGCGAGAAGCCCATAGGCGGGCGGCGCCAAAAGGAAGAACGCCAAACGGGCGCGGCGCGCGGATCGCTCACGAGATGAAGCTACGATCGCGTTCACGGTGACGCCGGCTTGGCGTCCTTGCGCCGAATTCGGAACCAATAGACCAACGGCACCAAGACCAGGGCGAATGCGAACTCCAGCCAGATGGCGCTTAGCGCCGCCAGGATGCGCGCTTCCAACTCGTCCACCCCGCCCGCGATCATGCCGGCCTCGCGGGTGGCGACGAAGCCGTTGAGCAGAGCTACACCCAGCGCGGGGCCCAATTGCCAGCCCAGGACGTAAAGACTCGATGCCGCGTCGGAAAGATGTTTGGGGATATTCTGGAACGCGAGTACGGCCAGCGACGTTCCCACGAGGCCATAGCCCACGCTGGTAACGATGTTGGGCCACATTGCGTTGATCATGTCGAGCCCAGGCTCGTAGCTCGTATAGCCGTAACGGCCCCAGACCAGGATCAGCAGCGCGACCAGAAGCGCGCGCCGCGCGCCGAGACGAGCCACGAGCCAGCCACCGCCCAGCACGCCGACCAGCCATGCCACGCCGCCAAGCGCGCCACGGATGCCGATGAAGAAGCCGCTGAAATGGAGGAGCGTGCCGAGCTCGGCGGTTTCGATCTGTCCCGTCGAAGTGGCCGCGACGCCGAACGCGATCACAATGGCCAAGGTCAGGTTGCGGTCGTGCAAGATGTTCAGATTGACGAAGCGTCCCCGTTCGCGCCGGTAGCGCGTCGCGAAAACGGCAAACCCCAAAATGCCCGCGAGCAAAAGCGCGTAAGTGGGAGGTGCCTTCCACCCCATGTCGGCGCCGATGTTCAGAAGCGCGCCGAAGCCCAGGATGCCGAGGCTGAACGCCGCCAGTTCAAGCCAATCGATGGATTCATGCCGCTCGCGATGGAACGGCGCAAAGCGGCGCACGAGCAGCAGGGAGAGAGCGCCTAGCAGGAGCGATGGCGCATACATCACCCGCCAGGAAATCTCCTCCGCCAGCACCGAGCCCGCGGAATAGCCGACCATGACGCCGATGGTGGAGCCCGCGCCCCACAGGGCCATGCCCATGGCGCGGTGTTCACCGGGATACGCCGCGATGACGAGCGTCTGGGTCGCGGGCTGCACCGGTGCCACGAACATGCCGAGCACAAACACGGCGAGGGCCAGAATCGGCAGCGATGGCGCCATGGAGGCCGCCGCGGCGGATGCCAGGATGCCCACCACACTCATCGTCAAAACGATCTTGTGTCCCAGCCGGCGCAAGAGGAAGCCGGTCATGGGCGTCACGCAGACGATGGCGATCAGATAGGCGTCGGTGATCCACAGCACGCGGTCCGCATGGCGCGGAAAGGAGATCGCGATGAACTGCAGCGCCGATGTGGTGGCATAGAAGCAAAACGGCGCGAAGGTGTTGAGCACGATGACCATCGCGAGAAGCCAGTGCCTCTCGTGGGCGACGACCGTGTCCGACCAATGAAGCTCGGGGGCCTCGCGGCTGTCTGCGCTCATGCTAAGAGTGTGGCATCGCCGCGCGCGGTGAGGCAACGGCCCAAAAACGCTGCGGCCGCCCACCGGGCGGCCGCATTGTCAGGTCAGATGTAAAACTCTTGCAACGGTGGGATGCCGTTGAAGTTGGCCGCCGCGTACACGGTCGTGTAGGCGCCGGTCGACAGGATATGCACCCGGTCGCCCGTCTTGAGCGCGGCGGGCAACTGGCAGACGTTCTTTTCGTAAAGAACGTCGCAGCTGTCGCAGGTCGGACCCGCCACCACGCTCGGCACCGTCGCGGCACCGTTGTATTTGGTGACGAAGCGGTAGCGGATGGCCTCGTCGATCGTCTCGGCCAGGCCGCCGAACTTGCCGATATCCAGATAGACCCAGCGCTGATCGCCGCGCTGGGCGGTCAGCACCACTTCGGATACGGTCATGCCGGCATCGGCCACCATATAGCGGCCCGGCTCGACGATGATCTGCTTCAGCCCGCCGTTCAGGTCGGCCTTCGCCAGCGCGGCCTTGATCACCGCGCCATAGTTGGCGAGCGCCGGTACGGAACGGTCGTAATGCGCCGGCAAGCCGCCACCCAGGTTGAGCATCTGCACATGGACGCCCTTGGCCCGCAGCGCACCCATCACCCCGGTCGCGGAGGCGATGGCGGCGTTGAAGGATTCCGGGTTGGTCTGCTGGGAACCCACATGGAACGACAGGCCGTAGGGCACGAGACCGCGGTCACGTGCCATCAGCATGAGGTCGGTGGCCTGTTCAGGCTCGCAGCCGAACTTGCGCGACAACGGCCAGTCGGCGCCCGAGTTGTCCACGACGATGCGGCAGAAAACGCGCGCGCCTGGGGTCAGACGGGCGAGCTTCTCCAGCTCCTCCTCGCAGTCGAACGCGAACAGGTCGACGCCCAGATCCCAGACGGTGCGGATGTCCGCATCCTTCTTGATCGTGTTGCCGTAGGAGATGCGCGACGGCGCGACGCCAAGGTCGAGCACGTCCCGCACTTCGCGCGGACTGGCGCAGTCGAAGCAGGAGCCCAGGCTGGCCAGAAGCGACAGGATCGGCCGCGCCGGGTTGGCCTTCACCGCATAATAGATGTCGGCGAACGGCATCTCAGCGGCCAGGTCCTTGTACCGCTGCTTTACCTCGTCCAGGTCCAGGACCAGGAACGGCGGCTCAAGGTCGGGATTTCGCGCGAGAAAATCCCGCACGCGCTCCGTCATCATCTCTTCGGCTTCCCCCATCGGGAGGTGCGCGGGACGCCGCCGCGCCGGCAAAAGCTGTTCCCGACGCGGCCGCGTAACGCGGCGCGCCTTCGGGCGTTCGGTCACTCGCTCGTTCTGAAGCGAAACAGACGTGCCCGCCGCGCTCTTGCGCGGAAGCCGGACCGTCAACTCGTGAGTCCCCCGAACACGACGGCATGGTCCGGCTTCACGATGAAGCCGGCGGAATGGCCGTCGAGGCTCAGGGTAGACCGGTCTCCGTTGCGGGTCGCACTTGGGGCGGCTTGGCCAAGCGCACGAACCGCATCAAACGGAGCCGGGTGGAAGCAGATCGACATGACCGGCAACTCCCATCTCTCATTCGACGCTGTCTGCACACCTCTCCTGCTCGCACCGTCGCCACCTTATGCCGTTGCGTCAAAAACGGCTGGGGCACCCACGACGGTCAACACAGTGGCGCGGAATGTATGGGCGGGGGGGGCGTGATTCAAGAAAAACGAGGGGCCAGCGGAAAGTTTTTTCGAAATGTTACAAAGTGCCGGCAGCGGCGAAGCCGTTGAACACTGGGCGGCGGCGGCCGAAGATGCGCGCTCATCAACGGAGACAGGCGCGTGGCCGACCCAATTCCCTTCGTGCGCGAAATCGCCTTCGAATACGGGCGGACCGACGCGCTGACGCCTCTGATCCGCCGCGTCGTGGCCAAGAATCCCGGCGCCTTCACCTTCCACGGTACCGGCACCTACATCATCGGGCGCGGTGAAGTGGCGGTGATCGACCCCGGCCCGGCCTTGGACGCCCACGTCCAGGCGCTTTTGGCGGCCGTCGAAGGCGAGACGGTCAGCCACATCCTGATCACCCACACGCACCTGGACCATTCGCCCGCCGCTCAGGCGCTCAAAGCCGCGACGGGGGCGCCCGCCTACGGCTTCGGACCCCATGGTGGCGGTGGCGATTCACTGGTCGAGGAAGGCGGCGACATGGAGTTCGTGCCCGATGTCGTGGTGAAGGACGGCGACGTCATCCGTGGCAAGGGCTGGACCATGGAAGCTATCCATACGCCTGGTCACACCTCGAACCATCTTTGCTTTGCGTTGAAGGAGGAGAACACCCTCTTCTCTGGCGACCATGTCATGGGCTGGTCGACCACCGTGGTTTCGCCGCCCGACGGCGACATGCGCGCCTATATGGCCTCGCTGGATAAGCTTCTCAAACGCGAGGAGGCCGTGTTCTGGCCGACCCACGGCCCGCAGATCCCCGAGCCCAAGCGTTTCGTCCGGGCGCTGGCCGCCCATCGCCGTCTGCGCGAAACGCAGATCGCAGAATGCGTGCGTAGCGGCCTGGCCACGATTCCGGAAATGGTGGAGCGGATGTATGCAGGCGTGCCCCGCAACCTGCACGGCGCCGCCGCGCATACGGTGCTGGCGCACATCATCCATATGGTGGAGACAGGCCGGCTTAAGACCGACGGTCTGCCCAGCCGGACGGGCCGCTACCGCTTGCCTGCCTAGGCCGTCACGCCGTTCGCGGCCAGCATGCGCTGAACCGCCGGGCGCTCGCGCACCGCAGCCAAGGTCCGCGCGACATTCTGGTACGACGCCAGCGGCCGGTGATGCGGCTGGTGCCAGATCGAGAAGGTCAGCATGTACAGGTCGCAGACCGTGAGAGCCTTGCCCAGAAGATAGGGGCCGGGATTGAGCTGGCCGTCCAGGATGCGCCAGGCCTGATCCACCAGTTCCGCCGCTTGGGCCTGGACACCCGCGATGCCGTTCGCATCCGCCGTAAAGCGCTCGGGATAGAAATGCATCAGGTAAGCCGGCTGAAGCTGCTCGGCCATGAAGAACAGCCATTGGTGGCAATGCGCGCGTTCGATGGTGCCGAGCGGCGGCAACAGCTTGGCCTCGGGATGCTGATCGCCGAGATAGAGAAGACAGGCCGCTGACTGGAAGACGACCCGGCGCTCCTTGCCCGTGTCATGCACCAGGACCGGCACCTTGCCCTGCGGGTTCAGCGCCAGGTGCTCATCGCTACGCGGCTTGGAGATGTCGACATTGATCAGCTCGTACTTCGCGCCGATCTCCTCGAGCGCGGCGTGGGTGCTCATCGCCGCCGAACGGGTGGTCTGGTAGAGCTGGTACATGGTGTTTCCCTCAGGCGGTCAATTGCCGCGGATGACCCGCGTGCGACCGCGATAGCAGTATAGCGGCACCGATTCGGCCTTAACCCGCTCCGGATGCAACAGCGCGCGCTGCACCTGCCGCACCACGGCTTCGGTCACATCGGCCAGCGGCAGGGCGATGGCCTCGTCAATGGTGACCCATTGAATCTCTTCCAGCTCGCCGCTGCCGGCCACCTTGCCTTCGGCCTTGTCGGCGTCGGCGATGAAGAAGCGCGCATCGAACCGCTTGGGCGAATAGGTCGGCGTGATCGCGCGCATGACCAGCTCCAGCTCGTCGAGCGCCGGAGCTAGGCCGCGGTCGAGAAAGCCGATCCATTCCTTGGGCACGTCCTTGGGCTTCTCGATCGGCTTGCCCAGCAGAAGTCCCACTTCCTCGAAAGTCTCGCGCACGGCGGCGACCGCCAGCGCCCGCGCGCGGGTGGGCGACGGCGTGCATTGGGCCAAGCGCTGTGCCACGTCCTCGCGCAGGGGCGTTGCCGGCGTCACGCGCGAATCGCCGGGATCCACGCGCCCGCCGGGGAAGACCCAGCGCTGGGGCATGAAGCTGTGGCCCGCGTGGCGGCGCCCGACAAGGATCTCGGTCCGCTTACCGCGATGGCGGTAGAGGATGAGGCTCGCGGCGTCCCTGGGGCGAACCGGCTTGGCGGCCATGGAGGTTCCGGAAATGGCTAAAGACGGGCGAAGCTAAGGGGCGGCCGCGCGGCTTGTCCAGGGGCCAAGGGCGCGTAGCGCCATGCGCTTTTTAGGCAGGCGCGAAGGTCAGGAAGACACCGCAGGTCTCTTTCGGGTCGACCGATATACGGTCGCCTTTCCGCATATGAGCAACACCCTTCGCTTTCAGCGCCGTCTCGGCCTGATCGAGGGAAGATGTGGTCACGGTGATGCCCACCACGGCGGGGGCCTTGGGCGCGTCGGCCCGAGGCAGCGCGCTTGAATCGACCAGGACGCAGCGCCCGCGCGGCAGGGTGAAGGTGCGCGTGCCGCCGTTACCGGCGCCACGCACGCCCAGCTGCCGTTCGAAGCGCCGTGCGGCTTCGTTCAAGTCGGCCACGTGGATGACCACCTCGTCCAGCGCGACCGCGCCATTGGCGTGCTTCAGAAGCTGGGGCTGCCAGATCACGTCGCGCGTCAGATGTTTCAGGTGAAAAATGACGCCCTCGGGCACATCGGCGCCAGCGACCGGCACGCGGTCGAACTTGGCCATGCGGGGGCCTTGCGGCGTATCGACCATGCGCTCCAGATAGACTGTCCCGCGCGCGCCGAACCCTGCCTCCTTGAGCGCCGCATTCGTGGCGGCAGGATCGTCGCAGCCGAAGGCGACGATATGAATACCCTCGCGCTCGGCGATGCGTGTCGCCATGTCGCCCGACGGCAGCTTGGGATCGATGATGGCGATCAGTTCGATATAGCCAGCATTTAGCATGGCGCAGCGGTTGCCCGTGGCGCGCTGGACCGTCGGTCCGCCCGGCTCGACGGCACCCGCGTGGCGTGCGAAGGGCGAAAGGGTAAAGCCGAACCGCTCGTAGGCGCGTGCCGCAGCGTCGAGATCGCGCACACCCACGCCGACATGATCCAAATCGGTGGTCCGGACAGCCATGATGGTTTCCCCCTCGGTGCTCTAGGCGATGGCTCCGCGCGCCGCGATCGGCCAGACGGCCTCGACCCGGTTGCCACGCACGCAGACGTACCAGTCGTAAAGATTGACGGTGGGATCGCAGTGGCCGGGGATGAGACGCAGCTTGTCGCCGAGCTTGATCCCCCGCGCGGAAGCACCCAACAGAAGCTTGCCGTGTTCGTCGGACGCCGAGACATATTCGGCCTCGACGCCGTCGGCCAGGGTGGGCCATCCCGAATCGATCGATAGCGCCTTCATGCCCGCGTCCGTCACCGCGCGGTCGGGCGCCGAGCGGCTCATCACCGTCGCCAGTACGAACAGGCTGTGGCGGAAATCATCGAAGGGCCGGTTGCCCTCGCCCTGGTTCCGCGCATAGTCGGCATCCATGAAGATATAGGAGCCGGGCTGGATCTCGTTGTAGACGCCGCTCGACGCCTCCAGCCGATAGGTGCCCGTGCCTGCGCCGGTGACGATGGGGCATGGAATGCCGGCCTTCTCGATCAGCGCCTTGGCCTGCGCCGATTTCTCCGATGCGCTCTGGATCGCCGCCTTGCGTTCGGCCGGCGTGCGCAAATGTTGGGCCGAGCCGTGATAGGCCTGGAGTCCCTTGAATTTCAGCGACGGCTTCGACGCCGCCCGCTTGGCCAGATCGACCGCGGCCTGATCGGGCGCGACACCGCAGCGCGCGGCGCCGACATCGATCTCGACATAGACATCGAGCGTCACGCCCACCTCGGACGCCGCCGCGGCGACGTCGTCCAGATTACCCGCGTCGTCCACGCAGACGCCGATATGGGCGCGGCGCGCGAGGGACGCGAGCCGCTGGAGCTTGTGACGCCCGACGATTTCGTTGGTGACCAGAACGTCCGACACGCCGCCATAGACCAGCGCTTCGGCCTCGCTGACTTTCTGACAGCACATGCCGACGGCGCCGAGCGCCATCTGCTGGAGGCCGATGACCGCGCATTTGTGCGTCTTGGCGTGGGGACGGATGCGCACGCCGGTCATCTCGCGCGCCATGCGCTGGAGATTGGCTTCGAACGCATCGAGGTCGACCAGGAGGGCGGGCGTATCCACCTCGTCCACGGTCATGCCCGGGCGGGCCGGCGGGGGCGTCGTCATGGCGGGAAAGTCTAGCGGACGGCCATGGGCCGGGCTACGGCCCCCGCCCCGCCCGTGTACACTGCGGGTGAGCGAGGTCCAGGGAGAGGGGCATGGACTATACCCAGATCACATACGAACCGGACGAGACGGACAAGTTCGTCACCGTGACGATGAACCGGCCGGAGAAGCTGAACGCGCTGGGCGACACGATGCTGGACGAGTTGGACGACGCGGTGAAACGCGCCAGCGCCGACAAGAACGTGAACGCGCTGATCTTGACCGGTTCGGGCCGCGCCTTCTCCACCGGCTTCGATCTGCAAAGCGACAATTTCGAGATGGGCATCGAGGCCTGGCGCGAGAACGTGCTAGCCAACATGCGGCGCTTCTATGCGCTGTGGTCGGCGCCCATCGCCACCATCGCGGCGGTGAACGGCTATGCCCTCGCGGGCGGCATGGAGCTGATGATGTGCTGCGATCTGGCTATCGCGGCCGAGGACGCGCGGATCGGCGAGCCTGAAATCCGCCACGCCTCGGCGCCACCCACGCTGATGATGCCGTGGACCGCGCCGATCCGGCATGTGCGCTATCTGATGTTCACCGGCGACATGATTTCGGGCGAGGAAGCCGCGCGGATGCATATCGTCAACCAGGCGGTGCCTGCGAGCCAGTTGATGGGTGCCGCGCGCCATCTGGCGCGGAAGGTGTCGCGCATTCCCGTGCCCGGCATCAAGTTCAACAAGCTGGCCGTCAACAACGCGCAATTGGCCTCGGGCATGTACAACGCCTGGCTCTACAACGCCGAGACGACGGCGCAGCTTCACTCCACGCCTGAGGGCGCGGACTGGTTTCGCCTTCTGTTCGAGAAAGGGCTGAAGGAGTTCCTGACCAAGCGCGAAGCGCCGTTCGAGGATCTGGACCGGGGCTAGCGCGCGGGGCGGTTGCGCAGGAACTGAACCGTCGCCACCGCTCCGATCACCATCGCCGCGCCCGCGATCTTCTGCGGCGAAAGCGATTCGCCGAGCAGAAGCCCCGCAAGGGAGACGGTGAAGACCGATTCCATGGCCTGGGCCATCGATGTGCGCACGGGGCCGATCAAGGTCAGGGCCGTGAGCGCCAGGAAGACGCCAACGCCGTTGAAGGCCGCCATGCCGCCCAAGGCCGCCATCCCTTCCAGCGTCTGCGGGAACTGAAGCAGCCCCAAGAGCCCGAACAACGGCAGGGCAACCGCCAATCCCGCTACCTGCATATGGATCAGAAGGCGGATCACGTCCGCCGTGCGCAGGAACCGGCTGGA
>CAYZFH010000071.1:0-13137 GCA_964477375.1 uncultured Rhizobiaceae bacterium | reverse complement strand
TCGAAGCCTCGAGCCACGGGCTCGACCAGCATCGCCTGGACGGCGTGCGCATCGCACTGGCCGCGTTCACCAATCTGACGCGTGACCATCTGGACTATCACCGCGATATGACGGCCTACCGGACGGCCAAGCTGCGGCTGTTCACCGAGCTTCTGTCCTCCGACGGCGCGGCCGTGTTGAACGCCGATGCGGACGAGGTCGAGCATTTCCGCGCGGCGTGCCAGGCGCGGTCCTTGCGCGTCGTCACCTACGGCGAACGCGGCGCGGATTTGAAGCTTGAAGCCGTCGAGGCGCGTCCGGACGGACAGCGCATCACGCTGAAGATCGCCGGCAAGAGCCACGACATCCTTCTGCCGCTGGTCGCACGCTTCCAGGCCATGAACGCGCTATGCGCGCTGGGCCTCGTGATCGCGGACGGTGCTGTGACGGACAAGGCCCTGGCGGCGATGCCTCAGCTTCAGGGCGTGCCCGGCCGCGTCCAGCGTGTCGCCGTTCTGCCGAGCGGCGCGGGCGTCTATGTCGACTATGCCCATACGCCCGACGCGCTGGAGACCGTTCTGCGCGCGTTGCGCCCCCATGCCTCGCGGCGCCTGTCGGTCGTCTTCGGCTGCGGCGGCGACCGCGATCCGGGCAAGCGTCCACTCATGGGCGATGTCGCGCGGCGTCTGGCCGACGACGTCTTCGTCACCGACGACAATCCGCGCAGCGAGAACCCGGCCGAGATTCGCCGCCAGATCCTGGCCGCCTGTCCCGGCGCGCAAGAATTCGATTCGCGCGCCGACGCCATCGGCGCCGCCGTCTCCGCGCTTCAGGCGGGCGACGTGCTGGTCCTGGCGGGCAAAGGCCATGAGCGCTACCAGATCATCGGCGACCAGGTTCTGCCCTTCGACGACGCAGCGGTCGCGGCCGACGCCGCCCGCGCGCGCGGAGGCCGCGCATGACCCCGGCGCGCGGGAGCCGCGCATGACATTGTGGACCGCCATCGACGCCGCCGCGGCGACCAAGGGCCAGGCCACCCGTCCCTTCTCCGCCGATGGCGTCTCCATCGACAGCCGCACGGTCGGCAAGGGCGATCTGTTCGTGGCGTTGAAGGGCCCGAGCTTCGATGGCCACGATTACGCCGCCGACGCGCTGGCCAAGGGCGCCGCTGCGGTCGTGGTGACGCACCGGCCTGCGAACTGCGGTGAGAACGCACCGCTTCTAATCGTGAACGACACGGATGCGGCGCTCTCCGACCTGGCGCGCGCGGCGCGCCGCCGCACCCGCGCCAAGATCGCCGCCATCACCGGCAGCGTCGGCAAGACCGGCACCAAGGAAGCGCTGGCCGCGGCGCTGGCCGGCCAGGCCAAGACCGCCCATTCGCCCGGCAACCTAAACAACCAATGGGGCCTGCCGCTGTCGCTCGCGCGCCTGCCGGCCGATGCCGCCTACGGCGTGTTCGAGCTGGGCATGAACCATGCCGGCGAGATCGCGCAACTGACCCGCCTGGCCCAGCCGGACGTGGCCATCATCACCACCATCGCACCCGTGCATCTCGAGTATTTCAACTCGACCTTCGAGATCGCCGAGGCCAAGGCCGAAATCTTCGAGGGCATGAGCGGCGGCACCGCGATCCTGAATCGCGACAATGCCTATTTCCCGCTTCTGGCCGGACACGCCACCGGGCGCGGTGTCGGCCGCGTCTTCGGTTTCGGCGCCCATCCCGACGCCAACGCGCGCCTCGAAGCGTGCGAAGTCGATTCCGACGGCACCTCCGTCGAAGCCATCTTGAACGGCAAGGCCATGCGCTATCGCCTCGGCCTGCCGGGGCGGCAATGGGCGTTAAGCAGCCTGGCCGTCCTCGCCGCAACCGCGGCGCTGGGCGCCGATGTCGAGGCCGCGAAGGACGCGCTGACGCGCATGGAAGGCCTGGTCGGACGCGGACGCCGCCACAAGGTTTCGCTGCCCGCCGGCGCCATCAGCCTGATCGACGAAAGCTACAACGCGAGCCCCGTGTCCATGCGCGCCGCCATCGACGTGCTGGCCGCATCCAAGCCGGGCGCGGGCGGCCGCCGCATCGCCGTCTTGGGCGACATGCTGGAGTTGGGCCCGAGCTCCGCCGCCATGCACGCGGCGCTGGCCAAAGCGCTGACCGAGAAGGGTATCGACCTCGTGTTCCTGGTCGGCAAGCAGATGGCGGCGCTGGAAAGCGAATTGCCGCGCGAAATGCGCGGCGGCCGCTACGCCACGTCCGACGAGGCCGTGCCCCAGATCATCGCGCAGTTGCGCGAAGGCGACGTCGTCACCGTGAAGGCGTCGCACGGCATCCGCACCGACCGCATTGTCCGCGCGATCCTGGACGCGGGCCGCGCGGCAGAGACGAGGCATTGAGGCGCACATGCTCTACGCTCTGCTAGCGCCCTACGCCCAGGACTTCGCGGTCTTCAACCTGTTCCGCTACCTGACCTTCCGCACGGGCGGTGCTGTGATGACCGCGCTGGTCATCAGCTTCGTCCTGGGTCCGCGCATGATCGCCTGGCTGCGCCGCGTACAGGTGCATGGCCAGCCGATCCGCGAGGACGGCCCGGCCAGTCATTTGGTCAAGAAGAAGGGCACGCCCACCATGGGCGGCTTCCTGATCCTGATCGCGCTGACCGTCAGCACCGTGCTGTGGGCCGACATCACCAACGGCTATGTCTGGGCGGTGCTGCTGGTCGCCGTCGGCTTCGGCGCCGTGGGCGGCGCGGACGATTTCCTGAAGCTGACCAAGCGCAACACCAAGGGCCTGCCCGGCCGCATCAAGCTTCTCTGGCAGGTTCTGATCGGACTCGCGGCCACGGTCTGGATCGTCTCGATCGGAAATCCGACGCTTTCCACCAGCCTGGCCGTGCCGTTCATCAAGACGCTTCTGCTCGACCTGAGCTGGTTCTTCATCCCCTTCGCAATCTTCGTGATGGTGGGCGCGTCGAACGCGGTGAACCTGACCGACGGTCTGGACGGCCTGGCCATCGTGCCGGTGATGATCGCGGCGGGCGTGTTCGGCTTCATCGCCTACCTGGTCGGCAACTCGGTCTTCGCGAACTACCTGCAGATCCATTATGTCGCTGGCACCGGCGAACTGGCGGTGCTGTGCGGCGCGCTGGTGGGCGCAAGCCTCGGCTTCCTGTGGTTCAACGCACCGCCCGCCATGGTCTTCATGGGCGACACGGGCTCGCTGTCGATGGGCGGCGCGCTCGGCGCCATCAGCGTGGCCATCAAGCACGAATTGGTGCTGGCCATCGTCGGCGGCCTGTTCGTGCTGGAAACCATCTCGGTCATCGTCCAGGTCGCGTCCTTCAAGCTGACCGGCAAGCGCGTCTTCCGCATGGCGCCGCTGCACCATCACTTCGAGCAGAAGGGCTGGGCGGAGCCGACCATCGTCATCCGCTTCTGGATCATCGCCTCCATCCTGGCCTTGGCCGGCCTCGCCACACTGAAGTTGCGGTGAGGGTGCTGAGCGCATGATCAACCTTTCCTTCCTCGCCAATAAGCGCATCGCGGTGCTGGGGCTCGGACGCTCCGGCTATAACGCCGCGCGTTCGCTGATGGCGGGCAAGGCCGTGGTCATGGCGTGGGACGACGATGCCGCGCGGCGCGAGACCTGCGCGGCGGGCGGCATGCCCATCGTCGATCCGGCGGGTCTCGATTGGTCCAAGATGGACATGCTGGTGCTGAGCCCCGGCATTCCGCACAAATTCCCCAAGCCGCATCCGGTGGCGCAGGCCGCCCGCGACGCCGGCGTTCCCATCGTCTCGGATGTCGAGCTTCTGGCGCGCGCGCAGCCCGACGCGACCTTCATCGGCATCACCGGCACCAACGGTAAGTCGACCACCACTTCGCTGATCGGCCACATCCTGGAATCGTCGGGCTGCAACGTCGCCGTGGGCGGCAACCTGGGCACGCCCGTCCTGACCCTGCCGCCGCTCGGCGCCAACGGCGTCTACGTGCTGGAGATGTCGTCCTACCAGCTCGAGATCACGCCCTCGCCCGTCTTCGACGTGGCGCTGCTTCTGAACATCAGCCCGGATCATCTGGACCGCCATGGCGGGATGACGGGCTATATCGCCGCCAAGCGCGCGATCTTCCACGGCGCGCGCACGGCCATCGTTGGCATCGACGACGAACATTCGCGCGCCATCCGCGACGCGCTGGCGCAGGGCGACGGCGTCAAGACGATTCCCATCTCGGGCATCGACGCGGCGCCGGGCGGCGTTTACGTCGAAGCCGGCCAACTGATCGACGACATGGCGGGCCGCGCCGAGCGCGTGGCCGACCTGACCCAGGCGCGCGCCTTGCCCGGCGTGCATAACGGCCAGAACGCCGCCGCGGCCTATGCCGCCGTGCGCGCCATCGACCTCGGCCGCGATTCCGCCGCGCGCGGCATCCTGGGCTTCCCGGGCCTGGCGCACCGGCAGGAGCTGATCGCGACCATCCGCGGCGTGCGCTACATCAACGACAGCAAGGCCACCAACGCCGACGCGACGGCGCGCGCGCTGGCCTGCTACGAAACCATCTATTGGATCGCGGGCGGCGTGGCGAAGGAAGGCGGCATCGATTCGCTCGGCCCCCTGCATCCGCGCATCGCGCATGCCTTCCTGATCGGCGCGGCGGCGGAGCCGTTCGGCAAAACCCTCGCGGGCCGCGTGCCGGCGACACAATCCGGCGACCTGGCCACGGCCGTGCGCCAGGCGCACGCCATGGCCCAACAATCGCCGAAGAAGCCGGCCGTCGTCCTTCTGTCGCCGGCCTGCGCCTCGTTCGATCAGTTCAAGAATTTCGAAGCGCGCGGCGAGGCGTTCCGCACCCTGGTGCTGGAGTTGAACGGCGACGCGGAATCCCATCGCGGCGGAGCGGCGGCATGAGCCCCTTCGCGCGCAACAACACGAGTTCGCTCGGCCGGTGGTGGTGGACCGTCGACCGCTGGACGCTGGCCGCACTGACCGCGCTGATCGCGGTCGGCGCCATGCTGACCTTCGCCGCCAGCCCGTCGGTCGCGCACCGCATCGGGCTCGAGCCGCTCTATTTCGTGCGCCGCCAGCTCATGTACATGCCGATGGCCGCCGCCATCATGATCGGCGTGTCGCTGCTGTCCGTGCGCGACATCCGCCGCCTGGCCGCCATCGTCCTTGTGATCGGCGTGCTGTTCATGGCGCTGACGCCGTTCGTCGGCATGGAGATCAAGGGCGCGAAGCGCTGGATCGCGCTCGGGCCCCTGTCGCTGCAGCCGTCCGAGTTCGTGAAGCCCGCCTTCGCCGTGATCGCGGCCTTCCTGTTCTCCAGCGAGCGGCTGCGCGCGGGCATCCCCGGCAACCTGATCTCGATCTGTCTTTATTTCCTGATCGTGCTGCTGCTGGTGCGCCAGCCGGACTTCGGCATGATCGTGGTGATCTCGGTCGTCTGGTTCTCGCAGTTCTTCCTGGCCGGCCTGCCGTTCCTGTGGGTGGCGGGCTTCGGCGCCTTGGGCGTGGTCGGCGGCATCGGCGCCTACGTCACCTTCCCGCACGTGGCCAGCCGCGTGGACCGATTCCTCGACCCCGCATCGGGCGACACCTATCAGGTCTCGACCGCGCTGCAGGCGTTCGCCTCCGGCGGCTGGTTCGGCCGCGGCCCGGGCGAAGGCAGCGTGAAGACGATCATCCCCGACGCGCACAGCGATTTCGTCTTCGCCGTTGCGGGTGAGGAGTTCGGCCTGTTCGCCTGCCTCCTGATCGTCTGCCTGTTCGCCTTCGTCGTCCTGCGCGGCTTCACCAAGCTGCTGAAGGAATCGGACCTGTTCGTCCTCTTGGCGACCGGCGGGCTTCTGACCCAGTTCGGCCTGCAGGCCTTCATCAACATGGCCTCGACGCTGAGCCTGATGCCGACCAAGGGCATGACCCTGCCCTTCATCAGCTATGGCGGCTCGTCGCTTCTCGCCCTGGCCTTCGCCATGGGCATGGTCCTGGGCTTCCTCAGGCGCCGCAGCGCCACGGCGGGGCGCACATGAGCGGCGCGCGCAAAGTCCTCCTCGCCGCGGGCGGCACCGGCGGACATCTGTTTCCGGCCGAAGCGCTGGCGCATGAGTTGCTCGCGCGCGGCGTGCGCCCGTCCTTGATGACCGACCGGCGTGGCGCGGCTGTACCTGCGGCCTTGTCCTCGATCGAAATCCATCGCGTGCGCGCGGGCGGCGTCGCCAGCGGCAGCACCGTCAAGCGCATTTCCGGCGTGGCTTCTCTTTTGTGCGGCATGCTGGAGGCGCGGCGCATCGTCCGTCGCATTCGCCCCGACGCCGTCGTGGGCTTCGGCGGCTATGCTTCGTTGCCCGCCATGATGGCGGCTTCGAGTGCCGGCGTGCCCACCATGCTCCACGAACAGAACGCCGTCTTGGGCCGCGCCAACCGCATGGTCGCGTCCCGCGCGCGGCGCATCGCTACCTCGTTCGACAACGTATCGGGCGTGCGCGAAGCGGACCGCAACAAGATCCGCGTCACCGGCAATCCCGTGCGCGCCGAGATCGCCGCCGTCGGACCGTATGAAGCGCCGACGGCCAACGGCGAGCTGCGCGTGCTTGTGTTCGGCGGCAGCCTCGGCGCCTCGGTGTTCGCCCGCATGGTGCCCGCCGCCGTCGGGAAGCTGGATGCGAATCTGCGCAAGCGCCTGCGCATCGTGCAGCAGTGCCGCGCCGAGGATCTGGATCGGGTGGCCGAAGCCTACCGGGCGATGGGCGTCGCGGCGGAGACGCGCAAATTCTTCGACGACATGCCGCGCCGGCTGGGCTGGGCCCATCTCGTCCTGTGCCGCGCGGGCGCGTCGACCATCGCCGAATTGTCGGCGGCGGGACGGCCGGCGCTGCTCGTGCCCTATCCGCATGCGACGGACGATCACCAGACCGCGAACGCCAAGGCCCTGGAAGCCGCCGGCGGCGTCTGGGTCATGCCCGAACGCGAAATGACGGAAGACAGCCTGGCCACGGCATTGGCCGAGAAATTGTCCAGCCCGGTGCTGCTCGGCACCGCCGCGATGGCGCTGCGCGCGGGCGCGCGCAAGGACGCGGCGCGGGCGCTGGCCGACGAGGTCACCGCGCTCATGGACGGAAATCATCCGGTGCGGGAGCAAGCGGCATGAGAGGGCTTCCCCTCGACATCGGCATCATCCACTTCGTCGGCATCGGCGGCATCGGCATGTCCGGCATCGCCGAGATCCTGCACAACCTCGGCTACAAGGTGCAGGGCAGCGACGCGGCCGAGAGCGCCAACGTCAAGCGTCTGCAGAAGCTGGGCATCCGCACCTTCGTCGGCCACAAGGCCGAGAATTTGGGCGACGCCGAGGTGGTGGTCGTCTCCTCCGCCGTGAAGGCGGACAACCCGGAAGTCTCCGACGCGCGCTCGCGCCTGATCCCGGTCGTGCGCCGCGCCGAGATGCTGGGCGAGCTGATGCGCCTGAAATGGTCGGTCGCCATCGGCGGCACGCACGGCAAGACCACCACGACGTCGATGGTGGGCGCCATGCTGGACGCCGCCGACATCGACCCCACCGTGATCAACGGCGGCATCATCAACGCCTACGGCACCAACGCGCGGCTCGGCGCGGGCGAATGGATGGTGGTCGAGGCCGACGAATCGGACGGCACCTTCACCAAGCTGCCCGCCACCATCGCGGTCGTGACCAACATCGACCCCGAGCACATGGACCATTACGGCGATTTCGATTCGCTGCGCCGGGCTTTCGACCATTTCGTGCAGAACGTGCCGTTCTATGGCTTCGCCATCCTGTGCATCGACCATCCCGAGGTGCAGGCCATGATCCCGCGCGTCTCGGACCGCCGGATCGTGACCTACGGCATGAGCCCGCAGGCCGACGTGCGCGCAAGCAACATCGAGATGGGCCCGGACGGCTCCGTCTACGACGTCACCATCGTCGACCGCTTCCAGAACGAGACGCGCACGATCGAAGGCATGAAGCTGCCCATGGTCGGGCGGCACAACGTGCAGAACTCGCTGGCCGCGATCGCCGTCGCCCACGAGATGCGCGTGCCGGACGAGACCATCCGCAAGGCGCTGGCCGGCTTCAGCGGCGTGAAGCGCCGTTTCACCCGAACGGGCGAAGCCAACGGCATCACCGTGATCGACGATTACGGCCACCATCCGGTCGAGATCCAGGCCGTCCTGGCCGCCGCGCGCACCGCGACCCGGGGCGGCGTGGTCGCCGTGGTCCAGCCGCACCGCTACACGCGCTTGTCCAGCCTGTTCGAGGAATTCTGCTCCTGCTTCAACGACGCCGACACCGTGATCGTGGCCGACGTCTATGCCGCAGGCGAGAAGCCGGTCGAAGGCGCCAATCGCGACGCGCTGGTCGAAGGCCTGCGCCGGCGCGGCCACCGCCATGTGCTGCCATTGCCCGACCGTGCGTCCTTGGCCGAAACGGTCGCCAGTGTCGCCAAGTCAGGGGACCTCGTGGTCTGTCTGGGCGCGGGCGACATCACCTATTGGGCCGCTTCGTTGCCGGACGAATTGCAGGCGCTGATGGCGCCGAACAAGCGCGCCGGGGGTGCGGCATGATGGCTGCCCGCGCGATGCCCCGATTGATCGAGCGCCTGCCCGAAGTGCGCGGGCGTTACAGCGAGGATTCGCTGCTCTCGCGCGTGACCTGGTTCGGCGTCGGCGGCGCGGCGGAGGTCATGTTCCGCCCGGCCGACCGCGACGACCTGGCGGCGTTCCTGGCCGGCAAGCCTGACGACGTGCCGGTGACCGTGATCGGCGTCGGCTCCAACCTCCTGGTGCGCGACGGCGGCATCCCGGGCGTCGTGATCCGCCTGGGCAAGGGCTTCGTCGAGGTCAGCCGCGAGGGCGAACATGTGCGCGCCGGCTCCGGCGCGCTCGACGCCAACGTCGCGCGCTGGTGCGCCGAGGAAGGCCTCGAAGGCCTCGAATTCTATTCCGGCATTCCGGGCACGATCGGCGGCGCCTTGCGCATGAACGCGGGCGCCTACGGCGTCGAGACCAAGGACGTGCTGGTCTCGGCAGAAGCCGTGGACATGGAAGGAAACGTGCACGCGGTCGACGCCAATTCGCTCGGCCTCACCTACCGCCACTCGGATGCGCCGGCCGACTGGATCTTCACCGCCGCGATCTTCCGCGCGAAGCCGGGCGACCGCGCCGCGATCGCGAAGCGCATGGAAGAGATCCAGGCCAGCCGCGAGGCGACCCAGCCGATCCGCAGCCGCACGGGCGGCAGCACCTTCAAGAATCCGCCGGGCGAAAAGGCCTGGCAGCTCATCCAGCGCGCCGGCTGCCGCGGCCTTACGCGCGGCGGCGCCATGGTGTCCGAGAAGCATTGCAACTTCCTGATCAACACGGGCGGCGCGACCGCCGCCGAACTGGAAGGCCTGGGCGAAGACGTGCGGCGCCGCGTGCGCGAGACGACCGGCATCACGCTCGAATGGGAGATCAAGCGCGTGGGAGTGCCGCGATGAGCAAGAAATCCGTCGTGGTCCTGTTGGGCGGCTGGTCGGCCGAGCGCGAAGTCTCGCTGGTCAGCGGCGCGGCCGTGGTGAAGGCGTTGACCGAGGCCGGCTATGCCGTGCGCACCCACGACATGACGCACGATCTCGGCGCGCTGATGCGCGCGCTCGAGCCGCGCCCCGACGCCGTCTTTAACGCGCTGCACGGCCGCTACGGCGAGGACGGGCGCATCCAGGGCATCCTCGACATCCTGGGCGTGCCTTACACGCACTCCGGCATGCTGGCCTCCGCCGTCGCCATGAACAAGCCGCTGGCCAAGCGCCTGTTCGAGGATGCCGGCATCCCCTGCCCGCCGGGCCTGGTGGTCCGCGCGTCCGAGGCCTTCAAGGCCCATCCGATGGAACCGCCCTACGTGATGAAGCCCGTGGACGAGGGTTCGAGCGTCGGCGTCGTGATCGTCAACAAGGGCGACAATTTGGCGCCGATCGACTGGCCGTACGGCGAGGAGATCATGGTCGAGCGCTTCATCCCCGGCCGCGAGATCACCGTCGCGGTCATGGGCGACCGGCCGCTGGCCGTGACGGAGCTGCGTCCGCGCAGCGGCTTCTACGACTACGAAGCCAAATACACCGACGGTAAGACCGAGCATCTGATCCCGGCGCCGTTGCCCAAGGACGCCTACGAAGAAGCCTTGGATCTGGCCCTGCGCGCGCATCAGGCGCTGGGCTGCCGCGGCGTCAGCCGTGCGGACCTGCGTTACGACGACACGCAAGGCGGCCGCGGCCGCTTCTATCTGCTTGAGGTCAACACCCAGCCCGGCATGACACCGCTATCGCTCGTGCCGGAGCAGGCCGCCCATGTCGGCATCAGCTTCCCCGACCTGTGCAGCTGGATGGTGGAGAACGCCCGATGCGAAGCCTGAACCCGTTCCGCACCTCGGCGAAGAAGAAGGGCGCCCGCCGCCGCGGCGGCAACAAGTGGCTGCGCAAGGCGGCCCCCATCGCCGTCGTGGCCGTGCCCGTGCTGGCGCTGATCGGCGGCGCGACCTGGCTGTGGCGCGCGGGCTATGTCGCGCAGGCGTCGTCCGCCGTGCGTGACGGTGTCGCCGAGATGGCCGGCTCGTTCGGCCTGTCGGTCGGCAATGTCTTCCTCGAAGGACGCGAGAACGCCGACAAGGACGAGGTGATGACCGCGCTGCAGGTGCGCCGCGGCGCGCCTTTGTTCGGCTTCGACCTGTTCGCCGCCAAGGAGCGCCTCGAGGCCCTACCATGGGTGCAATCGGCCGCGGTCGAGCGCCGCACGCCCGACACGATCTATGTCCGCATCGTCGAGCGCCAGCCCTTCGCGCTGTGGCAGCACGACGGGCGCGTGATGCTGGTCGATCACGAAGGCGTGGTGCTGACCGACAAGGGGCTCGGCCGCTTCGGCAACATGATGCTGCTGGTGGGTCCCGAAGCGCCGGCCCATGCGCAGGAGCTGTTCGACCTGATCGCCGTCGAGCCGGACCTGGCCAAGCGCGTGACCGCCGCCGTGCGCGTCGGCGGACGGCGCTGGAACGTCCAGCTCGACGATTCGATCGAAGTGAAGCTGCCCGAGGACGACGCGGCCGGCGCCTGGACGCGCCTGGCCCAGGTCGAGCGGACGCAGGGAATTCTCAAGCGCGATCTGGCGGCCGTCGATCTGCGCCTGCCGGACCGGCTGGTGGTGACGCTGCCGACGGAAGTGATCGCGCGGCCCAAGCCCGGGCGCAAGCCGGGCACGGCCGGCAAGGACCACGAGACGTGACCGGGGAACGAGGGGAACTGACGTCGTGAGCAAGATTCGCACGGGCCTCATCGCGGCGCTGGACGTGGGCAGCACCAAGCTGTGCTGCTTCATCGCGCGCGCGGACGCCTCCAGCGGCATCAAGGTGGTCGGCATCGGCCACCAGATGGCGAAAGGGGTGCGCAGCGGCGCCATCGTCGACATGGATGCGGCGGAAATCTCGATCCGCAACGCCGTCCACGCCGCCGAACAGATGGCCGGCGAAACCATCGAGCAGCTGGTCGTCAACGTCTCGTGCGGCAATCCCTCCTCGCGCACCGTCGGCGTCGAGGTCTCGATCGACGGCTACGAGGTCGGCGACGACGATGTCGGCCGCGTGCTGTCCCAGGGCTACGAGGAAGCCTCGGCCACCGACCGCGAGCTTCTGCACATGATCCCCGTCGGCTTCTCGCTCGACGGCGCGCGGGTCAGCGATCCGCGCGGCATGTACGGCGACCATCTGGGCGCCAGCATGCACGTCATCACCGCAGGCGCCAGCGCCGTGCGCAACCTGACCACCTGCATCGAACGCTGCCATCTGGAAATGGAGACGCGCGTCTCCGCCCCCTATGCCTCGGGCCTGGCCACGCTGGTCGACGACGAGATGGAGCTGGGCGTGACGCTGCTCGACATGGGCGGCGGCGTCACCTCGATCGCGGTCTTCTTCGGCGGCGAGTGCGTCTACACCGACACGATCCCCGTCGGCGGCTCGCACGTCACCAACGACATCGCGCGCGGCCTTTCGACGCCGGTCGTCGGCGCCGAGCGCATCAAGACGCTCTACGGCAGCGCCATGCCCTCGCCTTCCGACAACCGCGAGTTCATCGACGTCCCGCTGATCGGCCAGGAAAATCCCAATCAGGGCCAGGCCAACCACGTCCCCAAATCGATCCTGGTCGGCATCATCCAGCCTCGCCTGGAAGAGACGTTCGAATTGGTGCGCGCACGCCTGGAGGCCAGCGGTTTCGACCGCGTCGCCGGACGGCGCCTGGTGATGACCGGCGGCGCCAGCCAATTGCCGGGGGCCGCCGATCTCGGCGCCCTCGTCCTCGACAAGCAGGTCCGCCTGGGCCGGCCGGTGCGCGTCGCCGGCATCGCGGAAGCGACCGGCGGACCGGCCTTCGCAACATGCGCGGGCTTGCTGACCTACGCCGTGCACAAACCCGGACTACTCGCACAGCAGATCGTGCCGCCGATGCGGAACGGCGCCGGCATGGTTGGCCGGATCGGCTCGTGGCTGCGCGAAAACTTCTGACCCGAGGTGTCACAGCCATGAACGCATGAGGGCGGAAATGACCAAAAGAAACGAGACACGAATCCAGCAACGACACGTTTTGAGACGGAGGACCCAATGACCTTGAACCTATCGGTACCCGTGACCATCCAAGACCTGAAGCCGCGTATCGTCGTGGTCGGCGTCGGTGGCGCCGGCGGCAATGCCGTCGAGATCATGATCCAGTCCCTGCTCGAGGGCGTCGAGTTCCTGGTCACCAACACGGATGCCCAGGCGCTCTCCTTGTCCAGCGCACCCCAGAAGATCCAGCTCGGCCTGACCGTGACCCAGGGTCTCGGCGCCGGCTCGCGTCCGGACATCGGCCGCGCCGCCGCCGAGGAAGGCATCGACCAGATCGTCGAGCACCTTCAGGGCGCGCACATGGTGTTCATCACCGCCGGCATGGGCGGCGGCACCGGCACGGGCGCCGGTCCCGTCATCGCCCGCGCCGCGCGCGAGATGGGCATCCTGACCGTCGGCGTGGTGACCAAGCCCTTCCACTTCGAAGGCGCGCACCGCATGAAGACGGCGGAACAGGGCATCCAGGACCTGACGCAGTACGTCGACACGCTGATCATCATCCCGAACCAGAACCTGTTCCGGGTG
>CAYZFH010000070.1:0-13371 GCA_964477375.1 uncultured Rhizobiaceae bacterium | reverse complement strand
CCGGTAGGCGCCGCCGTTTTCTATTGGTGGCCCTCTCGCTTTCGTCATCCCGGACTTGATCCGGGATCCAGTCGCGCGGAGCGCGCTGAGAGCATCTTGCGTCGACCTGTCGGCCTCCACTGGGCCCCGGGTCTACGCCCGGGGTGACCGGGAAATCGCGTTTACCGGTCGTAGCCTTCCTTCGAGTGCTTCGCGAGCAAGGCCCAGTCGATATCGACGCCCAAACCCGGCGCGTCGGGCAGCTTGGCCGTGCCGCCCTTGATGGTGATGCCGCCGGTGACGAATTTGTGCGGCCCCCAGTCGAGGAAGGAGACGTGGCCCTCGCAATCCACCGGATAGTGGGTGCGGATGGCGGCGGCCATGTGGCAGCAGGCCGTGTCGCCGATCATCGTGTAGGGGTTGGTATCGACCGAGACGCCGATATTGGCGCTCTCGCAGATGGCCACGGTCTTCATCGATTCGTGGAAGCCGCCCAGCCGGTTCATCTTCAGTACGATGCGGTCGCAGGCCTGCATGCGCGCGAGCTGCAGCATCTGTTTCGCCGACCAGACCGATTCGTCGAGGATCACGGGCACGCCGCCATGCCGGCGCACGTGCACATGGCCGTCGAGATCGGCATAGGGCAGGGGCTGCTCGATGGACAGGTTGTCGAGGCCCGCGTAGCGGCGGAGCGCCGTCACGGTCCAAGACGCGCTTTCCCAGCCCTGGTTGGCGTCGGCGTCGATATAGACATGGCGCGGCGTCGCCTCGACGGCCGCATCCAGCTTGGCCAGTTCGGACAGCATGTTGTAGCGGTCCCAGCCCTTGGCCAGTACCACGTCGCCGACCTTGATCTTGAGGCCGCGGAAACCGCGCTTCACGAAATCGCGGCACGCCTCGGCCATGGCTTCCGGCGTCTTATGGTAGAGGTTCGTCAGCATCTCGAATTCGGTACGGTAGGCGCCGCCGAGCAGCGCATGGACCGGCAGGCCGCGCTTCTTTCCGACCAGGTCATAGAGCGCCATATCGACGCCCGAGCGCGCCGAACGGCCGCCGGGCATGCCGCCGCCGTAGGCCGCTTCCATCAGATGGTTGCAGAGGGCGAAGTTGCCGGGATCGACGCGGCGCAAGGCGCCGTCATAGATGCGCCCCAGTTCCAGGATCTGGTCCGAGGTCTCGCCGAGATACCATTGCTGGCTCGACGCCTCGCCGATGCCGTAGGTGCCGTCCTCGGCCGTGACCTTCATCAGGACGGAAGGCGGATGGCTCGGCCAGACATACTCGTCCTCGACCCAGGCTTCCTTGATGGCCTTCGGATAGAGCCGGAAGCCTTCGACCTTGGCGATCTTCATTGTGGATTCCCCCAGCACGACTTGTCCGCGGAGCGCTGCGAACGATTAGGCGGCGGAGTATGGCGGGCAGCATCGAGAGAAGCCAAGGCCCCCACCCCTAGGGAGGACCTAAGGGGTGGGGGCTAACCCGCGCACCCAACTCGTGGCGATGAACACGAGGTGGGCAGGACGCGCGCGGGGCTAGCGCGGCTCGGCCGGGACTGGCTTCTCCTCGCCGCGCTGACGCTCGCTTTGGTGCAATTCCGTGCCGGACTCGGGCCGCCGATCATTGTCGCAGTGATGCGACATGAGTTGGACCAACGGTGCGACGCCGAGATTGCGCCAGATGAACATGGGAAGGCTTCTTCCCCCGCGTTTTGTCGTCGGGAGAGACTTTATGCGATTGCGAATGATTTGCAAGTAGAAAGTTTTGAATTGCCCCCAAGGAAGAATTCCTAGGCGCGCGTGACCGTCCCGATGCGTGGCGCTAGGCTCTGCGCCTGGGTTTCCGGGGTTTCACGCTTTGGGAGGGACGGAATGCTGGCAGGAAAAGTCGCTATCGTGACCGGTGGCGCGCAGGGCATGGGCGCATCGGATGCAGAGGCGATGATCGCGCACGGCGCGAAGGTCGTGATAACCGATGTGAATGCGGAGAAGGGCAAGGAAACCGAGAAGCGCCTGGCCGCGCGCGGCTCCTGCACGTTCCTGCCGCATGACGTGACCGACGAAGCGTCCTGGGCCAAGGTCGTGAAGACCACGCTCGACACCTATGGCGGGCTCGACATCCTGGTGAACAACGCGGGCGTCGGCGGCCGCGCATCGGTCGAGAAGACGTCGCTCGAAACCTGGCGCAAGACCATGGAGGTCAACGGCACCGGTGTGTTCCTGGGCATGCAGGCCGTCTTCCCGCATATGAAAGCCAAGAAGAGCGGCTCGATCGTCAACATCGCCTCGGTCAACGGCCTGATGGGCGCGCGCTATCCCGATCCCGAGACGACGGCAAATGCCGGCTATTACGCGTCCAAGGGCGCGGTTGTGATCCTGACCAAGCTGGCGGCGACGCAGTTCGGGCCGCACGGCATCCGCGTCAACGCGATCTGCCCCGGTGTCATCAAGACCGAGATGTCGTCCACGTCCTTCTCCGACCCGGAGCGGATGCGCTATTTCGAGAACGTCATCCCGTACAACCGGTTCGGCGCGCCCGAGGATGTCGCGGCGGCCGTCGCGTTCCTGGCCTCCGACCTGGCCGGCTTCATCAACGGCGTCGCGCTGCCTGTGGACGGCGGACAAACCGCCAAGGCGTAAGCGTTTCGATATCGGCAGGAGAGAGACCGCGATGGCGCCCAAGGCTTGCGACATCCTGATCAAGAACGCGTGCGTGCTGAGCATGGACGCAAAGCGCACGATCTGGCGGCCGGGCGCGGTCGCGATCCTGGGGCGCGACATCCTAATGGTCGGGCCGGAGCGCGAGGTAGCGGCAAAGGTAGCCGCCAAGCGCGTGATAGACGCGGGTGGGGCGGTCGTGCATCCCGGCTTCGTCGAGGCGCACTACCACACGACCATGCATATGACGCGCGGTTCGATCTCCGACGATCCGAAGCGGCCGGCGGTGGGATCATCCGGCGGAGGCGGGAAGGGCAAGCCGATCTATGTCGAATGGGCCAACGCGCTGACGGATGAAGACGAGCACGCCTCGGCCCAGCTCGCGTGCCTCGAGATGGCGAAGAACGGCTACACCTGTTTCATGGAGCCGGGCACGGTGTTCGAGCCCGACGCCGCGGCGAAGGCGGCTGAGGCCGTCGGCATCCGCGGCTCGCTGGCCGATCCCTATCTCTCGGATGCGCTCGGCGGCACGCAGATGGCCGCACTCGACCGCTCGCCGCCGACGCTTGAGCGCGCGCTCAAGCTCATGGGCACCGAGTGCCGGCGCAACAAGGATCCGAATGCCCTGATCGGTGGCCATATCGCGGTCTATGGTTCGGGATCGGCGTCGGATGCATTGCTGCGCGCGGCGAAGAAAAGCGCCGACGACCACAACGTCGTCTTCACCCAGCACCAGTCATTCCTGCCGCAGGCGGTCGAGACCGACGACAAGCGTCTGGGCAAGCATGCGCTCGTCCACTTCGCCGAGATCGGCGTGCTGGGGCCGAACGCCAGCTTCGTGCACATGAACATCCTGCGCGACGACGAGATGGACGCGGTCGTGCAGTCGGGCATGTCCGTGATCTGGCATCCCGGCAACTATCTTTTCTATGGCGTGGGACGCGCCGCGCGACAGCGCATGTTGGAATTGCGCGCGCGGGGCACGAACCTCGGTTTCGGCAGCGATGTGTGCAAGCTGTGGAGCTTCGGCGAGCTGCCCTACCTCGCCTATCTCGCGAGCCGAGCCCAAGGCGATTACATCTCGGCGGGCGGCGTGCTGGAGATCGCCACCCTGGGCGGCGCGCGGGCGATGGGCTGGCAGGACCGCATCGGTTCGCTCGAAGCCGGCAAGCGCGCCGACATCGTGATCCGGCGCAACGACCTGCCGGAAGCGTGTCCGGGCACTGACCCGGTCTTCGAGACGGTCCTGGTCGCGCGCTCCAAATCCATCGACACGGTGATCTGCGACGGCCAGGTGATCGTGAAGGGCGGTCGTTCCACCCGCCTGGACGAAGGGGTCGTCTATGAGGCCGCGCGCGCATCCACCCAGGGGCTGATGGCTAAGACCGGCCTCAAAGGCGACCTGGACTGGCCGGTCGTGGGCGCCTAAACGGCCCTTTTCGCGACCGATTGCGTAGTTTTGCCTAACCCGGAATAATCTTTCCGTAATGGGTCCTTTTCCGGCGGGGGAACTCGAGCCGGAATCCGAGAAGCAAAACAAACGTAATCGGGACGCCCTCCGGCGCTCCCGCGATTGATGCAGCTTTGGAGGCTCCCCATGGTTTCGTTCAGTTGTCGTGCGTTGCTCACAAGCGCGGTTGTTGCCGGGTCGCTGGCATTGGCGTCCGGAAGTGCCTGGGCCGTGAAGGTCGGCCCGGTGGAAGACCCGCTTCGGGTCGTGAAGATCGCGAAAGGGCAACCGATCCTGGTCGCTTTCTTCACCGTTCTGTCCGGGCCCGACGTGGGCCAAGGGCTAGACCCCTATCGCGGCGCACAGCTTGCGGCCGAGGACATCGGCGGCAAGTTGCTCGACCATCCGATCCGCTTCACGGCCGAGGATGACGGCTGCAATGCGGAAGGCGGACAGACGGCAGGTACGAAGATCGCCGCGAACCAGCAGGTGGTGGTCGCACTGGGCTCCAACTGCTCCAGCGCCACGATCCCCGCCGCGCCGATCTTGTGGAAGGCCGGTATCCCCACGATCTCGCCCGGCGCGGCATCGCCGAAGCTGACCGATCCGGCCGCGCGCGGTCCGGGTTACGAAGGCTTCTCGCGCGTCATCTTCAACGCGGCGTTCGAAGGCGAGGCCTTGGCCGATTGGGCGAAGAACACCAAGAAGCTGGAATCGGTCGGCGCCATCCACGATGGCACGCCCTATGTCCAGGGCTTGGTCGAAGCCTTCACCAAGAAGTTCACGTCGCTTGGCGGCAAGGTGGTGGCGGTCGAAGCCATCAATCCGCAGGACGTCGATATGCGTCCGATGCTGACCCGTCTTTCGACGGCCAAACCGCAGATGGTCTTCTTCCCGACCTTCATCGCGGCGACGGCCCATATCATCAAGCAGTCGAAGGAAATCGACGCTTACAAAAACATCTTGATGATGGGTTCCGATAACGTGCTGGATAAGAACATCATCTCGCTGGCCGGAAGCTCGGTTGTCGGTTTCACCATCGTCTCGCCGCCGCTCGACGCGGACTCGCAAGGCGACGGCTATAAGAAGTTGGTCGCGCAGTACACGAAGAAGTACGGCGAAGGCCCGACCACGGCGTGGACGCCCTATGGCTACGACGCCTTCATGGTCGCGGCCGAAGCGATCAAGAAGGTCGCCGTGGCGGACAAGGACGGCTCGCTCTACATCCCGATCACGAAGTTGCAGGCCGCCATCATGGCCACCAAGGACATGAAAGGCCTGTCGGGCACGATCACCTGCCGCCCGAACGGCGATTGCGCCCAGTTCCGCGCGGTTTTCTATCAATATACGAACGCGGACCCGAACACGTTCGATGTGGGCAAGAATCCGAAGAGCGTGAATCCGTAAAAACGCAAGCTTTTCTGCGGGCCGGGGGAGGCGAAAGCCTCCCCCGTTTCGTTTGCGTACGCGCCGGAAATCCGCCGATAATCCGGTCTCTTCCCGTCGATCCCCTTATTCGACCGAGGATTGCTATCAAGGAAGCCGCGGCGTTGCCGCCGGTGCGGCTTTCCAACAATCAATGCGGCATTGGAGGTAATGCGAATGGCTTTGTCCAAGTCTCGTGCTTTGCTGATGGGGGCCAGTTTCCTGAGCGCGCTCGCGCTCGGGTCGGGCGCCGCATGGGCCGTCAAGGTCGGCCCGGTGGAAGATCCGGTTCGCGTCGTGAAGATCGCCAAGGGCCAGCCCGTGGTCGTCGCCCTTTACACGGTTCTGTCCGGCCCCGACGCCGGCCAGGGTCTCGACCCCTATCGCGGCGCGCAGGTTGCCGTCGATGATCTGGGCGGAAAGTTGCTTGACCGTCCCTTGCGCCTGATCGCGGAAGACGACGCATGCAGCGCCGAAGGCGGCCAGACAGCGGCTACGAAGATCGCCGCTAACCAGCAGGTCGTGATCGCGCTGGGTTCCAACTGCTCAAGCGCCACGATTCCCGCCGCACCGATCCTGTGGAAGGCGGGCATTCCCGACATCGCCACGGGCGCGGCCTCGCCCAAGCTGACCGACGTGAAGGCACGCGGTCCGGGATACGAGGGTTTCTCGCGCGTCATCTATAACGCCTTGTTCGAAGGCGAGGCGTTGGCCGAGTGGGCGCGCAACACCAAGAAGCTGGACCGCGTCGCGGCCGTGCATGACGGCACGCCGTACGTCCAGGGCTTGGTCGAGGCCTTCGTCAACAAATACAAGGCTCTCGGCGGCACGGTGGTGACGGTTGAAGCCATCAACGCCCAGGACGTCGACATGCGGCCGATGCTGACCCGTTTGGTCACCACGAAGCCGCAGATGGTGTTCCTGCCGACCTTCATCGCGGCGACCGCCCACATCGTGAAGCAGTCCAAGGAAGTCGAAGGCTTCAAGGACATCATGTTGATGGGTTCGGACAACGTGGCCGACAAGAACTTCATCAGCTTGGCCGGTCAGGCGTCCGTTGGTTTCCCGATCGTCTCGCCGCCGCTCGACGCGGATGCTTACGGCGCGCCGTATAAGAAGCTGGTCGAGCAGTACAAGAAGAAGTTCGGCGAAGGTCCGACCACGGCGTGGGCGCCTCACGGCTACGACGCCCTGATGCTCGCGGCGAAGTCGATCGAGAAGGTCGCGGTCAAGGACAAGGACGGCACGATCTACATCCCGATCGGTAAGCTCCAGGAAGCCATCCTGGCCACCAAGGATATGAAGGGTATCTCGGGCACGATCACCTGCCGCCCGAACGGCGATTGCGCCCAGTTCCGCGCGGTCTTCTACCAGTACGTCAACGCCGACCCGAACACCTTCGAGATCGGCAAGAACCCGAAGAGCTTCACGCCGTAAGGCTTTCTTCGGACCGGACCAGAGCGGGGGAGGCGAAAGCCTCCCCCGCTTTTTTTTATGTCTGAGCGAGATTACTCGCCCGCGGCCGGTCGCATTGCCTATCCCGGACCTCTCTGCCGATAATGACGGACCCGGCCGGGGCATGGCCGGGTTCGATAAAAGTTGTGCGAACGGGGGACAGGTCGCTGAGACCGCCAGCGCCGTTTTCCGAAAACCAATTGCGGTTTGGAGGAATGTCGTCATGGCTATGTCGAGATCTCGTGCATTGCTGATAGGCGCGTCTCTTTTGGGTGCTGTTGCCTTCGGGCCAAGCGAAGCCTGGGCCGTCAAGGTCGGGCCGGTGGAAGATCCGGTCCGCGTCGTGAAAATTCCAAAGGGCCAGCCGATCATCATCGGTGTTTTCGAAGTGCTCTCCGGGCCCGACGTGGGGCAGGGCCTCGATCCCTATCGCGGCATGCAAGTCGCGGCCGCCGATATGGGAGGCAAGCTTGTTGGCCATACCGTCAAGTTCATGGCCGAGGACGATGCCTGCAATGCGGAAGGCGGCCAGACGGCGGCCACGAAGATCGCGGCCAATCAGCAGGTGGTGATCGCCATCGGGTCAAGCTGCTCGCCCGCGACCATTCCGGCCACGCCGATTCTTTGGAAAGCCGGCATCCCTGTGATCGCGCCGTTGGCGGCGTCGCCGAAGCTGACCGACGTGAAAACGCGTGGCCCCGGCTTCGAAGGCTTCTCGCGCATCATCTTCAACGCCCTGTTTGAAGGCGAGGCGCTGGCCGAGTGGGCGAGGAACACCAAAAAGCTCGATCGCGTCGCGGCTATCCACGACGGCACACCGTATGTCGAAGGATTGACCACGGCCTTCGCCGAGAAGTTTAAAAGCATGGGCGGGACGGTTGTGGCCGTGGAGGCCATTAGCCCGCAGGACGTCGACATGCGGCCAATGTTGACACGTCTCAGCACGGCCAAACCGCAGATGGTGTTCTTTCCGACCTACATCGCCGCCACGGCCCATATCGTCCAGCAGGCCAAGCAAGTGGACGGTTTCAAGGACGTGATGCTGATGGGCTCCGACAATGTGCTCGACAAGAACTTCGTTGCGGTCGGTGGCAAGGCGATCGTCGGCTTCCCCATCATCTCGCCTCCGCTCGACGCGGAGTCGCAGGGCGATGGCTATAAGAATCTGCTTGTGAAGTATCAGAAGAAGTTCGGCGAGGGGCCGTCGACGGCCTGGACGGCCTACGGTTATGACTCATACATGCTGGCGGCGAAATCGATCGAGAAGGTGGCGGTGCAGGAAAAGGACGCCACCTACATTCCGATCTCAAAGCTCCAGCAAGCGATCATCACGACCAAGGGCATGAAAGGCCTGACGGGCGAAATCACCTGCCGGCCCAATGGCGACTGTGCCCAGTTCCGGCCGGTGTTCTATGAATTCACCAGCGGGGATCCGGCGACGTTCGACGTCGGAAAGAATCCGAAACCCGTCAAACCCTGACGGATGCGTGACTTGAAAAGGGGAGGCGATGGCCTCCCCTTTTTTTTGTTTATGGCGCGGATATGCAGCCGGATTGCGCGTAGCAGGCCGGTCTGCCGTAATAACGCACAACCGGCTCCCTCGAAGGCCGGACGCCATGAAGATGCCAGTCGCTGGGTGGAGGGGATCGGTCGTCGAGGCCGCCGGCACCGCTTTCCTGAAAACCAATCGCGGTCGAACAGGAGTGGCATCATGGCTTTGTCGAAATATCGTGCATTGCTGATGGGAGCCGGTCTCGTGGGCGCACTCGCGCTCGGGACGAGTGCGGCGTGGGCTGTCAAAGACGGGCCGGTTGAAGACCCGATTCGCGTCGTCAAGGTTCCGAAGGGCGCGCCGATCGTCGTTGGCTTCTATACCGTGTTGTCCGGGCCGGACGTGGGGCAGGGGCTCGATCCCTATCGCGGTGCGCAGATCGCCGCCGAGGACGCCGGCAACAAACTGCTCGGCCATCCGGTCAAGTTCCAGGCCGAGGACGATCAGTGCAACGCCGAAGGCGGCCAGACGGCGGCCACCAAGCTCGCGGCCAATAAGCAGGTCGTCGTGGCCTTGGGTTCCAACTGCTCGCCGGCCAGCCTGCCGGCCGCGCCGATCCTGTGGAAAGCCGGCATTCCCGACATCGCGACGGGCGCTGCATCGCCCAAGCTGACCGACGTCAAGACTCGGGGGCCGGGCTATGAGGGCTTCACGCGCGTCATCTACAACGCCTTGTTCGAAGGCGAAGCTCTGGCCGAGTGGGCGAAGAACACGAAGAAGTTCGACAGCGTCGCGGCCATCCATGACGGCACGCCTTACGTGCAGGGATTGGTCGAGGCCTTCGTGAACAAGTTCAAATCCATGGGCGGCAAGGTGGTGGCGGTCGAGGCCATCGGTGCCCAGGACGTAGACATGCGGCCGATGCTGACCCGCCTGGTCACGACGAAACCGCAGATGGTCTTCTTCCCGACCTATATCGCGGCCACCGCGCATATCGTTACGCAGGCCAAGGAAATCGAGGGCTTCAAGAACGTCCTGTTGATGGGCTCGGACAACGTGGCGGATAAGAACTTCCTGCAGGTCGCCGGCAAGTCCGCGGTTGGCCTCACCATCGTCTCGCCGCCGCTCGACACGGAATCCCAGGGCGGTCCCTACAAGGAACTTCTGGTGAAATATAAGAAGAAGTTCGGTGAGGACCCGAACACGCCATGGTCGCCCTATGGCTACGACGCCTATGTGATGGCGGCCAAGGCGATCGAGAAGGTCGCGGTTCAGGATAAGGACGGCACGCTCTATATCCCGATCTCCAAGCTCCAGGAGGCCATCATCGGCACCAAGGGCATGAAGGGGATTACGGGCGACATCACTTGCCGCCCGAACGGCGACTGCGCCCAGTTCCGCGCGGTCTTCTATCAATTCACCGACAGCAATCCGGAGACGTTCGAAATCGGCAAGAACCCGAAAACGATGATGTAATCCGGCCTCGGCCGAAAATGCGAACGGGGGAGGCGCAAGCCTCCCCCGTTTTTTTATGTGTGCAGCGTGCCGTTCAGATGCCGCCGATGCTTTTGACCTTGTAGAAAACGCAAGTCGGCGTCTTCGTCGTGCTGGCCTCGAAGTTCCGGCAGTTCTCGGGCCGGTCTTCATAGGCGCCGCAGCGCCCGTCACGCTGGAGCTTCGGGCAATTGAGCGTCCAGGAATTGTATTTCTTGCCGTTGATCCGGTAGCTGCGCTCGATGTCGACCGGCTGGTACGGCATCTTGTTGCGCTCGATGTATTCGTGCACCGCCCAGATGCCTTCCTCGGCGGGGAACACGAGCGTGCCGTCCTTGGCCGTCACGTCGCCCTTCTTGTCGCTGGTGAGGACAAGACCGCGGCAGCAATAACCGGGATCGGGGCAGAGATTGCAGAGGCTCATGGTCGCGTCTCACATCTGATGAAGACAACATAGCCCTTAAGAATGTCGCCGATGTCGGCCACCGAAAGCGTCTGGCTCTTGCGGGCTTCGCTATAGGTAATGTTGTGCCCCTGAAGGAACGATTTCACAACCATATCTTTGATCGCGAAGTTCACATTTTGCGGAATGTCGCCGGTGGTCTTGGCGACCTTGAGCGTGTTCAGCTTCGACGATACGACCCCGATGACCTGTCCCTTGCCGTTCGCCAGCGGCCCGCCGCTGTTTCCCGGCTGCACCGGCGCGGTGATCTGGAGGAAGCGGCTGTCGTTTCCGATGCCGGCCAAGGCGCTCACCGATCCCGTGGTCAGATTGCCGCTTTCCGTAAGGACGCTTGAAAGGGGGAAGCCGTAGGTGACGACCGGTTCGCCCTGGCGGTAGGACGGAGCATCGCCGAAATCGGCGAAGGTGCCGCCGGTCCTGTCCGTACTCACCACGGCCAGGTCGTTGGCCGCGTCGGCGGCGACCACCGTTCCCGCCATCGTCGTCCCATCCGTCGCGCGCACGGTGATCCGCGCGCAGCCGCCGACGACGTGCTCGTTGGTGAGGGTCTGGCCCTTGGCGTTGATGAAGAAGCCCGTGCCGCTCGATGCCTTGGCCTTGGGCGTCACGGGGCTGGTGCTTAACGAGCCCCATTGCGGGCCCATGTAACGCTGTCCCTCCAGCTCGGTCATGCCGAAAACGAAGCGGATCGGCTTGCCGTCGCTTGTGGTGCCGAAGCCGTAACCCGATCTGGGAGTCAGACGGGTGAATTCGACATTGCCCGCCCGGCCGTCGCTGCATTGAAGCACGCCGTTCCCGCTCGCGCCGGAGAACCAATACTGGCCGGTGCATTGGACGCCGTCCGCCGACGACATTTCGAGGTCGCCGGTACCGTTCGGGTATCCGGTCGAGGTGCCCAGGAAGGTCTCGTTCTCGGTCCCGACTTTGCCGATCACATTCGCGGATATGGTGCATCCGCCCAGCAAGGCGACGGTGAATCCCGCGGCGATCAGTCGGCTGGCGAACATGCACGCATCCCCCGAAGGCCGGGGAAAAGCATCCGCAAAAGCCAAGCAGGGGGTCAAGCGGTATCCGGGCCGCGCAAAGAAGAAGGGCCGCTCCTCGCGGAACGGCCCTTTGCCTTAATTGACGGCTTACGCGATCAGACCGAGTAGTACATCTGGAACTCGATCGGGTGTGGGGTGTGCTCGAACGCGTACACCTCTTCCCACTTCAGCTCCAGATAGGCGTCGATCAGGTCGTCGGAGAACACATCGCCCTTCTTCAGGTAGGCGCGGTCGGCGTCGAGGCTCTGCAGCGCTTCGCGCAGCGAACCGCAGACGGTCGGCACGTTCTTCAACTCCTCCGGCGGCAGGTCGTAGAGGTTCTTGTCCATCGGGTCGCCCGGATGGATGCGGTTCTCGATGCCGTCGAGGCCGGCCATCAACATGGCCGCGTAAGCCAAGTACGGGTTGGCGCCCGGATCCGGGAAGCGCACCTCGACGCGCTTGCCGTTGGGGCTCGCGACGTAGGGGATGCGGCACGAGGCCGAGCGGTTGCGCGCCGAGTAGGCCAGGAGGACAGGCGCCTCGAAGCCCGGGATCAGGCGCTTGTAGCTGTTGGTCAGCGGGTTGGTGAAGGCGTTCAGCGACTTCGCGTGCTTGATGATGCCGCCGATGTAGTAGAGCGCCGTGTCCGACAGGTCGGCATAGCCCGAGCCCGCGAACAAGGGCTTGCCGCCCTTCCAGATCGACTGGTGCACGTGCATGCCCGAGCCGTTGTCGCCCTTGATGGGCTTCGGCATGAAGGTGGCCGACTTGCCGTAATTGTCGGCGACCATGTGCACGCAATACTTATAGATCTGCATCGCGTCGGCGCACTTCACGAGCGTGTCGAACTTGATGCCCAGCTCGTGCTGCGCGGGTGCCACCTCGTGGTGGTGCTTCTCGACCGTGACGCCCATCTCCTTGATGAAGGACAGCATCTCGGCGCGCAGATCCGAACCGCTGTCGAGCGGCGGGACGGGGAAGTAGCCGCCCTTGACCGGCGGGCGGTGGCCCCGGTTGCCCATCTCGAGCTCGCGGCCCGTGCCCCACGGACCCTCCTCGGAGTCGAGCTTGTAGAAGCCCGTGTTCATGCCGACTTCGTAGCGCACGTCGTCGAACACGAAGAATTCTGCCTCGGGGCCGATATAGGCCGTGTCGCCGATGCCGCTGGACTTCAGATACGCTTCGACGCGCTTGGCGACCGAACGCGGGTCGCGGCTATAGCCCTGGCCGGTCGAAGGCTCGATCACGTCGCAGACGATGATCAGGCTGGGCTGGGCCGAGAACGGGTCCATCACGGCGGTCGCCGTGTCCGGCATCAGGATCATGTCGGACTCGTTGATGCCCTTCCATCCGGCGATGGAAGAACCGTCGAACATGATGCCGTCGGCAAAGGCCGACTCGTCCATCGTGCCGATTTCCTGCGCGACGTGGTGCCACTTGCCGCGTGAGTCAGTGAAGCGGAGGTCGACGTATTTGACCTCGTTGTCCTTGATCAGCTTCATAACGTTTTCAACAGACATGCCTTGTCCTCGTGCCTAGGGGTGGGAGTGTTCTTCTGGATGGCGGACGTCGCCGTCCGATTTCTCATTCGCGGGTGTCGCCACCCGCAGGGCGGTTAGATGGCGTCCGCGCCGCGTTCGCCGGTACGGATGCGAATGACTTCTTCAACCGGGATGACGAAGATCTTGCCGTCGCCGATGCGGCCGGTGTTGGCCGCGTTCTGAATGGCTTCGACGGCGCGGTCGACCAGCGCGTCTTCCAGGACGACCTCGATCTTCACCTTGGGCAGAAAATCGACGACGTACTCGGCACCGCGATACAGCTCAGTGTGGCCCTTCTGGCGGCCGAAGCCCTTCACCTCGGTGACGGTCAGTCCCTTGAGACCCAGTTCGTTGAGCGCTTCTTTCACTTCTTCCAGCTTGAACGGCTTG
>CAYZFH010000069.1:0-13379 GCA_964477375.1 uncultured Rhizobiaceae bacterium | reverse complement strand
TCCGCTTGATCCAGGAAGTCGGCATGCTCGACCTGATGAGCGACGGCCGCTTCGTCCTCGGCATCGGCACGGGCTATCAGCCCTACGAGTTCGAGCGCTTCAACGTGAATCTGAAGGAAGGCGGCGACCGCTTCGTCGAATTCCTGGACATGATGGAGCAGGCGCTCACAACGGGCCAATTCAGCTACAAGGGCAAGTACTACTCCTATCCCGAAACGCGCATCGCGACGCGGCCGGAACGCCGTTTGCCCGAGGTTTATATCGCCGGCGTGCTGAACCACCCCGTTATCCGCAAGCATATTGCCGAGCGGAACTATGTGCCCCTTCTCGCGCCCGCCTGGAATCCGATCACGCTGGTCGAGAAGCAGCTCGAGGGCTATCACGAGGTGGCGCGCGGCGTCGGCGTGCCAGCCGAGAAGTTCCCTTTCTCGGTCATGCGTTTCGTTCACGTGACCGACAGCCGCGACGATGCCCTGGCGGCGGCCGAGAACTTCCGCTTTTCGACCCGCGCCGCCGTGGCCTTGCGCAACAACTACGGCGAGTTCGACGGCGTCACGCCGCGGGACATTCCGGCCAAGGACGAGCCCCCGCTCGAGAAGATCGTCGAGAACTGCATCATCGGCGACCCGCACACCTGCGCGGAGAAGATCGTGGCCGAGGCCAAGAAGCTGAACCCCATTCACTATGCCTGCTTCATGCAGGCTGGGTTCATGTCACACCAGACGGCAACCCGCAGCCTGGAGCGTTTCGGCGCCGAAGTGCTGCCCCTGGTGCGCAAAGCCCTGCCCAACCTGGACAAGATCGGCGCCCCGCCAGGCCCGATCCGGGCGGGTGCCGCAAAGGCCGCAGCAGCGCAGTAGGCTTCAGCCCTTCGCGCGCGGCGGCAGCCGCACGAACAGCGCGAAGGGCAGAACCGCCAGCGCCGTCAGCGCGATCAGAAAGAAACTGCTGTTGTAGGCGATGATCGCGGCTTGGCGCGCGATCACGGCGTCCATGGCCGCGAGGCCGCTGCGCTCGGTCCAGTCCCACAGGCGCGGCACCAACCCCAGCTTGAACATCTCGCTATAGGGCGACATGTACTCGCTGATGATGCCCTGGTTCACCTGCATGTTGCGGGACAGGTAGTTGAAGATGAACGCGGTGCCCGTGGCCGTGCCGATGTTGGAGACCAGGTAGAGAAGCGCCACGCCTTCGTTCCGCAGGCGCTGCGGCAAGGTCGAGAAGCCGAAAATCACGATCGGCACGTAAGCCACGCCCGAGCCGATACCCTGGACGAAGTTGGTCCAGGCGACATCGAAGGTGCGGATGTCGAGGCTGGATCCCGACATGCCCCAGGACGAGACGATCAGGCAGCCGAATCCGAATAAGAGGATCAGCCTGGGGTCGATGCGGTCCGAAAACGGGATCAGCATGAACATTCCGGCCGCCACACCCAATCCTCGGATGGTCAACAGCGTGCCGACCTGCTCGATGTCGTAGCCTGCCAAATCCTGCAGCAGCAGCGGGATCAGCAGGATCTGCAGGAACACCACCGAGCCGTAGACGAAGATGAAAGCCAGCGCGATCAGATAGTTCCGGTCCTGGAACAGGCCGCGGTCGAAGAACGGCGTGCGCGCGGTGACCGTGTGCACGACGAAGATGTAAAACGCCATTGCGGCCACGATGCCCTCGATCACGATCTCGGGCGACGAGAACCAATCCAACCGCTCGCCGCGGTTGAGCATCGTTTCGAAGGCCGCGATGGCAATCGAAATGATCGCGAACCCGAACCAATTGAAGTTGCGTTTCTCGACATCGCGCCCGTGCGGAACGAAGGCCCAGGTCGCCAGGGCCGCCGCCACACCGAAAGGCACGCAGATGAAGAACACCCATGGCCAGCCGTAGTTGTTAACCAGCGCTCCACCCAAGATGGGACCGAAGATGGAGCCCCACATTCCGCCGATGCTCCACAGCGTCGTGGCCTGTCCCTGGCGATTGGGCGGGAAGGCATCGATGGCGATAGCCTGACCAAGCGGGATCAACGGTGCGCCGCTGATCCCCTGCAGGGTGCGGAACAGGACAGCTTGCTCAAGCGACTCGGAAAAGCCGCACAAGGTCGAGGAAACGGTGAAGCCGATGGCGGACGCGAGATAGAAGTTACGCCGCCCAAAGCGAACGGCCAGCCAGCCCGAACAGGCCGTCATGATCGTGGTACCGATGATGAAGGCCGTGAACAGCCAGGCCATCTGGTCTGGCGCGGCGGAAAAAGCCCCCTGCATGTGAGGGATGGCGGTGCCGGAGGTGGTGACGGTCATCATGTAAACCGTCGTTCCCAGCATCGCGGCGATCAGCGCGAGCCAGCGCACGCCCTTTTTGGGCGGATCAACGATCTGCTCGCCGGCCACAGCCGCGGTCATCCCCGTTCTGCCCCCTTCCCGGCCCGGCAGATCGCGTGCCTAAGGCCGCCAGAAACTCCGCGTGAGAAGCATGTACACGGTGAACAGTTCGAGCCGTCCAAGCAACATGCCGATCGAAAAGGTCCATTTCGCACCGTCCGACAGCGGGCCGTAGTTCCCGACCGGCCCGATCGTGCCGCCCAGGCCCGGCCCGACCGCGCCCAAGGTCGCCGCAACGCCGGTCAGGCTCGTGACGAAATCGGTCCCGAACGCCGAGACGATCAGCACCAGGAACGCGAACGTGACGATGTAAGCGAAGAAATAACTGATCACCGACTGGACCACGTCGTCCTGAAGCGCCTTGCCCTCGTACATGATCACGGCCACGCGATGGGGATGCAGCATCAGGCGAAGCTGCGCGCGGACGGCGCGCGCCAGAACCTGCCAGCGGAAGATCTTGATCGAGCCGGACGTTGAGCCCGTGCAGCCGCCGACGAACATCAGCAGGAAGAACATCACATTGGCGAAGGTGCCCCACTGGGTGTAGTCCGCGCTGGCGAAGCCGGTGGTCGTGACAACGGAGGTCACGTTGGTGGCCGAATGGGTCAACGCGGCGAAGAACGGCATGTCGAGCCGGATCCAGACCCAGCCCGTCATCACGGCCGTCGCGATCCCGATGACCCATAGAAGCGCGAAGACCTGTTCGCTGATGCGCAACGCGACGCCGCGGCTTCGGGCCAGGATCGCGTACCACATCAACGGCAACGAGCCGGCCAGCGAGAAGATCGTCGCGACCCAGTTGATCGCGTAGCTGTCGTAGAAGGCGATCGACTCGTCCTTGGTCGAAAAGCCGCCTGTTCCGATGGCCGCCATGGCATGGCAGACGGCATCGAAGAACGGCATGCCGGCGATCACGAAGCTCACCATGCACAGGACGGACAGCGCCAGGTAGACCAACAGCATCATCCCGGCCAGACCACGCGCCGTCGGCATGAGCTTCTCGGACCGCTCCGAAGATTCGCTACGGAACACCTGCATGCCGCCGACCCGCAGGACCGGCAGAATCATCACCGCCATGGCGACGATACCGATACCGCCGATCCAGTGAAGCAACCCACGCCAGAGCAGGATGCCCTTGTCCATGTCGTTCAGCCCGGTCATCACCGTGGCGCCGGTGGTGGACAGGCCCGACATGGTCTCGAAAAACGCATCGACGTAACGCAGATGCGGCTCGGCGAACATGAACGGCAGCGCGCCGAACGCGGTGCAGGCCAGCCAGGCCAGCGTGGTCATCAGATAGGTCTGGCGGATATTGATGCGTTTGATCTCGCCCCGGAACGCGAAGATCAGCGACGCGCCGGTCACGACGGTGATAAGGCTCGACAAGAAGAATGCGCCGCGATCGGTGGTTTCCTCGGCCAGATCGACGAAGCCGGGGATAAGCATGAATCCGCCGAGCGTGACCAGCAGCACGCCCACGATGTGAAGAACCGGCCGGACGTCCAGGGCGCCGGACGCCGCCATCACATGCCGACGATCGCGCCGCCGCCTGATGGCGACAGTACCTGGCCGGTGATGAAGTCCGCCTCCGGCCCCGCCAGAAAGGCGCAGGCATAAGCGACTTCGCGCGGCGCGGCGATCCGCCCCAGGGGGGCGATGCTCGCATAGCGCGCCTTCACCTCATCACTCGGCATCCCCGTGTCCGTCACACCGGGAACAAGACAGTTCACGTTGATCTTGAAGGGCGCCAGTTCCTTGGCCCAGGCCCTGGTCAACCCCATCATCGCCGTCTTGGAGGCCGTGTAGTGCGACATCACACGGCTGCCGGTCATGGCCAGGTCCGAAGAGGTGTTGATGATCCGGCCCCCGCCCCGCGCCTTCATGCCCGGCAGCACGGCCTTGGCGCAGAAGAACGCGCCCTTCACCGTGACCGCGAACATGCGCTCGAAGACCGCTTCGTCGATCTCCTCGATCGGCAGATAGCGGCCACTGATGCCGGCGTTGTTGACCAGGATGTCGATCGGACCGAGCGCGGCCGAGGCGGCCGCAATCTCGGCCTGCATGCGAGGCACGTCGGCATTGTCGGCCACGATCACGTGCGCCCGCCGCCCCTGCGCGCGCACGAGCGACGCCGTCTCGTTCGCGCCGTCCGCCTTCACGTCATGGACAACGACGTCCGCGCCGCGTTCTGCGAACAGAACCGCCTCGGCGCGGCCGATGCCGCCGCCCGATCCCGTGATGAAGGCGATCTTGCCGTCGAACATGGGACTAGGCGGCGCGGATCAGATGCCGACGATGCCGTCGCCGCCGTTGGGACAGATGACCTGGCCGGTGATGAAGTCGGACTCCGACGAAGCCAAGAACGCCACCGCATAGGCCGGCTCGACCGGTTGGCCCATGCGCCTCAGCGGAATCTGCGGCAGCGACTTCTTCTTTTCTTCTTCCGTACCCATGCCGGTATCGACCCAGCCGGGGGCGACCGCGTTGACGTTGATGTTGTAGGGAGCCAATTCCTTCGCCCATGCCTTGGTCAGGCCCAGGATCGCGGCCTTCGCACCGCAATAATGCGACGAGAAGATCGCGCCGATCATCGCCCAGTTGGACGAGATGTTGATGATCTTGCCCTTCTTCCGCTCCTTCATGCCCGGCACGACAGCCTTGGCGCAGAAGAATGAGGCCTTCACGTGGGTATTGAACATCTTGTCGAAGTCGACTTCTTCGAGCTGGCTAAGCAAACGGTAGTCGCCGCCGATGCCGGCGTTGTTCACCAGGATGTCGATCTTGCCCATGGCCTTGTCGGCCTTGGCGATCTCCGCCGTCATCGTCTTGATGTCGGTGACGTCGGCCACGATGACATGCGCCTTGCGGCCCGCGGCGCGGACCTTCTCGGCGGTCTCGTGCGCGCCCTTTTCCTTCACGTCATGGACGATGATGTCCGCCCCTCGCTCGGCCATGAGCACGGCCTCGGCGCGGCCCATGCCGCCGCCGGAACCGGTGATGAAAGCAACCTTGCCGTCGAGACGATGCGCGGACATGTGAAATCCCCCATTTACGTTCGCGGACAAGAGTTTACGCGAAAGCTCGCCCTTCGCCACTGCCTGTCTTGACCCGGTCCGAGAGGCACCCCTATGGTCCGCCTATTCTCGAAAATTCGGAGATTATTCCCATGACCCTGACCTTCGGCACATTCAACCTGATGCAGCGCCGCGACCCCGCCCGCACGGGCGAGACGATCTATGGGGAGCTGGTCGAGCAGGTGCGGCTGGCCGAGAGTCTGGGCTTTTCCAAGGCTTGGATCGCCGAGCACCATTTCAACAATTACAGCCTGTGCCCCTCGCCGCTCATCATGTGCTCGCACCTGGCGGCGGCGACCAAGACCATCCGCATCGGCACGGCCGTCCTGGTGTTGCCGCTCTATGAGCCGGCGCGCGTGCTGCAGGAAATCGCCATGGTCGATTCGCTGTCCCACGGCCGCTTGGAGCTGGGCGTCGGCAGCGGCTACCAGCCCTACGAGTTCGACCGTTTCCACGCCAAGCTCGAAGGCGCGATGGAGATGACGGCCGAGATCCTGGACATCATCGAGAAGGGTCTGACGCAGGAATCCTTCTCGCACCACGGCAAGCATTACGACATCCCGGAGACGCGCATCGCCGTGAAGCCGGTGCAGAAACCCATGCCGCCCATGTGGGTCGCGGGCATGATGAACAACAAGGACATCAAGCGCCGCGTCGCGACCAAGGGTTACATCCCCTTCCTGGCCGCGGCGTTGAGCCCGACCGCCAAGCTGCTGCCCATCCGCCAGGCCTATGACGAGGCCTATCGCGAGGCCGGCACCGATCCCATGACGCAGCCCATGGGCCTGATGCGCTATTTCCACCTGACCGACGACAAGAAGGAAGCCGTAGAAGCCGCCGAGCGCTGCCGCTACTCGACGCGCATCTCCCTCGCCCTTCGCCTCAACTACGCGAAGATGAACGGCCTGGTGGTTGAGGACACGCCCTTCAAGGACGAACCACCGGTCGAAGAGATGATGCCGAACATGATCATCGGCGACGCCCATGCCTGCGCCCAGCGCATCATCGAGGACGTCGAGGCGATGCGCGCGACCCACATCGCGCTCTACAGCCAGCCCGGCGACCTGCCGCACAACCGGGTGATGAAGTCGCTGGAGAAGTTCGCCGCCGAATGCGTGCCGCTGGTGTCGAAGGAACTGGGCAAGCGCGGCGTGAAGGTCTCCTTCGGTCCGCAATCACAGCGCGCCGTCGCGGCCGAGTGATCAGCGGACACCCATAAAGCCGAGCAGTACGGCGACGGTCACGGCGGACACCACGGTGGAAACCAGAACCGCCGTGGCCGAGCGCGCGACATAACGCTCGTAGCGCTGGGCCAGGATGAAAACGTTGATTCCCGTCGGCAGCGCGGCGGTCAGAACGGCGACCGACACCGATAGTGGATCGAGGGCGAAGACCTGAGTGGCCAGGAACCACGCCACGGTGGGATGCACACCCAGCTTCAGCACGAGCAGCGCCGCACTCTGGCGCGGGCCGCCGCCGAGATGGAATGTGGTCAGCGACGCGCCAAGCGCGAACAGCGAGCACGGCACCCCGCCTCCGCCCAGAAGTTCGAGGAAGCGGTCGACCGGACCCGGAATGCTCCAGCCCGTATAGGCCCAGGCCAGCCCCGCCACCATCGAGGCGATGACAGGGTTTTTGGCCAAAGACCGCAGCGTCGAACCCACGACATGGATGGGCACGCCGGCCTTCGACCCGCGCCCGATCTCGACCACCACGGTCGCGAGCGGAATCAGGATCATCGAGTGGAAGGTCACGATGAACATGATCCGCGTCAGGCCTTCGTCGCCGAAGGCGGTGTAGACCAGCGGGATCGCCAGCATGACCGTGTTCGAGAACACGGCACCCATGCCGAAAACGCCCAAATCCTGTAAGGGAAGCCGGAACAGCACGCGGCCGAGCGCCAAGGCCAAGCCAAAGACGATCAAGCAGCCCAGGAAATAGGAATAGACCAGGCTGAAATCGGCCATGTCGGCGCCCGTGCCGCGCGCGATGGTGCGGAACAGAAGCGCCGGGATGGCGACGCAGAACACGAAGTTCGCGAAACCCTTCAATCCCTCGGGGCCCAGCAGCGGCGTCTTGCCGACGACGTAGCCGCACAGGATGACGCCGAAGACAGGCAGGACGATGTCGATGATCGCGGACATGGGCCGACGCTAGCAGGCGGGTTTGCCCCAGCCTAGGTTTCCTCATCGTTCGTCCGAGATAAACTCGTGGAAGGATTCGTTCGCGGCCGGCATAGGCTGCGCGCCGTCAAACCGAGGGGAATGCACATGGGCAACAAGGTCGCCATCATCACCGGCTCCGGCCAGGGCATCGGCGCGGGTGTCGCGCGCAGCTTCGCGAACGCGGGCTACAAGGTCTCGCTGATGTCGCCGTCCGACCGCAGCGTGAAGCTGGCCAAGGAACTCGGCGGCATCGGCCGCTCAGGCTCGATCTTGGAACCCAAGGACCTGACCGCGCTCGTATCAGAGACCAAGAAGACCTTCGGGCACATCGACGCGGTGGTGAACAACATGGGACACGGCAGCGGCAGCCCGCCTTCGGTCACCGAGCGCACCACCTACAACCCCGACAATTTCCACGATCCGCTCGACTTCCCGGACGAAGGCTGGCACCAGGCGCTCGACATGTATGTGCTGAGCGTGGTGCGCATGGCGCGCACCGTCGTGCCCGTGATGAAGGAACAGGGGCACGGCTCGATCGTGAACATCTCGTCCTTCACGGTGATCGAGCCGCGGCCCGGCTATCCGCAGATGAGTGTCTTGCGCGGCGCGCTGCACGGGTTCACCAAGCTGTTCGCCGACAAATACGGACAGAACAACATTCGCATGAACAACGTCCTGCCCGGCTTCTGCGAGAACGTGGCCATGACTGATGCGGCCCGGCGCTCGATCCCGTTGAACCGTCAGGCCAGCTTCGACGAGATCGGCCAGACCTGCGTGTTCCTGGCCTCCGACGCCTCGAGCTACATCACGGGTCAGAACCTGATGGTGGACGGCGGCCTGACCCGCAATGTGCGCTAACGCTTTCGCTTCGCCGCTTTCTTCTTGGTGGCGGGCTTCTTCTTCGAGACGGCCACGCGGGCGCCCTTGAGCGGCGCTTCCGTCAGCACGCGCGGGAAATCGGTCAGCACCTCGCGGCCGTTCTCGGTGACCCGCACCGTCTCGCTGTAGCCCATGCTGTATTTGCCCTGCAGCTTGAAGTACGGGATCACGTGCACGGTCATGTTCGGCTCCAGGATCTGGGTCGAACCCTGGTCCATGCTGAGGCCGCCGCGCTCGATCCAGGTCAGGAACTCGACGCCGATGCCGTAGCCGATGCGGTGGTCGAAATGCTTGCCGAAACCGTGGCGCTCCAGCTCCTTATGCGCGGCGAAATGGACCTCGCGCGCCTCGATGCCGGGCTTGATCGCCTTGATGGACGCTTCCAGCGCGGCCCTTGAGGCGTCCGAAGCGCGCCGGACGGAGTCCGACGCCTTGCCGACGACGGCGGTTCGGATCAACGCGGCGTCATAGTGCCGGACGTTGGCGCCGAGCTCGAAGAAGACGACGTCGCCCTTCTCCATCTTGCGCCCGATCCAGGTCGCGTGGCCGAGCGCCGAGCGCGGACCCGAAACGATGTAGCTCGGATTGCGGATGAAATGGCTCTCGGCCTTGATGCGCGCATGATGCACATCGGCCGCCACGTCGTATTCCGTAGCGCCTTCGCGCACCGCTTCCAGACCCGCCTTCATCGCAGCGCCGACCGCCTTGGCGGCCTTACGCATATAGGCGATCTCCGCCGACGACTTCACAGAGCGCAGCATCTCCGCCATGCCCGAGGTATCGACCAGCTTCGCGCCCGGCGCGCCGCGCACGATGCTTTCGTACACGTCGACCAGGAACCACGGCACTTTCTTCTCGACGCCGACGGTCTTCGCGCCCAAGCCCATGTCGATCAGGCCCTTGGCGATGGCCGCGCCCGGGCTTTCGTCGTCCTGATAGCCGCGCGCAGGCAGCTTGTAGGCATTGTCCGTCGCGTTCTCGACCTCGAGCTGGCGCGTGACCAAGAGGCGCGTACCGTCGCGCTTCACGATCATGGCCTGCGGAAATGAGTGGAAGCCCGTCGTCTCGTAGCCGGTCAGCCAGTACTGGTTTTCCGGACCGCACAGGATGGTGGCGTCGAGGCCGCGCTCATCCATCTTCGCCTTGAGGCGGTCGAAGCGGCGGTCGTATTCGGCGGCATTGAAGGGCAGCGACAAGGCTTTTTTGGACATCGTGTTATCCCCGGCTGAGGCTGTGGAAGACGTTGGCGCTCATCTTGATCGACTGGATGAACAGGTCGATCACCATGTTCTCGTTGGGTGCGTGGTTCTGCTCGTCCCAGTTGGCATAGGCGCTCCAGATGCAGGGCACGCCCAGCCCTTCGACGAACGCGTATTGCGGAATACTGCCACCAAGTGCCGGCAGGATCACGGGTTCCTGCCCCGAAGCCTGACGCGCCGCGTCGGCGATGGGACCGATGAAGTTGCTGGAGGACGGCGTACGCGACGGCTTCATCACGTCGTGCACGGTCATCTCGACATCGGTGAAGCCATGCTTCTCCAGATGGCGGCGCACGCAGGCGACGATGCGGTCAGGGTCCTGGTCCACCACCAGGCGGATATCCATCTTGGCCGTCGCGGTCGCGGGCACGATGTTGACGATACCCTCACCCGTGAAGCCGGAGACCAGACCCGAGATGTTGAGGGTCGGCCGGTACATGACGCGCTCGTGGTATTCACGCGCGGGCATGCCCAATAGCTCCGCGACGGCGAGCTGTTCGCTCATCTTTTTGCCGTCGAAGGTCAGCGCTTCGAGCATCCGGACATCGTCCGGCACGATCTTGCGCACGTCGTCGTAGAAACCTTCGATCAGCACCCGCCCCTGGTCGTCGCGCATGGATTGCAGCGCCTGCAGCAGGCGCCAGCCCGGATTGGGCACCACGTTGCCCCGGTTGCCGGAATGGACGTCGCGGCTGGAGGTGCGGACCGTCAGTTCGAAGCCGATCACGCCGCGGCAGCCGAGATAGAGGGTGGGCCGGTTCGATTCGTGGCGCGGTCCGTCGGCCGCGTAGCAGACATCGCAAGCCAGAAGGTCGCGATGCTCTTTCACGAAGCCCGGCAGGCTGGTACTGCCCGTCTCTTCCTCGCCTTCCAGAATGATCTTGAGCGGTACGGCAGGCAGACCGCAGGCCTGAAGCGCCTCGACAGCCTTGATGTGGGCATAGTGCTGGGCCTTGTTGTCGCCCACGCCCCGCGCATAGATGCGGCCGTCGCGCTCCGTCGGCTCGAAAGGCGGGCTTTGCCAGACCTGACCGTCGACCGGCATGACGTCGTAGTGGCCATAGACCAGGACCACCGGCCCCTGCCCTTTGCGCTCGCCATAGACCATCGGGTTGCCGGTGGAGGGCATCAGCTTGGCGTCGAAGCCGGCTTTCGCCAAAGCGCCTTCCAGCTTTCGCGAGCAGGCGTCGACCGCCTTGGCGTCGGTCGCCACGCTCGGGATGCGCAGGAACTCCTTCAGCTCCTCGATGAAGCGCGCGCGATTGGCGTCGATATACGTGTAGGCTTGTTCGATCATCCCCGGCCCTCCCGCCGCGAGATCGCATAGTAAGCACAGCATTTCGGCTGCGCCAACTTGCCGCCCGCGCCCCCCTCTGCCATCCTCGCGCCCCGATGCCTGACTCAGCCGTCGCACCGGATTTCAAGACCACGCCGTTCTGGCAAGACGCCGTGCCGCCACGGGAACTTCCCGACACGGCGCTGCCCAAGGACGCCGACGTGGTCATCGCCGGCTCGGGCTATACCGGCCTTTCCGCCGCCCTCACGTTGGCCCGCGCCGGCAGGCGCGTCCATGTGCTGGAGGCTGACCGGTATCCGGGCGCGGGCGCCAGCACGCGCAACGCAGGCTTCGTCGGCTCCCAGCTTTGGTCAAAGTTCAAGCCGCTGGCCGAGAAAATCGGCGTGGAGAAAGCCTCCGCCTACACGCTGGAAGCGATCAACGCCCACAAATACGTCATCGCGCTGATCGAGCGCGAACAGATCGCCTGCCACTTCCTCTATAACGGCCGCTTCATCGCCGCCCACTCGCCCGAATCCTACGCCTCGCTGACCAAAGAATCGGAGATGCTGAAAAAGCATTTCGGCATCGAGTGCACGATGGTCCCTCGCGAGCGGCAGCGGCAAGAGATCGGCACCGATTTCTTCTTCGGCGGCATGGTTCATCCGCTCACGGGCTCGCTCCACCCCGGCATGTACTATGCGGGGCTTCTGGACCGCGTGCTGGCCGCGGGCGTCACCATCCACACGAACGCCAAAGCGCTGTCGCTCGATCGCCAGGGCAACGGCTCCTTTACGGTCGGCACCTCGCGCGGGACGCTGAACGCCGGCCGGGTGATCCTGGCGACCAACGGCTATACGGACCACACATTCCCCTGGTTCAAGCGCCGCATCATCACGATCCACACGAATATCGCTGTGACCGAGCCGCTCGATCCCGCGCTGATCCGCGAAGTGCTGCCCAGCGGCCGCACCTTCATCGACACGCGGATGAATCCTGTCTCGATCCGCCCCATGCCGGATGGGCGGCGGCTGCAGTTCACCGCCGCGCGCGGCCTGTTCGAAAGCGACAATGCGGTCAAAGCCAAGGAAATCCGCGACGCCGCGGGCTTCGCCGTGCCCGCCGTGAAGGATGTGCGCATCAGCCATTGCTGGACCGGCCAGATGGGCTTCACCTTCGACAAGCTGCCCCATATCGGCGAGCGCGACGGTGTGCTCTACGCCATGGGCTATTGCGGCACTGGCCTGCCGATGTCGACCTGGCTCGGGCACAAGCTGGCACTACGCGTTCTGGGTGACAAAAGCGCCGTCACGGGCTTGGACGGGCGCACCTTTCCGACGCGGCCGTTCTACACGGGCAATCCCTGGTTCCTGCCGCTGATCATCCAGTGGTACGCCCACAAGGACCGGCGCGATCTGAAGCGCACCCGCAAACTCGCCTCGTAGCGCCAAGGAGGCGCAGCCATGCCGGAAATGATGCTGACGCCCGATTTCAAGAGCACGCCGTATTGGTGGGAAGCGGCGCCCCGGCCCGATCTGGGCGAGAAGCCGCTGCCCAAGGAAACCGATGTCGCCGTGGTGGGCTCGGGTTTCACCGGCCTGTCCGCGGCGCTGACGCTGGCGCGCGGCGGCAAGGACGTCACCGTGTTCGAGGCCGAAACACCGGGCTACGGCGCCAGCACGCGCAACTCCGGCTTTGTCGGCTGCCAGCTCTGGTCGAAGCTGACGCCTCTGGTGAAGAAATTCGGCGAGGAGCGCGCCTCGATCTTGGCGCGCGAGGCCATGTCCGCCCACGACTATGTCGTTTCGCTGATCGAGCGCGAGCAGATCGCCTGTCATTTCACCTATTGCGGGCGTCTGATCTCCGCCCACTCGCCGACGGCCTACGCGACGCTTTCGAGCGAACTGGACCTGATGAAGCGCCTGTTCGGCTTCGAAGGCCACATGGTGCCGCGCGAGCAGCAACGCTCGGAGATCAACACCGACCTCTATTACGGCGGCATGATCGTCAAGAAGGGCGGCTCGCTGCATCCCGGGCTTTATCACGCCGGCTTGCTGGACCGGGCCATGGGCGCTGGCGCCGCTGTCCACGGCAAGACGCCGGTTCTGTCGATCGAACGCGAAGCCTCAGGCCGCTTCCGGGTCACGACGCCGCGCGGTGTCGTCTCGGCCAGCCGCGTCGTTCTGGGCACCAACGGCTATACCGGCAAGGGCCTGGACTGGTTTCGCCGCCGCCTGATACCCGTGCATGCCGGCGTGGTGGTGTCCGAGGTGATCGGCGCCGAGCGGGTGCGCAGCGTCCTGCCCACCGGCCGTACGATGATCGACACGCGCATCAACCCGTATTCGGCC
>CAYZFH010000068.1:3636-13426 GCA_964477375.1 uncultured Rhizobiaceae bacterium | reverse complement strand
CGTGGGCGATCAGGTGAGCGAGGCGCTGCATCTTCATCGCGACGTCGACAAGGCCACGGGTAAGGATCTGACCGTTGAGATGCTGCGCCTGGTCGGCTTCCCCGATCCCGAGCGCGCTTATCGCAACTATGCCTTCGAACTGTCCGGCGGCTTGCGCCAGCGCGCCATGATCGCCATGGCGCTGATCTGCCGCCCCGCCCTGCTGATCGCGGACGAGCCCACGACGGCCCTGGACGTCACCATTCAGGCGCAAATCCTCAAGCTCCTGCGCGATCTGCAGCGCGAACTGGGCATGGCGGTCCTGATCATCACCCACGATCTGGGGGTGGTCGCCAACGTGGCCGACGACGTGGTCGTGATGTTCCGCGGCGAGGTGATGGAATCCGGCACGGCCAAGGAGCTGTTCCGCGATCCGAGCCATCCGTATCTGAAAGGCCTGTTCCGCGCCGTTCCGCATTTCGACATGAGGCGTGACGAACGCCTGATCCCGCTGCGCGAGATCAAGGGCGAGATGGGCGTCCTTCTCAAGAAGAAGGAAGTGCCGCCGTCGACCAGCCCCGAGCCCATTCTCAAGGTCGGCCATATCTGCAAAAGCTTCCAGATCCGCGGTGGCTTGACGGGCGGCCAGGCCATCAGCCGCATCCTGGCGGTGGATGATGTCAGCTTCGAGATCGCGCGCGGCGAATGTCTGGGCTTGGTCGGCGAAAGCGGCTGCGGCAAAACGACCTTGTCCAAGATCATTATGCGCGCACTGAAGCCCGATTCGGGCACGGTCACCTATCACGACGGCAAGAAACCGGTCGATGTGTTGGCGTTGGAAGGCCGCGAGCTGATCGATTTCCGTAAAAAATTGCAGCTTATCTTCCAGGATCCGTTCAGCTCGTTGAACCCGCGCATGACTGTGTTCGATATCATCAGCGAGCCACTGGTCATTCATAAGATCGGTGATTCGGCCTATCGCGCCGAGATGGTGAAAGAGCTTCTGCGCCTGGTCGGCCTCGATGTGCGTCATCTGAATCGCTATCCGCACAGCTTCTCCGGCGGCCAGCGCCAGCGCATCGGCATCGCGCGGGCGCTCGCGCTCCGGCCCGACATCATCATCTGTGACGAGCCGGTCTCGGCGCTGGACGTCTCGATCCAGGCGCAGATCCTCAACCTCTTGAAGGATCTGCAGTCCGAGTTGGGCCTGACCTATCTGTTCATCTCGCACAACCTGGCCGTGGTGGATTACGTGGCCGCGCGCATCGCCGTGATGTGCAAGGGCCGGCTGGTCGAACTGGCGCCGCGCGAGATGCTGTTCAGCAACCCGGTGCACCCCTACACGAAGGCCTTGGTCGCGGCGGTGCCCTATCCCGACCGCAACCGCAAGCTCGACCTTTCCCTTCTGATGGAAGGACGCGCCTCCGACCCTTCGGCCTGGCCGCGACCGTTCACGATTGACGATCAGGCCCAGCCCGCGCTGATCGATCTGGGCGGCGGGCATTGCGTGCGCGCGGATGCGCGTGCCGACGTGCGGGAGCTCGCATCGTGACGCGCGCTTCGCTCATGGGTTTGGTTTTCGCCCTCCTCTTCGCCCTGCCTGCAGCGGCGCAAACCAAGCTGCCGCCACCCGAAGAGATCCCTTCGCTCTCGAAGCTGGTTAGCGAAGGTAAGCTGCCGCCGGTCGCCAAGCGGCTGCCCGAGACGCCGCGCGTGGTCACGTTCGAGGATGGCGCGCAGCCCGGCAGCTATGGCGGCTCCTTGCGAATGCTGATGTCATCGTCGAAAGACACGCGCCAGATGGTCGTCTACGGCTATACGCGCTTGGTCGTCTGGACACCCGAATACAAGCTGCTGCCGGATTTGCTTGAATCCTACGAGGTGCAGGACGGGCGCACATTCACCCTGCATTTGCGCAAGGGCCACAAATGGTCGGACGGCGAGCCGTTCACCGCCGAGGACTTCCGTTACTACTGGGAAGACATCGCGCTGAACAAAGAGCTGTCGCCGTTCGGGCCACCCAGCCAATTGCTGTCGGAAGGGGAATTACCGAAGTTCCAGGTCATCAACGAATCCACGGTCCGCTATTCCTGGCCGAAACCCAATCCGTTCTTCCTGCCCGCATTGGCCGGCACGACGCCGCTCTACATCTATCGCCCGGCCAAGTATCTGAAACAGCACCATGCCGGCTACACCGACCCTTCGCGGCTGGCGCGCCGCGCCAAGGAGCAAGGGCTTCAAAACTGGGCCGCGTTGCACAACCGGCTGGACAATCAGTACCGCAACGACAACCCAGACTTGCCCACGCTTGATCCCTGGATCCTCAAAACCGCACCGCCATCGCAGCGATTTCTGTTCACGCGCAACCCGTATTACCACCGCGTCGATCCCCAGGGACGGCAGCTTCCCTATATCGATGAAGTGATCATGAACGTAGCCGATGGAAAGATCATTCCCGCGAAGACCGGCGCCGGGGAATCGGATTTGCAGGCGCGCTATATCCGCTTCGACAACTACACGTTTCTCAAGGAAAGCGAGAAGCGCGTCGACCAGAGCGTGCTTCTGTGGCGCACGGCGGTGGGCTCGCAATTCACGCTGTACCCCAATCTCAACGTCAACGACCCCGGCTGGCGGGCCCTGTTCCGCGACGCGCGCTTCCGACACGCTCTTTCGTTAGCCATCGACCGGCACGAGGTGAACCAAGTCATTTACTATGGCCTGGCCATCGAATCGGCGAACACGGTCCTGCCGGAAAGCCCGCTTTACAAGCCAGAATACCAGAAGGCCTGGAGCGGTTTCGACCTGAACCAGGCCAACGCGCTGCTGGACGAATTGGGTCTGGCGAAGCGCAACGCCCGCGGCGTTCGCCTGATGCCCGATGGGCGCCCGCTGGAACTGGTGGTTGAAACCGCCGGCGAAAGCAGCGAGCAGGCCGATATCCTGGAACTGGTCCGCGACACTTGGCAGAAGGCCGGCATCCGTCTTCTGATCAAAACGTCGCAGCGCGAGGTGTTTCGCAACCGCATCTTCTCGGGCGACACCATGATGTCGGTCTGGACCGGCCTGGATAACGGCTTACCAACTCAGGATCTAAGTCCGGAGGAACTGGCGCCGACGAACCAGCAGCAATTGCAGTGGCCGAAATGGGGCCAGTATTTCGAGACCCGCGGCAAGGCGGGCGAGGCGCCGGACATGGAATCCGCAAAGCGTCTTCTGGAACTCAACCAACAGTGGCGGACGGCGTCGAACGAGGCGGAGAAACTGGACGCCTGGACCCAGATGCTGGAGATCCACGCGAACGAGGTTTTCACCATCGGTGTCGTCGCAGGCGCGCTTCAACCTGTCGTCGCGACCAACCGGTTGCGCAACGTGCCCGTGAAGGGCGTCTTCGCGTGGGAGCCCGGCGCGCATTTCGGCATCTACAAGCCCGATACGTTTTGGCTCGGCGAATCGAAGCCGATTCGCACACAGGCCATGAAATAGGTCCCCGATGCTGCGCTATATCGTCCACCGCTTCTTGGTCATGATCCCGACGCTGCTGGCGATCAGCTTCATCGTCTTCGTCATCATCCAGCTTCCGCCCGGCGATTATCTGGAAAGCTATGTGGCCGAACTGCAGGCGCGCGGCGAGGGCGTCGACTTCGACAAGGTGGCGTTCCTGCGGCAGCAATATGGGCTGGATCAGCCGTTCCTCGTCCAATACGCCAAATGGGTCTTCGGCCTGCTTCAAGGCGACCTGGGCTATTCCTTCGAATTCAATTTGCCGGTCAACGCCGTCGTCGGTGACCGGCTGTGGCTCACGGCCCTGGTGTCCTTCGCCACTATCATCTTCACCTGGATCGTCGCGTTCCCGATCGGCGTCTATTCCGCGACGCATCAGTACAGCGCGGCGGATCACTCGCTGACCTTTATCGGCTTCCTGGGGCTGGCGACACCGAACTTCCTGTTGGCGCTCGTTCTTCTCTATCTGGCCAATGTCTGGTTCGGCACATCGATCGGCGGGTTGATGGACGAGCGGTTCATCGGTCAGCCCTGGACGATGGAAAAGATGATGTCGGTCCTGGCTCATCTTTGGATTCCCGTGATCGTGATCGGCACCTCGGGCACGGCGGGCATGATCCGCCGCCTGCGCGCAAACCTTCTCGACGAGCTGCAGAAACAATACGTGGTCACCGGCCGTGCCAAGGGGTTGCCGCCCTTCAAGCTGTTGGTGAAATACCCGCTGCGCATGTCGCTGAACCCGTTCATCGCGGACATCGGAAGCCTTCTGCCCGAGATCATCTCCGGCGCGGCCATCGTGTCTGTCGTGCTGTCGCTGCCGACGACCGGCCCCATGCTGTTGGACGCCTTGCGCAGCCAGGACATGTACCTGGCCGGCTCGTTCCTGATGTTCATGGCGCTGTTGACCGTGATCGGCGTGCTGATCTCCGATCTTCTGCTGGCCGTACTGGACCCCCGGATCCGTCTTGAGGGGAGCGCGGTGAAATGACGGACCGGCCGATGCCTGATGAGGCCCGTCACTACGTCGCGAAAGGCGCGTTCGACCCCTACGAGGTCGACGTCCTGACACCCGAGCAGGAGCGCTATTACCTCGCGTCGCAGTGGAAGTTGATGTGGTGGAAGTTCAAGCGCCACCGCATCGCCGTCATCTCCGGCATCATCCTGCTGGTGTTTTACGCGACCATCTTGATGAGCGAAGTTTTGGCGCCCTACAACCAACACACGCGCCACACCGATTATCTGTTTGTGCCGCCGCAGGGCGTGCATCTGTTCCACGACGGCTCGTTCGTCGGCCCCTTCGTCTATGGGCTGAACACCCACCTGAACATGGACGTCCTGAAGTGGGAGTACAGCAACGACAAGACGAAGGTTTTACCGCTGCGCTTCTTTTGCATGGGTGATTCTTACGAGTTCTGGGGTGTGGTGCCGGGACGCTTTCATTTGGTCTGTCCGCCCGACCAAGGACAGCTCTTCTTACTGGGCACCGACCGCTTGGGCCGCGACATGCTGTCGCGCATCCTTTATGGCGCGCGCATCTCGCTCACGATCGGGCTGATCGGCATCACGGTCAGTTTCACGCTCGGAATCGTGATCGGCGGCTTGGCCGGTTATTACGGCGGCTGGATCGACAACATCACCCAGCGCGTCATCGAGGTGTTCCGCTCGTTCCCGCATCTGCCGCTGTGGATGGCTTTGTCGGCGGCGTTGCCTGTGACGTGGAGCCCGCTGGTCATCTATTTCGGCATTACACTGATTCTCGGCTTGCTCGACTGGACGGGATTGGCGCGCGCTGTCCGTTCCAAGCTTCTGGCCCTGCGCGAAGAGGATTTCTGCACCGCCGCGCAGCTCATGGGCGCCTCGCCGCGACGCATCATCGGCCGCCATCTGATGCCGAGCTTCATGAGCCACCTGATCGCCTCGGCCACGCTGTCCATCCCCAGCATGATCTTGGGCGAAACGGCCCTGTCGTTCCTGGGGCTTGGCCTGCGGCCACCCATCACAAGCTGGGGCGTCCTGTTGAACGAGGCGCAGAACATCAACGTGGTCGCGCTTTACCCCTGGCTGATGCTGCCGGTGGTTCCCGTCATCATCGTGGTGCTGGCGTTCAACTTCCTGGGCGACGGCTTGCGCGACGCGGCCGACCCGTACAAGTAAGCCTCAGCGCTTTTCGAGCCAGAGACTCGTTTCGTGGGCGCCTTGCGGCAACGGCAAGCGCCCGGCGGCGCCCCGCGCAAAGCGCGGCGCCATGCGTGTTGCGGCATACCGGCTTGAAAAGAGAGGCGCGTATCCGCCGCCGTGGACGAGCGCGGCCAACGCCGCCTGTTCGTTATAGCCGCGCCAATGCCAGCTTTCGGGATACGGGTCGGGCAGAAAAATATCGTGCACATGCACGATCACGCCCGGCGGCAGGTCGGGCAAAACGCGATTCAAAAGAATATCCACGTCGGTTCCGGGCATGAGCACATGGCTCGAATCGATGAAGAGGATGTCGCCCGCGCCCAGCCGCTCGAAGAGCTTGGAATCCGCATGCTCAAGCGGGCTCGCGACATGCTCGATGCGCGCGCCGGTGAATGGCGCGCGGGGAAATGGATCGATCGCGGTGATGCGCGTGTCCAAACCGCCGTCCTCGACCGCGCGCAGCAGAAAGCGGGTGGAATGTCCGCTGCCGACCTCGACAATCGCGCGCGGTCGCCGCGTCCGCACGATCGTGTACGCCGCCGCCGCGTCGAGCCGGGGGAACCAATCCTGATTCCAGCGCGGCGCGGGTGCGGGCGCATCGGCGGATATGGTCTGCAACTCCGCCTCGAAGCGATCGATGCCGTCGAGAACGGCCGCGAATTCTGCCTCGCGCGCCACGAATAGCTTTTCGATCGCGGGATAGGAGGATTGGGCCGCGGCATCGGCGTGGCGATAGGGTACGAAGAATCCGCGCGGGCGCAGCCCCAACACGGTCGCCAAGCCAAGTGCGGCCCGGCGCGCCGGACCGCGCCAATGTCCCCTCGCCATCCGCGTCAGGGATGCAAGACCAGGCCTTCACGGGCGACCAGCGTGCCGGGCCGCGCCTTGTCGGCATCGGACGCCACGCGATCCATGAAGGCATCGTCGTGATCGGGATCGTGGTGAAAGATGACCAGCGTCTTGGCATGCGCCATATCGGCCAGCCGAACCCCCTCCTGCCACGTCGAGTGTCCCCAGCCGACGCGGCCTTTGTATTCCTCGTCCGTGTAGGTGCAGTCGTAGATGAAGATGTCGGTCCCCGAGATTAGGTCGAGGATCGTCTGGTCCGGCTTGTCCGGGACATGTTCCGTGTCGGTGATGAAGCAGATCGACTTTCCGCCAAATTCGATCCGGTAGCCGGTGGCACGGTCCGGATGGTTGAGCGGCGCCGTGCGCAAACGGACACCAGGCGCGGGTTCGAAGCTTTCGCCGGCGCGGAAATCGATCGTGGTGTTCGCCGCAGCCAGGATTTCGAAGGGAACAGGGAAGAGCGGCGCCGACATCATGCGGCACAAGACATCGTTGAGGCTCAATTCCGGCGCCAGATGGCCGGCCCATAGCCGCAGGCGGCTTTTCGGATCGTACATCGGCCGGAAGAATGGCAAGCCCGCGATATGGTCGACATGGGTATGGGTGAAGAAAATGTCGGCGTCGATCACACCGCCCTTGGCGGCCAACTCATTACCGAGCGAGCGGATGCCGGTACCGGCGTCGAGGACGATCAGCCGCTCGCCGCAACGGACTTCCAGGCATGTCGTATTGCCGCCGTAGCGCAGATGGCTGGTCACGGGCGTGGAGACAGTTCCCCGCACCCCCCAAAATTTGACGCTGAATTCCGCTGCCGTGGTCACAGGTTCTCCTCGGGCGGCCAACACGCGCGGCCCCTAAATAACCCTTATGGCAGCGAGGCGTTAAGGAGAAAGTGACGGCCATCACAGCAGGCCCCGGTAATGCGGAACGGCATTGCGGGCGTGCCTGCCCTCGGTCAAGGTCCGCCCCTCGATGAACCGTCATAAAACCGACTGGACGGGGGTGGCGTTCGGAACCCTGCTCGGCACGCTGGCCGCCTATCAGCAGTTCAAGTTGCCGCCCGTCCTCCCCCTGATGCTGGACCGATACCACTACGACCGCGTCGTGGCGGGCGGTTTCATGTCGATCTATGCGGTGATCGGCTTCTTTTTTTCGATCTGGGCCAGCCGCGCGCTCGCCCGCCGGGGCATACCGTCCGTGCTTCTGTTCGGCTTTGCCGTGATGCTGGCGGGCAATGCGTTGGGCCTGATCATGCCGCAGAGCGGCGGCGCCATGCTGGCAGCCCGTGGCTTGGAGGGCGCCGCCTTTGCGATACTGGCGCTCGTCGGACCGATTCACGCTACCGCCAGCGCCAGCGAGCGGCACCTGCCGCTGGCCGTCGCGCTGGCCGCGGCGTGGATTCCCAACGGCCAAATCCTGGCCGGGCTCCTGGCCCACGTCTCGCTCCAGGCCGAAGAGTGGCGGCCGTTGTGGTGGGGCGGCATCGCATTCACCGCCGGGCTTCTGATCTGGACCCTCGGCTTGGCGCGCAACCACAGGCTGGGGGAACGGCCGGTCATCCAGGCGGCGGCGGCCGAGGAGCCGCAACGGCTGAGCCGGCGACAGCTTGTCGCCATGATCCTGGCCTCCCTCACCTTCACCGCCTGGGGCATGCAGTATTTCGCCTTCATGACCTGGTTGCCCGAATATCTGGTCGAGGTTCACGGTTTCACGCCGGACGACGCCGTGCTCGGCTACCTGGTGCCCGTGGTCACGCTGCTGGTCTTCGTGTTCATGACCGGCTTCATCATGCGGGCCGGCGTTTCGATCATGACGCTCTTGATCGTCACGCTCGCGCTCCAAGTGGCCGTGTGGCTCGTGCTGCCGCATGTGTCGAATCCGATTCTGGGCGGTGCGCTGTTAGTCCTTTGGGGCAGCGGCGCGGGCATCACGCCGACATGTCTCTTCGCCATGCCGACGCGGATCGCGCATCAGCCGGCTTTGCGTCCCCATGCCTTCGGCATCCTGATGACGGGACGGAATCTCGGCGTGCTGGGCGGACCGCTGGTGCTGGCGACGGCGCTCGACTGGGTGGGAAGCTGGGATGTCGCGGCGCCGGTCTGCGCGGCCATGACGGCGGCGGCGCTCATGTTCTCGATACCGCTCGCGTTCCAGTTACGCGCGCTCGGTGTGCCCGCGGGTTACGGCACCAGGCGGTAGCCGCCCTCGTCCGTCACCAGGATCGCGTTCTGGCCGGGCGCGGATTCGATCTTCTGCCGCAACCGGTAGATATGCGTCTCAAGCGTGTGGGTGGTGACGCCGGCGTTGTAGCCCCACACCTCGGTCAGAAGCGTCTCCCGCGCCACGGACTTCCCGGCCGCGCGCTGCAGATGCCGCAGGATGCCGACCTCCTTATCGGTCAGCCGCACCTTCTTCTTCGTCTCTTGATGCTGCAGCAGCTTCGCCGCGGGCCGGAAAAGATAGGGTCCGATGACGTACTCCGCGCGCTCGCTTTCGGCATGGGTGCGCAGTTGCGCGCGGATGCGGGCCAGGAGCAGTCCGATCCGCACCGGCTTCGCGACATAGTCGTTGGCGCCGGAATCGAGACCACGGATGGCGTCCAGATCCTCGTCCGCCGCGGTCAGCATGATGACGGGCGTCGCCACGCCCCGGGCGCGGATGGCGCGGCAGAGGTCCCGCCCGTCCATGTCGGGCAAGCCGACATCGAGGAGGATGAGGTCGAAATGCCCGGCCCCCACCGCCGCCATGCCCGCGGCGGCATTCTCGGCCTCGCTCGTCTCGAAGCCTTGCTCGTCGCGCAACTGCTCGGCCAGCGTGTGGCGAAACGGCCCGTCGTCGTCGACCAGGAGGATGGCGGTCATGCCGCCTCGCCCCGCGCCAGACGCAGGACGGCGCGGAACAGCGCGCTGTCCGGATGGCCCAGATGCCCGACGATCGAGAAATGGTCGTCGCCGTCCAAGACCATCGTGTCCAGTTTCATGCCGTGGCCGCGCCACGCCTCGGCGAACGATGCCTGCTGGCGGTGATATTCGTCCGATTCGCGCCCGCCGACGCTCAAAAGAACCGGACAGCGGACGGAGGGCGCCGCATGGATTGGCGCATTGCGCTGCGCTGACGCGGCATCCAGACCCAGCTCTGCGTTGAGATAGCAAAGACGGATCGGTTCCAGATCGTAGAGCCCGCTGATGGGCGCGGCCCCCCGTATCGCGTCGGGCGGCAGCGCGGGATCGGCAAGCACCATCGCGGCCAGATGCCCGCCCGCCGAATGGCCGGAGATGCTGAT
>CAYZFH010000068.1:0-3536 GCA_964477375.1 uncultured Rhizobiaceae bacterium | reverse complement strand
CGGCAGCCCATGCGTTTCGCGGCACGCGCGGATGAATTCGTCGGCCTCGGCCGGAAGGATGCCGGCTTTTTGCGGCTCGGCGCCGGTGTTGACCTGGATATAGCAATCCGGCCGCCGGCCGCTTTTCGCCATCTGCTCAGCGAGCGCCGCGGCCAGCTTCGGCCGGTCCACGCTTTCGATCGCGTCGAACAGCGTAATGGCCTCCTTCACCTTGTTCGTCTGCAAGGGTCCGATGAGATGGAGGCGAAGGTCGGGATACTCCTCCTTGAGCGCCGGAAATTTCGCCATCCCCTCCTGCACGCGGTTCTCGCCGAAGACGCGCTGACCGGCCGCGATGACGACACGCACACGTTCGGCGGGATGGGTCTTCGAGACCGCGACCAGGGAAACATCCTGGGGCGCACGCCCCGCGCCCTTGGCGGCGGCATCCATGCGCGCCTTCACTTCGGCGAGATTGGCGGCAACGTCGTCATGCATGAGCGCTTCAGCCATAGCTTCTTCCCCGACGGCAACCTAGCAAAGCTTGGACGCCCGCTCAAAGCCGCATCAGGCGTTCGCCCGGAAGTTGCGCTTCACGTAATCCAAAAGCGTCTTGAGCGAATCGTCCACGCTGGCCGCGCTGGTGTCCAAGACCAGTTCGGGCGCCGCGGGCTCCTCGTAAGGCGCCGAGATGCCGGTGAAGTCGCTGATCTCGCCCCGCCGCGCGCGTTTATAGAGACCCTTGGGGTCGCGCCCCTCGCAGACCGCGAGATCGGCCTTCACGTAAATCTCGTGAAACTTGCCGCCGCCCGCGGAGCGCGCACGGTCGCGGTCGCTGCGGTAGGGCGAGATGAAAGCCGTGACGCAGATAAAGCCGGCTTCAGCGAACAAGGCCGCGACCTCACCCACGCGCCGGATATTCTCCGAGCGGTCTTCCGGCGAGAAACCGAGATTGGCATTGAGACCGCGCCGGACATTGTCGCCGTCCAGCACGTAGACCAGATAGCCTTCCTTGAACAGGCGCAGCTCAAGCTCGATCGCCAGCGTCGATTTTCCCGCGCCCGACAGGCCTGTCAGCCAAAGGACGCCGCCCGAGTGACGGTTCTGGCGCGTCCGCATCTCTTCCGTGACACCATGAGCCACGACCGAGACGTTGGTCGAACGCACCGTGATCTGCTGGCGCTGGTCGGGATAGCCCTCCATGCCGATGATGCCGCCGCCCACGACGTCGTACCCGTCGACCAGCACGAAGCGGCCCGTGCGCGGATTGTCCGTGAAGGAATCGAGCGCCAGCATGGCGCGTGTGCGCAGGACCACCTCGGCCACCGCGTTGCGCTCCACCTGTTCGGCGGCGCCGGCCGAGAGATTCGTCGTGTCGATCACCTTGTCGATCGACTGCACCTCGACCGGGATTTGGCGCGTGCAGAGCTTGAGCGTGTAGCTGCTTCCGCGCGTGAGCGGCTGTTTGCCCAGCCAGAACAAACGCGCACGAAAAACGTTCGTCTCCACGGGCGCGTGCGTGAGATGGCTGGCGATCTCGCCGCGTTCGACGAAAATCTGGTCCTCCAGCGTGAAGCCGACGGATTCCCCGGCGCGGCCTTCCACGGGTGCGCTGTCGCGGTTCCAGGATTCGATGGTCTTGACGCGGGCACTCAGGTTCGATGGCGAGAACAACAGCGCATCGCCGACTTTGAGTCGGCCCGTCTCAACGCGGCCGGCGATGATGCGGCGCTGGTCGAAGCGATAGACGTCCTGAACCGGAATGCGCAGCGGCATGTCGTCGAGCGGTGCGCGCGCCTCAAAACGGTCGAGCGCTTCGAGCACGGTCGGACCGCTATACCAGGGCATGCGCGGGGAACGGGCGCGGACATTGTCGCCGTCGCGCGCGGAGATCGGAATGACGGTCTCGGCCGTGACACCGATATCGGCGAGATAGGCGCGCACCTCGCGCGCGATATCGTCGAACTTCGCCTGATCGCAGCCGATCAAATCCATCTTCGTCACGACCACGGCGACTTGCGCCACGCCCATGAGTGCCAACAGATAACCGTGGCGCCGCGTCTGCTCGCGCACGCCTTCGGCCGCGTCGACGACGAGAACCGCCCCATCGCAGGCGGCCGCGCCGGTGATCATGTTCTTGAGAAATTCGCGGTGGCCCGGCGCATCCACCAGCACGTAGCCCCGGCGCGGCGTAAGGAAGCGGATATAGCTGACGTCGATGGTGATGCCCTGGTCGCGCTCGGGCTGAAGCGCGTCGGTCACGAAGGCCCATTCGAACGGCATGTTGCGCCGGCGGCAGACGGCCTCGACCTCGGCCAGCTTGCCCTCGGGCAGCGCGCCGGTTTCGTGCAGAAGCCGGCCGACCAGCGTGGATTTGCCGTGGTCGACATGGCCCACGATGGCGACAGGAAAAGGTCGGACGGAATCGCCGTCGGTCATGGAAAGCATCGCTGACTGCGGGGGCCGGTCGGGAACGTTCCCGGCAATCCCATATCTGGGGCGCGAAGGCAAGGTAACCCAACTAACACGGCATTAGTTGTTCTGCGCGATAGGCTTGCACTATGATCGCGCCGATTTTCGGGTCGCCGTGGGGGTGTGGAAACTTGCCAAGGAGTTCAAGGAGTTGCCTCTGATCTCACAAGCCCGACCGGCCCTTTCCGCCGTCGCCGCCGCCATTCTGTTGATCGCGCTCGCCGCCTGCTCCAAAACCCCTCCGCAGCAGCAAGGCGCTAAAGGCGACGATGGTTACACCCATTTCGGCACCCCTCTGCACGGCGGTGGCGTGGCCCCCGCCGTCAATCCGTTCCTGTGGCGCGCGGCGTTGGAAATCGTCTCCTTCATGCCGTTGGCCTCGGCCGATTCCACCGGCGGCGTCCTGATCACCGACTGGTATGCGCCGCCCGAGACGCCGAATGAACGCTTCAAGGCCAATGTCTTCGTGACCAGCCGCCAGTTGCGTCCCGACGCCCTTCGCGTGGTGATGTTCAAGCAAACGCGGAATGCACAAGGAACCTGGGCCGACGCCACGATCGAACCGAGCGTCGCCCGCGGCTTGGAAGACTCCATCCTGGCGCGCGGACGGCAGTTGCGCGCGGAAGCACCCCAACAATAGGTCTCGGTCGGGGCGGATAGCCGCCTAGCGATATCTGAGACGAAATTCCTAAGAGACGAGTTCGAATGGCCCGGTACAATTTCGCGGAAACCGAGGAAAAGTGGCAGCGCCTGTGGGATGAGCGCGGCACTTTCGGCGTCAAAGCCGACAAAAGCCGGCCCAAATACTATGTTCTTGAAATGTTCCCATATCCCTCGGGCCGAATCCATATGGGGCACGTGCGGAACTACACGCTTGGCGATGTGGTCGCCCGCTATAAGCGCGCCCGCGGTTTCAACGTCCTGCATCCCATGGGCTGGGATGCGTTTGGCCTACCGGCCGAGAACGCCGCCCGCGAGCAGAAGGTCCATCCCGCGAAATGGACCTACGACAATATCGCCACCATGCGGGGCGAGCTGAAGCGCATGGGCTTGTCGCTCGATTGGAGCCGCGAGATCGCGACCTG
>CAYZFH010000067.1:0-13598 GCA_964477375.1 uncultured Rhizobiaceae bacterium | reverse complement strand
CGCCGCCGCATCGGCGCCTCCGCCCGTGATGACGACACGGTAACCCCTGGTTTTATTTCCAAATTTCGCTCCGTCGCAGACGGGGTGGGCCATCATAGCCCGTTTGGGACTCGCGGGAATCCCCGGATCTTGCGCGGGTCTAGGCCCGGAATGCGGCATCAAAATGGTGACGGCGCCCTGCGCGGCGCGCCTTTCCCGTCAATGAATAGGATGGCTTGGGCGCGGAAGACGTCGCGCAGCCACGCGATCGCGGCCAAGTGCCCGTGGGGCGGTACAGCACCGGGCTTGGTGCGCGCGCTCCAGGCGACGATAGCGGCGTCGCCGCACCGTGCGGCGGGAATCAGGAAATGGCCGCAATCCAGGGTTCCCGGATGGAACAAGGGCTCGTCTTCCGGTCGCCCCCAATCCTCGGTGAGGCTTCGGCCGTAGCCGGCGGGAAGTCCTGCCAGCCACCGGGCATAGTCCGGCAGAGGCAGCGTTTCGCGTTCGGCGGACGTCTCGTCCATCCCGCGCCAAAGACAGCGCAACAGCGTCCTAACATCCGCAGGCAAATTTTCGACCCGGCAGCCAGCCGCCGCCAGTGCCGATAGGATGCGGAGCACGGCGTCAGCCGCGCCGTTCTCTTCCTCGTCCTCGATCAGCACCAGGCCGACGCGCGCCTGTGCATCGATGCGGAGGGCCTGAACAAGCGAGGCGGGATCGCCGTTTGCCATCAACCGCCTTTGAGAACCAGGGGGAGCCCGGCGGCCAGAAACACCACGCGGTCCGCGACGGCGGCCACGGCCTGGTTCAACCGTCCGGCCTCGTCGCGGAAGGCGCGCGCCAGGGTGTTGTCGGGCACGATGCCCAGCCCGACCTCGTTGGAAACCAGGATTGCGGGCACAGGCAGATTCTTCAGGGCCGCCAGAAGCCGTGCGGTTTCTCCTTCGATCGAGCGCTCCGCGCCCATTAGGTTCGACAGCCACAGAGTCATGCAGTCGACGAGAATCGGCTGCCCCTCTTGCGCGCACCGCACCAGGGCCGCGCCCAGCTCCAGCGGTTCTTCGACGGTTGTCCAACCCGCTCCGCGGTCGGCGCGATGCCGCGCGATGCGCGCTTCCATTTCCGCGTCGAGCGCTTGAGCGGTGGCCAGATAAACGCCGCCGCCCGCTTCGTGCACCAGTGTTTCGGCGTACCGGCTTTTGCCCGACCGGGCGCCGCCCAGGACCAGCGTGATCCGCGGCAGGGTCACGCGAAGGTGATGGGAATATCGCGGCCGGCGGGAAGGGCGTTGGCCGCTTGGTTGACGGCGACTACGCGCCAGGCCGCGCCATCCTTGCCCGCGATATGGTCGAGGCGCGTCAGCGAGATCGTATCGATGGAAAAGGCGAGCGCGGCCGCGGGCGTCAGGCCGAGCGCCAGTGCGAGCGCCGCGCGGATCGTGCCGCCGTGCGCGACCGCCACGATGTCGCGGCCCGCATGCGTTGCAGTCAGCCGTTCGATCGCGGGCGCCACGCGCGCGACCACCTGGGCGAAACTTTCGCCGCCGGGCGGTGCGTGGTCCGCGGGGGCGAGCCAGAAGTTCGGCCAGCGCGATTGGGCAGCGTAGACTTCCTTGCGCGGCAGCCCCTGCCACTCCCCGAAATGCTGTTCGGCCAGATCTTGTTCGATCACATGTTCCGTTTCGCCGTAACCCGCGGCCCAAATGGCGGCGGCGGTTTCGTGCGTGCGGCGCAGATGGCTCGTGAACCACACGGCCCCCGCCGGCAGCGACGCGGCGCGGCAGGCGAAGGCGCCGTTATCGGAACAGTCTGCCGAAAGATCGCGCTGGCCATAGATGCAGCCGCCATCGGGCACGGGCGCGTGCCGGATCCACCACCAGCGGGTGACCTTGCTCATGCCGAGCCGAGCTTCGCCGCGGCGACCAGCAGGATGGCGATCTCGGCGACTTGCTGGGTCGCACCCAGCACGTCGCCGGTATAGCCGCCGATGCCGCGCCGCGCGTATTGGCCTACGGCTGCTGCTCCGACGACTGCCGCCGCCGCTGCGACGATCCCGGTGCCGAGGCCGAGGAAGAGAAGGGCGAACGCGGCGCCGATGGCCGCCGCTGTCAGCGCGCCTTCCTCGGAAGGCCGCCCGGCGTTGGCGGCCAGTCCGTCGGGCCGTGCCGGATCGAGCCGCCGCATGAGAAGGCCGAGCAGGGCGCGGGAGCCCGCGCCGCTCGCGATCAGGGCTGCGGCGGCCAGCCACGGTGTGCCCAAAGTAGCCAGCGCCGCCGCGCGCAAGCCAATGCTGAAGACCAGGGCCAAGACGCCGAAGGCGCCGATATGGCTGTCGCGCATGATGCGCAGCCGGTCCTCGACCGTTTGCCCGCCGCCTAGCCCGTCGGCGGTGTCGGACAAGCCGTCCTCGTGAAGCGCGCCGGTGATTAAGGCGCCGGCCGCCAGGGCGCAAAGCGCAGCGGCAAAGGTGGGTAGGCCGAGCCAATAGGCCAAGGCGTAGACGATGCCGCCCACGAGCCCCACGCCCGCGCCGACCAAGGGAAACGCGCGCACGGCACCGGCCAGGCGCCCGGGCACTAGATCGCCCGCGGCCAAAGCACCCGGCGGACGAAGCCGCGTCAGGAACGAGACGGCGACTGTCAGGTCGGCCAGCCAGCCGCCCACATCCAGGCGGGCGCGCGGGGTTTGCGGTTCCTCGGTCGTCGTCACTGGATTTCTCTAGCGCCGTACATGATCGTGGTTATAGGACAGGTGCGGGTCTGCGAACAGGGATTGCCATGGCAGGTTTCGTCGAATTGAGCCGGGAGATCTCCGAAGGCATGGAGGGTATCAATCCCGCCTATGCCGTTCGGGTCCGGCCCTTCACCACCCATGCGCCCGACGCCGCCGCCCCTCCGCGCATTCGCTGAACGTCTGGATTGACCCGTGACCCAACCCTCCCCTCCCGCGTCGCTCGCTGAGCTACGCACGCTGATCGAATCCTTGCCGGACGGCGATGCCGCCGCTGCCGCTGCGACGGAAGCGCGCGAGGCGCAGCTGACCAAGCCCGCCGGCGCACTTGGACGTTTGGAGGAGTTGTCGATCTGGCTTGCGCGCTGGCAAGGGCGCCACCCGCCGCGCATCGATCGCCCGCGCGTCGCTGTCTTCGCGGGGAATCACGGCGTCGCCGCGCGCGGGGTCAGCGCCTACCCACCCGCCGTGACCGCTCAGATGGTGCAGAATTTCATCGCGGGCGGCGCTGCGATCAACCAACTCTGCAAGACGGTCGATGCCGATCTGCGCGTCTATGAGATGGCGCTGGAACATCCGACCCGGGATTTCACCGAAGGGCCCGCGCTGTCGGACGAGGAATGCGCGCGCGCCGCGGCCTACGGCATGATGGCGGTCGAACCGGGCATCGATCTTCTGTGTCTCGGCGAAATGGGCATCGGCAACACCACGTCGGCGGCGGCCCTCTGTCACGCGCTGTATGGCGGCACGGCGGCCGACTGGGTCGGTCCGGGCACGGGTGCGGAGGGCGCTACGCTCGCGCGCAAGGTCGAGGCGGTGGCAGAGGGTGTGGCGCGCAACCGTGCGGCCATGACCGATCCGTTCGCGGTCCTGCGTTGTGTCGGCGGGCACGAGTTGGCCGCCATCGCGGGCGCGGTGTTGGCCGCGCGGCTCGCGCATGTGCCGGTCGTGCTCGACGGGTATGCCGCGACTGCCGCGGGCGCCATTATCCACGCGGCGCGGCCGGGCGCGCTGGACCATTGCATCGTCGCGCACCGGTCCGCCGAACCCGGCCATGCGCGCCTTCTCGAACGGCTCGGCAAACAGCCGGTGCTCGATCTGGGCATGCGTCTCGGAGAAGCGTCGGGTGCCGCGCTCGCGGTCGGCATCCTGCGCGCGGCGGTGGCCTGCCATAGCGGCATGGCGACCTTCGCCGAAGCGGGCGTCAGCGGGCGCGACGCCTAGCCGTCATTCGCCGGTGCGCAGCAGCAGCCCTTGAATCCGCGCGACGCGGAAGCTGTAGAGGAACGCGCCGGCGCCGAGCAGGATGTAAAGGATATCCAGCCCCAGCGCGGCCAGCATCAAATCGGTGCGGAACACGCCGTGGAACAGCACCTCGCGCATGCCCTCGAACACATAGGGTGCGGGGAACATCCAGGCGATCGTTTGGACCCAGCCGGGCAGCACGTCGACCGGATAGTAGATGCCCGATATGGGCGCCAGCACGAAGACCAGAAGCCACGCCAGGTTCTCCGCGGCCAGGCCCCAGCGGATCAGCACGGCCGAGATGGCCAAACCCAGTGCCCAGCCGAAGACCAGAAGCGTCGTGAAGAACGCCAAGAGCGGCAATCCCATCTCGAAGATCGAATACTCGTAAAGAGGAATGGCGATCAGCGCCGCGGGCAGAATGCCGATCAGCGTGCGGATCATGCTCATGGTGGTCAGCGAGATGCACAGCTCATAGGGGCGCAAGGGACTGACGAAGAGATGTCCCAGGTTGCGTGACCACAATTCCTCCAGCAGCGAGATGGTGACGCCCAACTGGCTGCGGAACAGCACGTCCCATAGCAGAACGCCGGCCAACAGAACGCCGGCGGCCTGCGCCACCCACGAGCTGTTGGTCGCGAAGAACTTGCTGATGAAGCCCCACAGCAGGACCTGGACGATGGGCCAATAGGCCAGTTCCAGAAGACGCGGCCACGATCGCCGCAGCAGGTAGACATGGCGCATGACCATGGCGCTGATGCGCGTGGGCGAAAAACCGTGCGCGCCGGCGCGCGCGACTTTTTCGCGGAATGTGCTCATTCGGCCGCCTGCGTATCGCCACCGCGACGGTGGATGTCGAGATACACCTCTTCCAGCGTGTCGCGCCCGAACTGCCGGATCAGTTCGGCCGGCGTGCCGCGATGTTCGATTTTTCCCTCGCGCATCACCATCACATCGTCACAGATGCGCTCGACCTCCAGCATGTTGTGCGAGGCCATGAGCACGGTGGCGCCGTTCTGCCGCTGATAGTCCTGCAGATACCGGCGGATCCAGTCGGCCGAATCGGGGTCGAGCGACGCCGTCGGTTCGTCGAGAAGCAAAAGCTCTGGCTGGTTGAGGAGCGCTTTCGCCAGCATCACGCGCGTCTTTTCGCCGGCCGACAGACTGCCCGTGGGCCGCTTGAGAAAAGCGACCAGATCCAACTCCTCGGCCAGCCGCGCGCAGGTCGCGGCGCGGTCCGGAATGCCGTAGAGCCGCGCGAAGACGGCCAGGTTCTCCCGCACCGTCAGGCTGCGCGGCAGCTCCACATAAGGTGATGAGAAGTTCATGCGCGGCAGGACGCGGTAGCGATGGTGGATCATGTCCTGGCCCAGCACCTCGATCGTGCCGGACGTCGGCAATACCAGCCCCATGATCATGGAGAGGGTGGTTGTCTTGCCCGCGCCGTTGCCGCCCAACAGCGCAGTCACCGAGCCGCGCGCAACTTCGAAATCGATCGCGGACACGGCCACGACCGTATTGTAGCGCTTGGTCAGGCGCGCAACGCGGATAGCGGGTTCGAGCATGGGCCGGACTATGCGTGAAATCGCCACGGTGGGCCAGGGCGTAGGCGCGGTCGCGGCCGCTGTGGCAAACTCCCGCGCGATGGTGAGCACCGCGTCTTCCGACAATGCACCGGCCGTGATCGAGTTCCGTGGCTTCGCGCGGCCGATCGTGGCCCGTATAGACGCGGCTTTGGTGGACGAGCTTCCCTTTCTGATTGCGGAATGGCCCTGGCGGCGCGTGCGCACCGCACGCCGTTGGCATGTACGCATGATCGCCGCCGATTCCGGATATATCGTGTCGGAGCGCAGAGGCCGCGCGGTCGTCGAGGCCTTCCATCCCACGGCACCCCAAGCCATGGGCGCGTTCCTCGGCGCGTTGATCGCGGCCGCGCTTCACCAATCCCGCGACACGATCAGCCTTCACGCGGGGGCCGCGTCGTTCGCACGCGGCGCGGTAGTCGTGATCGGGCCGTCCATGGCGGGCAAAAGCAGCGTGGCTCTTCACATGGCGGCGAATGGCGGACGCCTGCTCGGTGACGATTCGGTCGCCGTCTCGGAGGGCCGCGCACTGTCCTTCGGCCTGGCCCCGAAGCTGCGCCTGCCTTTGCCCGCGGACGCCGGTCCGCTGTTCAAACGCTTCGCCGAGGCGCGGATCCGCCGCGCGCAATCGGACATCGCCCATCTTCGCCTCCGGCGCGGGGAGGGCGCGCGCTTCGGCCAGGGCGCCAAGCTGCGCGGCATCGTCATCCTGAAGCGTGTGGCGGAGGGTAAACCACGGCTTTTGCTGGCCGACCGTCCGGCCGCCATGCGCGCGCTCGTCACCCACGCGTTCGCGCCGCAGCTCAATGCGGCGGCGTTGGTAAGGCGCCTCGCTGCGCTTGCCGGCCGGACACCGGCCTACACGCTCGAGTTCAGCCGCAGCCGCGAAGCCGCGCGCTCTCTCCGCCGTCTTGTCGAAGGCGGGTGAGCGCCATGCGGTATGGTCAACGGCCTGGGGTCAGCGCGACGGACATCGACGGCGATATCTTTCTCGTCGAGCCGGATACCGAAGAGGTGTTCTATCTGAACGCGGTCGCGGGCGGGCTGTGGCGCGCACTCGCCGACCCGATGGCGTTGGATGAGCTGATATCGCTGATGCGGAGCGCCTTTCCGGAGCGTGCGGCGGCCGACCTCGATGCCGACGTGGCCGCCACGATCGCGGAGCTTGCGCGCCGCCGTCTGGTGATCAGCGTTCCTTGAAGGCGTTGTTGGTCGTCTTCAGCATGCGCTCGGTCAGGTATTCGAGGATTGTCCGTTTGCCGAGCTTGAAGTCGACCTCGGCCTGCATGCCGGGCTGGACCGGGTACTGTCCGGGCTTGTCGCCCAGATAGTTCTTCTCCGTGCGCACGATGACCGGGAAATAATATTCCCGCGTCTTCTCGTCCTCGACGGCGTCGCCGGGGATCGTCTCCACCACGCCGTGCAACGTGCCGTAGCGCATGTGGTCGTAGGTCATGATCTTCACGGTGGCTTCTTGCCCGACCTGGATATAGCCGATGTCGTTGTTGTTGACCTTGGCCTCGATGACGAGCGAGGCGCCGGTCGGCACGACATTCATCACGGCTTCGCCGGGCCGGATGGCCTGGCCTGGGCTGCCGATGGTCAGTTTCTGCACCACACCATCGACCGGCGCGCGAATGACCAAGTTGTTCAGGCGTGTCTGGTTCTGCTGGAAGGTCCGATAGGCGGCATCGCGGTCGCGGCGCGAGACCACCAGCTTGTCCAACGGCTCGGCGGCGGCGTCGCGGTTCAACGCGTCGCGCTTGCTGACGGCTTCTTGAAGCGCGGCGCGTGTGGTGACGAGTTGGGCCTTGGCTTGCGCGATCTGACCTTCGAGCTGCGCCAGTTCGCGCTTGATCGAGAGATACTTGAGTCGCGGAAAATAACCTTTGTCGGCCAGAGTAGAAGTGGCGCGCTCCTGTTCCTGCAGCACGACCAGGCTTTCTTCCAGCTTGGTGATTTGGACGGTCAGGCCCGCGGCTTCGCTCTGTTTTTGGCGCACGACCTCGGCGGCGGCGTCGCGTTTGTTGTCGAGCCCGCCCGCGCGTTCCTGGAACAGCTTGGTCTGGGTGGCGACCAGATCGGGCCGCTCAGCCACGACTTCGGCCGGAAACTCCAATTTACCACCTGTTACCTCGGCGGTCAGGCGCGCGACCTCGGCGCTCCGGGTCAGATACTCGGCCTTGGCCTTCGCCAGTTCCTGCTCGATCACGGCCGGATCGATCTCGATCAGCACGTCGCCTTCCTTGACGGCCTGGCCTTCATGTACGTGCAGAGCGGTCACGATGCCGCCGTCCGGATGGTTGATGACCTTGACCCGTCCGAAGGGACGCACTTGCGATTCGGCGGAGGCGACCCGGTCGACCTCGGCGATGGCCGCCCAGGCCAGCGCGATCGCGAACATGATGCTCAGCGCGATCACCATCGTGCGTGCGAGCGGCGAATGTTCGCGTTCGGCGACCGCCTCGATCTCCGGCAGGAAGTCCGCGAATTCCGCGCGCGGCAAAAGGCGCGGTACATGCGAGATCGCGCGGGGCAGAAGCGAGCGCGACGGCGCGGCCGGCGGCTTGGCGCCGCCCATGGTCAGGCCCTGCGGCGCGGGACCGCCCGGTGGTTTCGGCGGGTCGGGCGGCGAGGGATTCTGAATGCTCATAGGTTGTTCTCGCCCGCCTGCTCGGCCATCCGCTTGCGGGCGTACTCGATCACCTCGGTCGGCGGGCCGACGCGTTCGATCCGCCCGCCCATCACGAACACGACCTGGTCGGCGATCGTGACCGGCGCCATGCGGTGCGAGATCATCACGATCGTGCGGCCGCGCGAGGCACGCTTCAGGTTGCGGATGAACAAGGCTTCCGAGCCCGCGTCCAGCGCGCTGGTGGCTTCGTCCAGGATGAGGATGCGCGGATTGCGGATCAAAGCGCGCGCGATGGTCAGAAGCTGGCGCTGACCGGCCGACAGACCGCCACCACGTTCGGTCAGCGCGGTGTCATAGCCTTGCGGCAGGCGCTGGATGAAATCATGCGCGCCGACGAATTTCGACACGGCCACGATGCGCTCGGGCAACTTGACCGGCATGCCCATGGCGATGTTCTCGCGCACCGAGCCCGCGAAGAGCTGGACGTCCTGCGGCACGGAGCCGATCTGGCTGCGCAACCACGCCGGTGACATATGCGCGATGTCCGTGCGGTCGATCAGGACGCGGCCTTCGCTTGGCGTGTAAAGCGCCTGGATCAGGCGGCCAATGGTGCTCTTGCCGGAGCCAGATGGGCCGATGACGCCGACGATGGAGCCGCTCGGGATTTTGAGAGTCACGTTCTCGATCGCCGGCGGCAGGTTGTCGGCATAGCTGAACGACACGTTCTCGAACTCGATGTCGCCCTTGAGCGCCGGGATCGGCGAGGTGGCGCCGGGCTGGGCCTCCATCGGCTCGTTCATGATCTCGTCGATGCGCCCGAACGCGGCCTTGACCTCTTCGAGCTGGTGCACGGCCGAAACCACCTGGCGCACCGGCGCCAGCGCGCGCGACGACAGGATATTGGCGGCGATAAGCGCGCCCATGGACAGCTCGCCCGCGATGATCTCGCGCGCGCCGACATACATGATCAGCAGGCTGACGCCCTGTTGCAGGATCGTGCCCAGCACGCCCACCACGTTGCCCATGTTGCTGGCTTCGAAGCCCGTGTGGGCTGTCAGCGCCAGGCGGCCGCCCCATTTCTTCTCGACCTCGGATTCAAGGCCGAGTGACTTGATGGTGAGGGCGTTGGCGATGGTTTCCGCCAGCGCCGAAGTCTTGCCGGCCAGCGCCGCGAAGCTGCGATCCACCAGGGATTTTTGCGCGCGGTGGAAGGTGATCGAGATCAGGAGGAACAGCGGGATCGCGCCGATCGTGATCCAGCCCAAGGACGGGCTGACGAACATCAAGGCGGCCAGGAAGACGAACATGAAGCAGACGTCGACCAGGACGATCGGCATCTGACCGGTGAAGAACGAGCGCACCGTGTCGAGCTGGCGCAAGCGCTCGCTGATCACGCCGGTCGGTGTCGTCTCGAAATGCCGGAAGGGAAGACGCAGGAGTCTGTGCAGGACCTCGTTGCCCAAAAGTGCGTCCAGACGCGCGCCGGTATGGCTCGAGACGTACCCGCGAATCGCACGCAGGATGAAATCGAAGATGTAGAGCGTCACCATGCCGATGACGAGCACGTCGAGCGTGTCGAGCGCCTTCTGGCCTAGCACCTTGTTGTAGACCGTCATCGAGAAGAGCGGCGCGGCGAGCGCGAAGATGTTCACCACCAGCGACGACAGGATCAGTTCCCATACCACCTTGCGCAGGCGGTTGCGGATCAGCGTCCGCCAGTCGGTGCGCGCCGCGATCGTGCCCTTGGGGCTGATCATGATCGCTTCGCGCCGGCCTTCGATGGCCTCTTCCGGCGCCACGGTGTTGGATGCGCCGTCGACGGGATCGAACACGACGAGGCCGGCATCCTCGCGCGAGATCACGAGGCGCGCAGGTCCCCCTTCGACACCAACGATCACGAACGGCGTGGGCAATTGGCGAACCGTCTGCGTGTTAAGGACTGTGCGGCCGGCGCGGTAGCCGATGCGGTCGGCCGCGCGGATGAAGCTGTCGACGGTCATCCCGTCGGCCCCAATCGGCGCCATGGCGCGCACATCGGCTTCGGTCACCGGACGGTCGAAGACCAAGGTCGCGCGCAGAAGGCAGCGCAACAGGCTGTCGATGACCATCGGCGCGGCCTGGTTGTCGGCAGGCGCATCGGTCGCCACCAACCGCAAGGAGGGATTCTCCGGCGGCTCTGGCGAGATCGGCGTTGGACTATCGCTCGACATGGACCGTTACTGTTTCGCTGCCCTCGTGGACGGCGCCATTCCTGGAAGAAAACCCCGAGATGTCCCAAGGCTCAACGCACAAAACGCGCTGACCGTATACGAGAAGCCTCTTCGTTCCTCAGAAAAGCTCTGGGGCGGGCCCGCAGCGCGCATCGCAAAATGCGAAAATACCGACCTGGACCCCAGTCCTATGCCCGGCGGGCGTTCATTCGCGCCTTTCTTCTGCAAGACCGACGCCGCCGCGAGTCGCAGACACTATGACATAATCACAACATTTTGAGGTTGTTAATCTAACTACTACAAAATATAAGATATTCCTTTGAATCGAATGAACCCGAGCGGGTTCTCGGCGGCCCTATCCGCCTTTGTTCTGGAAATGCCGTCGACGGGAGGGGGTCGGCGGTCTCTTGGCCATGGTTTTGCTCGCGTGTTTCAAGACAGCTTGTCGGTAGGCTCTGTCGCTGCTTCGGGATTCCTGCGTCTTGATCGCGGGTTTGGTCCTGATTTGAGCGGTGCCTCGACCGGCCAGCCAAGCCAGCGAGGCGCCCCATGACCAAGCGCATCAAACTCAACCCCTTGTCCGCGACGATCGGGGCGGCCCTCGTATGGGCCGTGGCCCTCGGGCTATTCGCGGGCTTGGGCGGAGGCGCAACGGCGCAGGTCCAAACGGCCGCAGCCGATGGCACCGGCAGCATCGGTCTCGCTTCTACGGTGATGAACGAAGTCACCGGCAAGCGCGGCGCCGCGGTGCGCCAGATCGAATTCAAGGACGAGATTTTCTCCTCCGAGAAGATCGAGACCGGCCCGGGCAGCGCGGCCGAGATCGTATTACGCGATAACACACGCATTTCCCTCGCCCCGCGCTCCAGTATCCAGATTGAGAAGGCGGTGTTCGATCCCGCGCCCAGCCGACGCAAGGTCGCGGTGGTGGTGACCAGTGGCACCGTGCGCTTCGTTTCAGGCAATTCACCGTCCTCGGCTTACGAGGTGAAGACTCCTGCCGGCACCATCGGCGTGTCGGGCACGGACTTCGTGGTCCTGATCGGCTTCAACGGCTCGGTCAGCGTGTCGGTGAACGCGGGCAGTGTTTTGCTCGCGAACAACGCGGGCGAATCGGTCGCCATCGAAAAAGGCCAGGCCAGCACGATCCGTCCCGCCGATGAGACCGGCAAGCAGGCCGCTCCGTCGGCTCCCACGCGCCCTTCCGACGCCATCGCCGTATCCGCCCAGCGGCTGGACGCCGTGATCGCCGAAGCCAAGGTGGCCACGGTGGCGGCGAGGGCCGCGGCCGGCGACGAGGCGGTCGCTGGCCGTTCCGGCAAGGTGCTGGACGACCAGAAATCCACGACGGCCAATCTGGAATCGGTCCCGGCGAAAGCGTTGCAGGGTGCGCTCAACGGCTCCGATGACGGCATGCGGGCGCTGACCGAGTATCTGCAGGCGGACAATCCAAAGCCCGAGGACGTGACGCGCCGCGCCGTCTCGGTGCTGCGGGCGCTGATGGAAATTCCCGGCATGAAGGAAAACTACGACGCGTTGGTGCTGGCGGCCGACCGGGTCGCGCAAGCCGCGTCGAACATCTTCAACACCGGCTCGATCATGCGGCTCACGATCGACAAGGATTACAAGCTGCCGGATCGCGCGGTTGCGATGGATCTGAAACCGGCCGACGGCGAACCCGCGCCGGGTTGGCAGAATGTTACGCCGCGCGATCAGCGTCTGGCGGGCAAGGGCATGCAGGGCATCCGCCGCCCGGGCGGCGAGCCGCTGGTTTCCGACGGCATCGTCGGCGTCGATGGCGTGGACCTCAATCTTCCGAAGGATCTCTATCGCGTCATCGTCATGACCGACGATTTCGGCGCCAACTCGATCGGCAACGCTCCGATCAATTATTTCGGCGACGAGATGACGGTGAACGACACCACCCTCAAGTTCAACAAAACCGATCCAAACACTTGGGCCGAGACGGCCTTTCTCACGAACAAGGCGCTGAAGCTGGGCACGGCCGCGCCTGACGGTTCGTCGGGCAAGAGCCGGCAGAGCGGCGGCGGTCAGGCAGGTTCGGGCGGCGGGGGCAGCAGCGGCGATTCCGTCGACAACCCGTCGACCAAGACCGCAGGCGTCGTCGTCGTCGAGACCGACTCGCCCTCCGACCGGGTCAATATGCAGTTCGTCAGCGAAGGCCAGAAGGGCCGTTCGCCGAAGACCTATATCGTCGCCATTTTGGTGGAGCCCATCGAGCAGCCCAGCAGCGTGAAAGGCTTCCCGGACCTGGCACGCTTCCTCGAGCTCGAAAGACAGATCGCGAAGAAACTGGCCGAAGTGTTGAGCCAGGTCGAGCCGACAGCCGGAACTATTAATGAGAATTTGTTCGAGAACGACGCGAAGTCACCGAGCCCGTCCTAAGGACGGATGCGGCCGCGCCCGTTCCTGGGCGCGGCGGGACAGGCGACGCCCCGGAAGGCATTTCCGGACAGCGTCGCCCGAATCGATCATTTATGGATTGATCGTTCTAACGTTCGCTGGCGTGAGCGCCGCGATTTTCGCATCTAGTTCCGCTTTGGCCCAGACGACGAAACAGTCTGCGGTCAATCTTAGGCCAGTTCCCGGTTTTCAGTCGGAAGGGCTCCAGCTTGGCACGGTACTGTCGCCGATGTTGAACCCCGACACTGTTCAGACGCTCAACAGTTTCAACATCCGCGCGGGCATGAGGGTGATGGAGGAGTTCGACAGCAACATTTTCAATCTGCCTGACAACGCCATCTCTGACAGGATTTTCCATCTCATGCCGTCGATCGGGCTGGAATCCGATTGGGAGCGGCACGCGTTCTCCGTCAACTTCTCGGTCGACAAGGGTTACTACGCCCAAAATACCTCACAAAATTTCTACGATTACATCCTCGACACGAAGGGCAAGATCGATGTGCAGGATCAATCGTATCTCGGCCTTGGCTATATCCACGCACGCCAGCATCAGATCGGAAACGCGCCTCTGACCGCACCAGGCGCGTTCGATCCCAGCAATCCGTTCGGCCCTGTTGTCGACAGTAACAACAACCAGACCATCGTCTATCACCAGGACGTTTTCGCCCTGCAGCCCGTCTTCAGCACCGACCCGCTGATTGCGAAAGTGAACATCGACGGCCAACCCTGGTCCTACGTCAACAATAACAATGTGGATCTGGGATACCAGAACTTCTGGGAATACGCGATC
>CAYZFH010000066.1:0-13642 GCA_964477375.1 uncultured Rhizobiaceae bacterium | reverse complement strand
TCTTCATCCGCCATCAGGCGGCGGTTGCGGCTTCGGTGAAGGTGCCCGTCGCGCTGTCCAGCCTGCTCCTGATGCCGGTCTTGCTTCGCCAGTTGCCGCCGAAGGCGAAGCTCGCCGTCGTGACCGCGGATTCGCGGATTTTCGGCGAGGATCTGTTCGGCGGATGCAGCCCCGGCGACCGGGCCCGGATTGTCGTGGGCGGCGTCGAAGGCGGCGCGCTGCTGCGGAACGAGATGATGCGGCCGCCGCCGCCGACTGAGGATGCGGACATCGAGGCCGATGTCTTGGCCCGCGTCGCGCAGCTTCGCGCGGCGCATCCGGAAATCTCGACACTTTTGTTCGAATGCACGGCGTTCCCGCGCGTGAGCGCGTCGGTCCGGCGCAAGACCGGTTTGCCCGTCTATGACACGACGACGCTGTGCCGGATGACGATGGCGTCCGCCGCCTAAGCCCTTTCCGATCCCAGAGTAAAAGAGAAGGCAAAACCCATGTCCGTCGCACTTCGCCGCAACGCGCCCAGTCTCGACGAGATCATCGCGCAGGACCGCGGCTCGGTCCTGCATCCGTTTGCGAATCTCCATGCCTACGCGCATGGCGAATCCGAATCGACGGTCATGGAAAGCGCCAAGGGGTCGCGCATCCGGGACGCTGCCGGGCGTGAATTCATCGACGGCTTCGCCGGCCTCTACTGCGTCAATATCGGCTATGGCCGTACGGAGGTCGCCGAGGCCATTTCCGAACAGGCGCATAAGCTCGCGTTTTCCCACAGTTATGCGGGACACACGACCGAGCAGCTCGCCCGCCTGTCGCACCGGCTCGTCACGATGGCGCCGGGGAAGATGAGCAAGGTCTTCTACGGCCTGTCCGGGTCGGACGCCAACGAAACCAATGCCAAGCTGGTCTGGTACTACAACAACCTGCGGGGGCTGCCTGCGAAGAAAAAGATCATCTCGCGCGAGCGCGGCTATCACGGCTGTTCCGTCCTGGCCGGCTCGATGACGGGGATGAGCTTCTATCATGATCACATGGACCTGCCGCGCGGTGGCATCCTGCGCACCGGCGCGGCGCACCATTATTGGGGCGCGGACGCAGACGAATCGGAAGAGCAGTTCTCACTGCGCCGCGCGCACGAGCTTGACGCGCTGATCGAGCGCGAAGGGCCCGAAACGGTTGGCGCCTTCATCGGTGAGCCCGTGCTGGGCACGGGCGGTATCGTTCCGCCGCCTGCCGGTTACTGGAAGGCCATTCAGGAGGTGTTGCGCAAGCACGACGTGCTGCTGATCGCCGACGAGGTTATCACGGGGTTTGGTCGCACCGGCGCGATGTTTGGCAGCGACATGTACGGCATCGAGCCGGACCTGATCACGATCGCCAAGGGTCTGACCTCGGCCTACGTGCCGCTCTCCGCGTCGATCGTGGGCGCGCGCGTGTATGACGTCATGGAGGCCGGGTCGGCGAAAGTCGGTGCCTTCTCGCACGGCTACACCTATTCCGGCCATACACTGGGCGTCGCGGCGGCGAATGCCGTGCTCGATATCGTCGAACGCGAGGATATTCCCGGTCAGGCGAAATCGACCGGCGCGCATTTCCAAGCGGCGCTGCGCAAAACGTTCCGCGATAACCCGATCGTGGGCGAGGTGCGCGGCGTCGGCATGATGGCAGCGGTCGAATTCGTCGCCGATCCGGCAAAGAAGACCCGTTTCGACCCGGCCTTGAAAGTGGGCGCGCGCATCTCCCAGGCTTGCCGTGACCGCGGCCTGCTCGCGCGCGCCATGCCGCAGGCCGATGCGCTCGGTTTCTCGCCGCCCTTGGTGATGAGCGTGAAGGAGGTGGACGAAATGATCGCCATCGCGGCCGATGCCGTTCGTCATGTGATGAAGCAGCTTTAATCGCGCCGTAGCGACCATCGCAAAATCGAAGGGACCGAATCATGGCCATTGCCAAGGGGCCCCAGGCGTTTCCGCGCGCGGAATATCTGCGCCGGTTGGCGCTGGTGAAAGCGGAGATGGCGCGGCGCGAGATTGACGCGCTTGTCGTTACCAGTTCCGCCAACATCACCTATCTCACCGGCAATTTGACCCGCATGTTCTCGATCCACGCGCTCGTTGTATCGGCGCGGGACGAAGAGCCGTCGCTCATCGTGCGCGGCTTGGATTTCGCGGGTACCTTCCACCACACCTTCATGGCGCGCGACAGCATCGTCGCCTATTCGGACGCCTATGTGGGCAGGCCCGACCGGAACGGCTTCGACGCGGTGATCGATTTTCTTCACGAGCGCGGCCATGCCGCTCGCGGCATCGGCCTCGAACTGGGCTATCTCACGGCGCTCGCGGCCGAGAAGTTCAAGGCCCGGTTGCCCCAAGCCAGGCTCGTGGATTGCACAAAGGCCGTGGATTGGGTCCGGCTCGTGAAGTCCGATCTCGAGATCGTCGTCATGCGCGAGGCCTCCGCCATCGTCGATGCGGCGATCATGCGTGCGGCCGAAGTCATCCGGCCCGGCGTGCGCGAGGCGGACGCCGCCGCCGAGATCGTCGCGACGCAGGTGCGCGGCGACGGCAAAGGGCCGCGCGCGACGGGCGTTTTGCCCTTGCTGTTGTGCGCGTCGCCGCGAACGGGTGTCTCGCACATCCTGTGGAGCGAGGACGTCTTTCGCCCGGATTCCCAGATCAATATCGAATTGAGCGGCAATCGCTACGGCTACATGGCCGCGATCATGCGCACGTTCTCGATCGGCGCGCCGCCCGACCGCCTGCGCCGCCTGCACGAAGCCGAGGTCGCCGGCCTCGAGGCCGCGCTGGAGGTTGTCCGCCCCGGTCGCACCTGCAGTGATGTCGTGACCGCGTTCTATCGCACGATCGAGAAAATGGGCTTCAAGAAAGAAACGCGTTGCGGCTACGCCATCGGCATCGATTGGGTCGAGCCGACGGCGAGCCTGCAGGTCGGCGACATGACGGAGCTGAAGCCGAACATGACCTTTCACCTGATGCTGGGAAACTGGGTGGATGAGGACTTCGGCTATGTGCTGAGTGAAACCTTCCGCGTCTCGGAGACCGGAGTGGAGGTGCTGACCAAGGCGCCACGAGACCTTTTCACCCTCTAGCGTGTCGCCAAGGTAGACCGAGTCCATGAAAACCTACCGTCTTTATATCGACGGCGCTTGGCGCGACGGTGAACGGGGGCTGAAGAACGTCATCGATCCGTCGACGGAAAAGCCCGCCGCTAAGGTTGCGGTGGCGGGCCCGGGCGATCTGGACAGGGCACTTGCCGCCGCCGTGCGGGCGCGCGGTGCGTGGGCGGACACGGATGTCCGAGAGCGGGCCGCGATCCTCAAGCGCGCGGCTGAAATCCTCACCGCTAAAGTCGGCGAGACGTCCCGGCGCATGGTCCATGAGCAGGGTAAGACGCTGCCCGAAGCGATCGGCGAGCTGGAACGCGCCCCGGACACGTTCCACTGGAACGCAGACCAGGCTGAGGCGCTGTGCGAGCCGGGGCAGATCGACGGCCGCCGGACTCTGCACCCTCACCCGGTCGGCATCGTTGCCGCGTTTACGCCCTGGAACTATCCCGCCGTGATCGTGGCTCGCAAACTGGCGCCGGCCCTTGCCGCTGGCTGCGCGGTGATCCTGAAGGCGGCGGAGGAAGCGCCGGCGGCACCCGTCGCCATCGTCGAAGCGTTGGAAGAAGCGGGCGTGCCGCCGGGTGTTGTCGCTCTCGTCTTCGGCGATCCGCCGATGATCTCGGCGCACCTTTTGGAATCGCCCCACGTCCGGATGCTTTCTTTCACCGGCTCAACGCGCGTGGGCAAGCAACTCGCCGCCCTGGCCGCCAAGAATCTCCAGACCAGCGTGCTGGAATTGGGCGGCCATGCGCCGGTGCTGGTTTTCGAGGATGCCGATATCCCCTCCGCCATCGCGGCGATCTGCGATTACAAGTTCGAATATGCGGGCCAGAGCTGCAACGCGCCGAGCCGCATTCTCGTGCACCGGTCGCGATACCAAGATGTCCTGGACGGGCTAGTGAAAGTCGCCGGCAGTATCCGCCTCGGACCGGCGGACGGTCCCGGCGTGCAGATGGGCCCGATGATCGGCCCCCGCGGCCCCGAGCGCATGCGGCGGCTCGTCGACGATGCGCTCGCCAAGGGGGCGCGCTTGGCTTGGAAAGGACAGGCGCCGGCGGGCAAAGGCTATTTTTGGCCGCCGACCTTGCTGGCCGACGTTCCGGCGACCGCGGCGATTCTGTCGGAGGAGCCGTTCGGCCCAGTCCTGACCGTCGCGCCGTTCGACACGGATGACGAGGCCGTCGAACGGGCGAATGCGACCACCTATGGTCTGGCCTCGTACGTCTTCACCGCGTCGCCAGCGCGTCAGCGCCATGTCGCTGAGCGACTCGCATTCGGAAACGTCAGCGTCAACATGCTGAAAGGCGTGGCGCCCGATGTGCCGAATACCGGTATCGGCGACAGCGGATACGGGCATGAAGGCGGACGCGAAGGCTTCCAAGCCTTTCAGAATCTGAAACTCGTCAACCGGACCGGGGCTTAGGCGGTGGCGGCTGGAGCTACCCTCACGATCTCGGACGTCTTGCTCGCTCCTGCGCAAGGCGCGTTCTTTTACGACGATCAACTGGCGATCCGGGAGGGTGTCGCCAGCGACGGGTTCACGTACACGGGAAAGCCGCGAACGCCCGGCTTCACCGCCATTCGCATGCCCGCCGAGGCGCTCAGCGTCGGTTTGAAGTTGTCCGACGGCGTGATCGTGTGGGGCGACATGATGAGCGTCCAATACGCCGGAGCCGCCGGGCGCGATCCCGTCTTCAAGACCGAAGCGATCGCGGATCTGACGCACCGTTCCGTGGTCCCCCGGCTCAAAGGTCTAGCGGTCGATTCGTTCCGCGATGCCTGCGCGGCAAGCCTGACGGGCGGCGATGGGCGTTTGCCGCTCGCGGTTTCCTACGGCGTCAGCCAGGCGCTGTTGCAGGCCGCGGCGCACGCCCACCGGTGCACCATGGCGGAAATCGTCTGCCGCGAATTCGACCTTCCCATTCCCGACAAGGGCGTACCCCTGTACGCGCAGAGCGGCGACCAGCGGCAGGCCAATGTCGACAAGATGATCCTGCGGCGGATCGACGTTCTGCCGCACGGGCTGATCAATTCACGCGAGAAGTTCGGCGCGCGTGGCGAAGCGTTCTTGGAATTCGCCGCCTGGGTCGCCAACCGCGTGCGGTCGTTGGGCGGCGACGGTTATCAGCCGACCCTCCATTTCGACGTATACGGCTGGATCGGGCTGGAAATCGGGCTCTCTCCCGCCGATGTCGCTGCCTTCATCGCTAAGGCGGCGGACCGTGTCGGCGGGTTGCAGCTCAGCATCGAATCGCCTGCCGACTATGGTTCGACCGATCTTCAGCTGGAACGCTATGCCGAGATCGTGGAGCGTTTGCGGAAGCTCGGCTCGCCCGCGCGGATCGCGGTCGATGAATACTGCAACACGCTCGACGACATCGAACGCTTCGCAAAAGCCCGCGCCGCCCACGCCATTCAGATCAAGACCCCCGATGTCGGAAGCTTCGTCGACATCGTGCAGGGGGTCCGGCATTGCAAGGCGCACGGCGTGGGCGCCTTCGTCGGCGGAAGCTGCGTCGAAACGGACCTGTCGGCACGCGTCACCACGCATGTGGCGGTCGCGACCCAGGCCGAGATGATGCTGGCGAAGCCCGGAATGGGCGTCGACGAGGGGGTCTCCATCGTCGGCAATGAACAGAGTCGCCTGCTCGCGATCTTGGAAAATCAACGACAAGAAAACGGAGGACCATAAGTGAACAACTACATCGTCACGCTCAAGTACACGAAGATGGGATACGACACGCTGAAGGTTTCGCCCGGTCGCTCGGGCAACATGATGGCGATCATGCGGGAAAAGTTCGGCGGCGGTATCAAGGACTATTGGCTGACCATGGGCGGGGATTGCGACTTTGTCGTGCTCTTCGAAGCGCCCGACGACAAGACGATGATGAAAATCCTGCTCGAGGTGAATCGTCTTGGCGCGGTCACGACGACGGTCATGCGCGCCTTCACCCGGGCGGAATTCGGCGAGATCGTCGCCGAACTGCCGGAAAAGTCCGTCTTCGCGGAACTGGCGCCGAAGTAAAATCGCCCCTAATCGTCGGATGATCGCAGTCCTGTGGCCGAGCCACAGGACTGCGTCCTGCGCGCTACTCGGTCGGCTCGATCGGGAGCGTGAATCCGTTTTTGACCCGGTCGACGACCACCAGGGTCTTGAAGCTTCTGACGTTGGGCATGTTGTAGAAGAAGCGGCGGATGAACTGCTCGTAATGCTCCATGCTTTTCGCCGTGACGGTCAGCACGAAATCCGCTTCTCCCGTCACGTAATATCCGCTCATGATCTCGGGCGCCGCGCGAATCGCTTTCTTGAAGCGATCGACGAGGTCGGCGCTTTCGCGCTCCAGCGACACTGAGACGAGCATCAGGATCGGGCGTCCCACCGCTTGAGGCGAGACGATCGAAACGTCGGCCTCGATTACCCCGGCCGCGCGCAGGCGCTTCAGGCGGCGTTGCACGGCCGTGGGCGAAAGATTGACGCGCGCGCTCAACTGATCGGATGTCAGCCGATTGTCTTCCTGCAGCGCCGTGAGGATGCGGGCGTCGATGGCGTCGATGGACACAGCGGGCTTTTGCGAAATGGACGTTGCTCGTCCCTAATAATGCAAAAGCCCGGCGTGGAGGCAACCACGCCCCGACGCCGGATGGGATGGCTGGCCTATTTGACCCGCAGCTTGACCGAAAACGGCACCGAGACCGGCGGTGCCTTTTGGTAGGGGCGCACCATGGGCAGGATCTTCTCGATCACGCTGCCCGGCGTGGTCTTGCCGCTGGCGTCGAGGTTTTCCTTCGTGTCCCAGAAGGTGACTGAAACGGCATTACCCTCGGCGTCGATCATCAGCACCGCCTCCTGGAAGCCCTTCTGCGCCTTCACATGCTCCAGCGTGGCGTTGTAGGCCGCGACCAAGTCCTTCTCCTTGCCGTCCGCCACTTGAAAGCGGGTGATGCGCGAGAACATTCGTCTCTCCCTCAGAATTCCTTGCAGAAGCGCAAGGAGTCGTAGATCGCCGCATGGATGTTACGGCTGGTCACCGCGTCGCCGACGCGGAACAGTTGGAACGGCGATGCCGGATTGTTGACGATGCGGGTCGGCTTGCCCTCGGCGAAGGCTTCCAAGTCGATCTCGCCCAGATTGGCCGATTTCGGCACCAGGCTTTCGTACAGCGCCTCACGCGGCTGGGTGCCGTGCTCGGCCACCACCTGGTCGATCTCGCGCTCTTCCTCCTGGGTCGTAAACACGTTCTTCAGCACGGCGATCAGGCGGTTGCCCTCGCGGTAGAGCTTGGTCAGCCGCGCGTCGGGCGTCAGGACCGCGCCTTTTTCGTAAAAGGCCTGCAGGTGATAGGGCGAGTTGAGCGGCCCGGTATCCATGCTGGTGTGGCGTTCGGGCGTCACCACCTCGACCTGCGCACCCTTGGCGAGAAGATACTCGGCGGCGGACGAGGCCGCCTGGCGCCCGTCATCGTCATAGACCAGCACGCGCTCGCCGGGCTGGACCGTGCCGTTCAGGATGTCCCAGGTCGAGATGGCCAGTTCCTTGCCGCCGAATTCGCCGATGCCCGGCTCGCCGCCCGTGGCGATGACCACGAAGTCGGGCTTCTCGGCCAGAACCATGGCTTCCGTGGCGTCGGTGTTCAGCCGCACGTCCACGCCCAGCTTCTTCACCTGGCTGTCGAGCCAGCGCACGATGCCGGAGAGGGATTCGCGCGTCGGTCCCTTGGCCGCGATGTTGATCTGGCCGCCGGTCTTGCCCTCGCGCTCGAACAGCACGACGTCGTGGCCGCGCTCGGCCGAGACGCGCGCGGCTTCGAGGCCGCCCGGGCCCGCGCCCACCACCACGACCTTCTTCTTGGCCGGCGCCTTGGGAACGACGTGGGGCATCTTGGCTTCGCGGCTGGTGGCCGCGTTCTGGATGCACAGCGCCTCGCCGCCCGCGAACAGCCGGTCGATGCAGTAGCCGGCGCCCACGCACTCGCGGATGTCCTCGGGCCGCCCCTCGATCAGCTTCTTGGCGATGTAGGGATCGGCGATATGGCCGCGCGTCATGGCCACCATGTCGACATGCCCGTCGGCGATGGCGCGGTTGGCGTTGGCGATGTCGGTGATGCGCTGGCCGTGGAACACGGTCACGCCCAACTCCGACTTGAACGCGCTGGCCAGTTGCAGATAGGGCGCGATCGGCATGGGCATGGTCGCCATGGAGCGCGACAGGCCCCAGGAATCGAACATGCCGCCGCCGATCACGTCGAAGAAATCGACCATGCCGCTTCGGGCCAGAATCTCCGCGACCTTCAGGCAGTCGCCGTGGCTCATGCCTTCTTCCAGGAACTCGTCGCCCGACATGCGGATGCCGATGATGAAGTCGGGCCCGACCTGCTTGCGCGCCTCCTCCAGCACCTCAAGCGAGAAGCGCGCGCGGTTCTCGAGGCTGCCGCCGTATTTGTCGGTGCGCTTGTTCGCGACCGGGCTCCAGAAACAGTCGAGCAGGTTCTGGAACGCGCATTGGAACTCGAATCCGTCGAGGCCGCCTTCCTTGGCGCGCCGCGCGGCCTGGCCATAGGCCTTCACCACGCGCCGGATGTCCCAGTCCTCCATGGCCTTGGGGTGCGAGCGGTGGAACGGTTCGCGCACGCGGCTGGGGGCGATGGGCGGCAGCCACGGGTCCAGATCCCAGCGCGACTTGCGCCCGATATGGCTGAGCTGCACGGCCAGCTTGGCGCCGTGGCCGTGGATGCGGTCGGCCATCTGCTTGAAATAGGGGATGACGGAATCGTCGGCCGCCGAGATCTGGTTGTACTCGAACGCCGGCGAATCGATGGCGACCGTGGTGACGCCGCCGAACATGGTCAGGCCCAGGCCGCCCTTGGCCTTCTCGGCGTGATAGAGCTGGTAGCGCTCCTGCGGCTTGCCCTCCTTGGCATAGCCGGGCGCGTGGCTCGTGCTCATGATGCGGTTACGGAAGGTCACGCCCTTGAGCGTGAACGGCTTCAACAGCGCGTCGTATTGCCCGGCCATCCTCGTCCTCCCCTATGCGCCCGCCATCGCCGGCGAGCGCCGTTCAGCGCGCGCCCACCTTCCGCAGCGAGCGCGCGATGTCGCGTTTGTCCTTGAAGTGATAGAAGCGCGCGCCCAGCGGCACGAACCACGGATTGCCGCCGCCATAGAAGATGCGTGTCTGGAACACGTGCGAATCGTCGTCGTCGAACGGCGTGGCGCCGTCCTTGTCGCCCAGGATCTTCAGCGCCAGCTTGTGACCCATATAGGTCGACATCGGCACGCCCGTGCCGCAATGGCCCATCGTGTAATAAACGCCGTCGCGCACGCCCACATGGGGCAGCTTGTCGAAGGGATAGGTGATCATCCCCGACCAGCAGTAATCGATCTTCACATCCGCCATGCTCGGCACGATCTCGATGAACATCTTGCGGATCTCGAGGGCCTTTTTGGCGTAATCGGTGAAGGGGATGCCGCGCGCCCCGCCGAATTGCAGGCGCGTGCCGTCGGGCGTCATTCGGACCGAGGCAGGGTCGCGCCGCGTGTCGATCATCACGCGCTTGTTGGGCAAGACCTTCTTCATCCGCTCCGGGTCGATCGGCTCGGTCACGATGACGTTGCTGGTGATAGGAAAGACGCGGCGGCTGAACCACGCAAAGCCGCGGGGGGTATAGGCATTGGTCGCCAGTACCACCTTGTTGGCTTTCACGATGCCGCGGTTGGTCAGAACCGACAGCGTGCCGTCGGCTTCCTTGTTGATGGCTTCGACCTTGGTCTTGTTCTGGACCTTGGCGCCGGACGCCAGCACGCGGCTCAAGATGCCCTGGTGATAGAGGCCCGGATGCGCCGAGCCGCCGCGCGGCGTCACCAGACCGCCGTGATAGATAGGCGAATCGATTTCCTTCGAGACCTCAGAACGGCTCAGCATATGGCCGTCAACGCCCGCGTATTTGCGGCTGCGTTCCAACTCGATCGCCAGCGCGTCATAGGCGGCCGGCGTATGCGCCGCGGTAAACCGGCCGCACGGGTTGAAGCCGCAGGCGATCTGCTCGCGTTCCCACAGGTTTACCAGATAGTCGTGCGCCTCGGCGCCCGCGCGCAGCATGGCGGCGGCGCGGGCGGGTCCGAATTTCTTGGCGAGGGTGTCGTAAGAGCCGCGGAAATGGCTGCCGATGAAGCCCGAGTTGCGCGTGCTGGCGCCATGGCCGGGCGTCTGCGCGTCCAGCACCAGAACGTCACGGCCCGCGCGCGCCAGGGTGAGGGCGGCCGACATGCCGGCGAAGCCGCCGCCCGCGACCAGCACGTCGATTTTGGCGGGCAGGGGCGCTTCGGGAATCGCGCGCATGGGCGCGGCCTCCCACCAATAGGGGCTGCCGCCCTTGAATCGCTCGGAGAGAACCCCTGCGCCCATGGCGGAAACCCTGGCACGCGCCTCCGCCGTGCCGCAACCGGTGCCGCGGATTTAATCGAATTGCGATGGCGGCCGAAGCGTGGGTCGTTTACGACTATGCCGGCGTTGAGGCGGCAACGGGGGCTACGATGAACGGCTTTTTCAAAAACAGGCTCGTGACCGCGGGCGCCACGCTATTGCTTCTCGGCGTGCTGGCGATCGTGGTGCCGGTCATCACGACCCAGGAATCCACGGACCTGTTCAAGCTGGGCGAGACGAAGCTGGTCGTGAAGGAAGAAACCCCGCACATCATTCCGCCCTATGTCGGATGGACCGCGATCGGCTTGGGTGTGGTTTTGCTGACCGTAGGCGTGATCCGCAACCGTGCGGATTGAACGCCGCCCCGTTCAGTAGCCCCGGTTCAGATCGATCCGCCGCGGCATCGGCTTGCCGCGCAGGAAGGCCGCGATGCTTTCCGTGCCCATGGCGATCTCGCGCTCGGCCACGCCGTGGATGTCGGCCGCCACCCCGCCGCCGCAGATCACGTTGGGCAACCGGTGCAGCCCGGTGCGCGAGACCAGCGGGTAGTGATAGGTCGCGGGGAACGAGTTGGTGTAGTTCCACCACACATCCGCCGCGTAGCCGCCGACCTTGCCGCTGACGAGCGCCGCGTGTAGCGCGGCTTCCACCACCAGGTTGCCGCGCGCGATGTTGACCAGGAAGGCGCCGGTCTTCATCGCGGCGATGGCGCGCGCATCGATCAGGTGGTTGGTCTCCTCGGTCATCGGCACGGCCAGGACCACGAAGTCGGCGCGCTTCAACACCGCATGCAGCTTCGAAGGCCCGTGCATCTCGTCGGCATGCGCGCCGCCGCGGTTCGGATTGCGCCGCACGCCCAGCACCGTCATGTCGAACGATTTGGCGCGGCGCGCCACGGCGGTGCCGATCTCGCCATAACCGATGATGGCGATGGTCTTGCCCGCCAGCCCATGGCCCATGAAATCGGGATGGAACATCGGCTTCCATTCGGCGCCCTCGACCCAGCGGTGCCGTTCGACCATCCGCTTGGCCAGGCCCAGCACGAGCGCGAAGGCATGCTCGGCGACGGGGATGGAATTGGCGCCCCGGATGCTGGCGACTTGGATGTCGCGCTTCTTCAGCATGGCGAAGTCCAGCTCGTCGCAGCCGGCATGGAAGAAGGCCAGCGCCTTCACGCGGCTGGCGGCGTTCCACAGCCCATCGGGCAGGACCCAGCCCATGATCGCATCGGCCTTGGGCGCAGCCGCCGCCAGATCCTCGAAGCGGCATTCGAAGCGGGAGAGGGCGCCCAGCCTGTCGCGCGGCGCGAAGACATGGGTGCCCTTGGGAAAGGCGCGCCGGATGCGGGACGTCTCGGCTGGCGTCGCGTACCAGGTCAGTATCACGTTCGGCACGGCGAACCTCCTCCGGACGATGGAGGGCCACTCTAAAGCGCCCGGCGCGCCGGGAGCCACCCCGTGATATAGATCAATCTCCAAGCGGCGCCGAAGTGATTAGCTGTCGGACTGCTGCGATTTCCGGGGAAGCGATAGTGGGAAGACTAGTCTGTTCGCTCGCCGCTTTGATGCTGTTTGCCGGCTCCGCCATCGCGTCGGACGCGGTCGAGCGCGACATCCGGATCGTCCGCGCCTGCGCGGGCGACGTGGAGCGCCTGTGCTCCGGTGTGCTTCCCGGCGAGGGGCGCATCAAGGCGTGCATGAAGGAGAACATGGGCAAGCTGTCGGCCACCTGCGTCGACACGATCCTGGACGAGATGGCCGCAGCGCGAGAGACACCCAACACGAAGCCGCTGCCCATTCCGCAGAAGCCGGCCGAGATGACCTTCACCGGGCTGCGCGCGGTCGTCTATTGCGAGGTGTGGATGTTCCGGCAGACCTCCGACGGCGCCATCGCGGGCGTCTATTGGAACACGAGCGGCCTCAACGACGCGGCCGACAAGATGGACACGTGCCCTGCCGCCGCCTGGGACAAGGTCACCACCCCGTGGCTCGAAGCGAATTTCGACACGCTGGCGGCCTACCGCAACGGCCCGCGCGGCTGGACCATGGACCGCATCCGCATCCCGGCCGGCGAGATTGTCGACTTCAACGGGCTCAAGGCGCGGTGGTGGGGCGAGGGACATCTGCCGAAGGGCGTGGCGCTGACCTCGGCTCACATGTCGCCCTATAGCCCGCTCAAATCCCACCGCAAGTCGAGCATGACGTTCGAGAAGGGCAAGCCGGTGTTCATTCTGGACGCGCCCGACGGCACACCCTGGGTAATGCAGGCCTATGGCCGCATCATCGACACTTCGCTCACCTACGATTCGCTCAAAGATCTGGGCGCCAAGCTGAAGCCGCCGCCGGGCTGGAAGTTCCGCGTCGCAACCTTGACGCGCGACCTCACCATTTCGACCCCGCAGGGATACAACTGGATCGTGCAGGACGAGCTGCAGAACACCTACGACGCCTGCAAGGAAGGGGCCTGCAACTTCAAGCCGTGAGGCGGCGTCTGGTTCGCGCCATGATAGTGATGGTGAGGCCTACCGCGCGCATCGCTGCGCGAGGACGTTAAATGTTACGCGTCCTGCGCATAAACCATGCGCATTGCCATTTCGGGGTACCGCCATGACCGCTTCTGCGCCAGCACCGCTTCTGTCCGGCGTCACCATCGTCGATCTGTCCCATGTGCTGGCCGGGCCTTTCGCCACCATGACGCTGGCGAACCTGGGTGCGCGCGTCATCAAGGTGGAGATCCCCGGCGCGGGCGACGATTCGCGCGCCTTCGGGCCGTTCCACAACGGCACGTCGCTCTATTTCGCGGCCATCAACTGCAACAAGGAAAGCATCGCCCTCAATCTCAAGGCGCCGGAAGATCGTGCCGTGCTGGAAGCGATGCTCGAGAAAGCCGACGTCCTGGTCGAGAACTTCCGCCCCGGCACCATGGAGCGGCTGGGCCTGGGCTGGGAGACGCTGCACGCGCGCTTCCCGCGCCTCATCTACGGCGCGGCGTCCGGCTTCGGCACGAACGGTCCGCTGTCCCAATGCGCGGCCTACGACATGGTGGTGCAGGGCATGGGCGGCATCATGAGCTTGACCGGGCCCGAAGGCGGCCCGCCCGTGCGC
>CAYZFH010000065.1:0-13740 GCA_964477375.1 uncultured Rhizobiaceae bacterium | reverse complement strand
CGGTGATCTTGAAGCGCTTTTTGGCGCCCGACTTGGTCTTCATCTTGGGCATTTTGCGTTCCTTGGAAAAAGGTTAAAGCATTGATTCCAAACGCTTCTGAGCGGGTAGGCATGCCCGTTTTTTCAGCCGTGCCGCTCGAAGAAGGCGTGCGTTATACCGGCCAAGCTATTGAAGTGCAAGGACGGGTGGGCCGGCCCCTAGCCCGCCGAGCGCTGGCCTTGCGTCGCGAAGAACGACGCGGCGCTCGTGATGATGGGCAGTTCCACCCGGTCGACGTCGCAGCGCACGAACCGGCTGGCCTCGCCGCGCACGATCAGCCCTTCGTGCGTGTTGGGCAGGGAGTTGCGGCAGAGCGGCGCCGCATCGGCGGCCGTGTAGATGCAGATATAGAGGTTGCGCGAGCGGGATGAGCGGTTGACCGCCGAGCCGTGCAACAGCCGCGCGTGCATCAGGCAGACGCTGCCGGCCTTGCCCAACGCGGGCACCGCGCGCCGCCTGGCATCCGCCACGATGTCGTCGCCGACCGAACCCGTGAAGCGGCCGCCGTGATAAAGCGTGTGCACCGGCCCAGTATGCGAGCCCGGCACCACGGTCAGAGCGCCGTTCTCCTCCGTCACGTCGTCGAGCATCAAAAGCGCCGTCACCACGTCGGCGTTCGAGTGCGGCACATACGCGAAGTCCTGGTGATAGCCGACCTCGGTGTTCGAGCCCGGCAGCTTCAGGTTGATCTTGCAGTGAAGGAACTTGAGGTTCGCGCCGATCAACGCGGCCACCATGTCGACCATGGCCGAATCGCGCATGACCGCCTCGTACTCCGGCGCGATGTCGGAGGGACAGTTGACGCGGCGCAGCGCTGGCCGCTCGGCCGTGTGTTCCTCGCCCATGTCGAACCGCGCGCGCCCATCGACGCAAGGCTCACCGAACGGCTTCGTATGGCCGCGGCTTTCATCGACCCAACCGGCCAGGCGGCGGTTGAGCGACGCGAGCTGCGCCGGTGTGACGGCGTTTGCGGCAACGATGAAACCGTCGCGGTGGAATTGGTCGATCTGGCTTTGGTCGAGCATACACGGCCTCATCGCGGCATTGTCCGACAGCGATAAGTGTCGAACCGTGCTCCGGTGAACGCAAGTCTTGCTGGGCGCCTAGCCCAGACGGCGGCGCATGCAGACCGCCGACGCCGGGCATAGAGATTGAAACTCGGCGGTTGAGGCCATATCCGCCGGCGCCAAGTCGCGCGCCACAGAGGCGAATCCGGCCTTCGCGAAAAACGGCGCGGCATCTAGCGTCAATAACCAGAGATTTGCGACGCCCCTGTTCGCCGCCTCGCGCACGACCGCTTCCACCAACGCGCGCCCATGGCCGCGCCCGCGCGCGGCCGGGTCGATGACAACCGAACGCAACAGGCGATCAGGCCCGTCGCCTTCCAAACCCGCGAAGCCGAGCCCATGCCCGGCATCATCCGAGAAGTGCCAGAAAACCTGGCCGGCACCGCCAACGTCTTCGGTCGGCAGGCCCGCCGCACGCAGCGCGGTCGCCAATTCTTCCGTGCCCGACAGTTCAATCATTCGCATGCGTCCATTCTCCACGAGTTCTCGGCCGCGCTTGACTCTTTCTTGATATTTCCATATTTCTCGAAATATGGAAATCAATCAAGCCGTCGATGCCCTTTCCGCCCTGGCGCAACGCAGCCGCCTGGACGTGTTCCGCCTTCTGGTGCGCAGCGGTCCCCAGGGTCTGCCGGCGGGCGAGATCGCAAGTACGCTCTCCGTGCCGCCCAACACCATGTCCACCCATCTGGCGATCTTGAGCCAGGCCGGTCTGGTGCGGGGCGAGCGAAGCGGACGCTCGGTGATCTACAGCGTCAACTTCACCGGCATGAATGCGTTGATGACGTTCCTGATGAAGGATTGCTGCCAAGGCCGCCCCGAATTGTGCGGCGTCGATGCGCAGCCCGCCGCCTGCGCACCCGCGCGCCAAAAGAGGAGAGCCTGATGAAGCGCTTTCACGTTCACATGACCGTCCGCGACCTGGACCAATCCATCCGCTTCTATGCCACGCTGTTCGGCGCGGAGCCCACGGTCGTGAAGCCCGATTACGCGAAGTGGATGCTGGACGATCCGCGCGTGAACTTCGCCATCTCGACCGTCGCGAAAACGCCGGGCGTCGATCATTTGGGAATCCAGGTGGATGGCACGGACGAACTGGGCGAGGTGAGCGGGCGGCTTGCTCATGCAGGGCAGTCGCTTCTGCAGCGGAGCGAAGCCACATGCTGCTACGCCAAATCGGACAAGACCTGGGTCGCCGATCCGCAAGGCGTGGCGTGGGAAACCTTCTTCACCTTCGGCGACGCGACGACCTATGGCGAGGATCGCGGCGTCGGACCCACTTTGGCGAAGGCGGAACCGGAAAAAACGGCCTGCTGCGCCCGTCCGGCTTTGTGAGGCGTCCATGACCGAACGCACCTACAACGTTCTCTTCCTTTGCACCGGCAACTCGGCCCGCAGCATCATCGCCGAGGCGTTGCTGAACCATCTGGGCAAAGGGCGCTTCAAGGCCTTCAGCGCGGGCAGTTTCCCGAAATCACAGCCCAATCCGTACGCCTTGGAGCTGATCGAACGGCTGGGCCTGCCCACGGCGGGCTTGCGGAGCAAAAGCTGGGACGAGTTCGCCAACCCCGGCGCGCCGCAGATGGATTTCGTCTTCACCGTTTGCGACCAGGCCGCAGCGGAGCCGTGCCCCGTATGGCCGGGCCAGCCGGTGAGCGCCCATTGGGGCATGGAAGATCCCGCCGCGGTGGAGGGCACCGAGTTGCAGAAGCGCGAGGCCTTCCGGCGCGCGTTCCGCGAGCTGGATAACCGCCTCAAGATTTTCGTCTCGTTGCGCGTGTCCGCGCTGGACCAGATCGCGCTAAAGAAAGAAGTCGACCGCATCGGCACGCTCGTTCCGGCGAATGAGAACGCCTGAGGCGGGCTCCCTTCCGCGCCGGGCAACAGCGGAAGGATTGGGTACGGCGCTCCTTCTCGCGGCGGTCGTCGGCTCGGGCATCATGGCCGAACGCCTGTCGGGCGGCAGCGTCGGTTTGGCGCTCTTGGCCAACACCGTGGCAACGGCCGCCGCACTCATCGCCCTGATCTTGACCTTCGGCCCGATCTCCGGCGCGCATTTCAATCCCGCCGTCACGTTGATGCTCGCGTTGCGCGGCGATGCACGCTGGCGCGACGCGCCCGCTTATATCGCGGTCCAGTTCGCCGGAGCCGTCGCGGGCGTGTGGATCGCCCATGCCATGTTCGCCGAGCCGCTGTGGCAGCTTTCGCAAAAGCCGCGCGAGGGATTGCCGCAAGGTTTGAGCGAGTTCGTCGCCACCTTCGGCCTGATCGCGGTGATCTGGTCCTGCTCGCTTAAGCGCGCGCATTCCGTGCCCTACGCGGTCGCAGCCTATATCGCGGCGGCCTATTGGTTCACGGCCTCGACCTCCTTCGCCAACCCCGCCGTCACCCTGGCGCGCGCGCTAACCGACAGCTTCGCGGGCATCCGCCTTGCCGATGCGCCGGGCTTCATTGCGGCTGAATTGCTCGGTGCGGCCACGGCGGCCGTCCTCTTTACTTGGCTGATGCCGGTGCGGAACACTCGCGCCATGGCACAGGAAGCGCCTTTCTCGGAACGGACCTAGCACCGCATGCGAATTCCAGGTGGCCGCCGATTGGGCACGGTGCTGGCCCTGGGAACGGCGCAAACCCTGGCTTGGGGATCGACCTATTACCTACCCGCGATCCTGGCCGCGCCGATGGCGCGCGAATATGGCGTCTCGTCCGATTGGGTCTTCGGTGCGTTTTCCGCATCCTTGTTGCTTTCGGCCCTGGTCGGCCCCGCGGCCGGCCGCCGCATCGATCGCTTCGGCGGCCGCGACGTCCTGACCGTATCCAGCATCACCTTCGCGGCGGGCCTCGCCCTGATGGCCGCGTCCGGCAACTTCGTCTCGCTAGCCGCCGGATGGCTGCTGATCGGCCTTGGCATGGGGATGGGGCTTTACGAGGCGGCCTTCGCCACGCTCGCGTCGATCTATCGCGAGAATGCGCGCGGCGCGATCACCGGGATCACGCTGTTGGCGGGTTTCGCCAGCACCATCTGCTGGCCCATCTCCGCCTATCTCGACGCCGAGATCGGTTGGCGCGCCACCTGTTATGTCTGGGCCGGAGCGCATCTCTTGCTCGGGCTCCCGCTCAACCGGTTCTCGATCCCGGCGACCGCGGCGCGGGATGCACCGCCGACCCATGCAAGCGCCAATGGCGATGTTTCTCTGTTCAATCGCCCGATGCTGCTGATGGCCACATCCTTTGCCATCACCTGGTTCGTCAGCACCGCCATGGCCGCGCATCTGCCGACCTTGCTGGAGAAGGCGGGCGCGTCCCGCACCATGGCGATCACGGCGGCAGCCCTGGTCGGCCCCGCCCAGGTGGCGGCGCGGATTTTGGAGTTCACACTGCTGCAACGGATTCATCCGTTGCTTTCGGCCCGCATCGCATCCGTGACCCATCCGGTCGGCGCGCTGGCCTTCCTCGGCTTCGGCGTGCCCGCCGCGTATTTCTTCGCGCTGCTGCACGGTGCGGGCAACGGCGTGATGACGATCGCGAAAGGAACCTTGCCGCTGGTGATCTTCGGCCCCGGCGGCTATGGGCGCCGCCAGGGCTTTCTCGCCATGCCGTCGCGCATCAGCCAGGCCTTGGCACCCTTCGCCTTCGCCGTCCTGTTCGAACGCTACGGCGAATACGCGCTCCTGGCATCGAGCGCGCTGTGCTTGATCGGCTTCGCCGCCATGCTCAGCCTGCGAGCAACCCAGCACCGCGGCTAGAGCCGAGGAAATTCAGCAAACTCCGCGCCGCGCTTGTATGATGGTCTTTCTGCGTGGGGAAATTCCGAATGACGATCAAAGCCGCTTTGGCGGGCCTGGCCGCCGCATTGTGTTTAAGCCTTGCCGTACCGGCCTGGGCCAACTGCTCCGCCAATCCGACGGGCGAGGAAGCCAAGACCTGCCTGGCCGACGAGCTGCGCGCGGCCGATAAGCGGATCGACGCCGCTATCAAAATCCTGACCGACGGCGTCTTGAACGCGTCCGAGCGCGCGAACCTGGAAGCCGACCAGTGGGATTGGCGCGACCAGCGCGACCAGACCTGCGGCCTGCCCGACGTGCAGAAGACCGATCAGGAAAAATGGATCGCGACCGCGCTGGCCGACGAGAAGAAGACGGCCTGCGTCGCGCGCTTCACCTTCGGCCGCGTGGCCGACCTGGACGCGATGATGAAGGCCAAGGCGCCGGACAAGCTGGCCGGCCTGCCGCCCGCACCCGCGAGCCCGCCGCCGGTCGGCCACCACACCGAGACGCCCTCGCCCGAATTCGTGGCGCAGCATGACGGCTATGGCCTTCTGTCCACGACCGGCCAGCGCGCCGGGCGCTTCTATTACGAAATCTGGATCGACCGCGACGCCATCGCCGCGCGCGGCGACGTGTTGCTGCACACGGGCTATTACTCGACCCAGAACGACACGGTGTTCCGCGCCACCAACATCCGCCGAAGCCAGAAGAACCAGGGCCCGATCACGATGGGCTGGGCGATCGACCTGCAAAAGGGCTTCGCCTATGTGCGCCAGAACGGCGAATGGAAGGTGACGCCCGGCGACGAGGGCGGCGCCTACGTCAAGCTGGACCGCGAATGGCGCGCGGGCCTGCGCTCCAGCGTCGAACTGTTCGACCTGATCAAAGCCGGGCTGATCCGCATCAACCTGGTGGGCCCGTTCGAGCATCCGCCGCCCAACGGCTACCGCCCCTTCGCGGCGAAGTGAAACACAAAGCGCCGCGTCCCTTTCGGAGCGCGGCGCTTTTTCGTTGGACCGGCGATGACGCGTCTTACTTGGGCGCGATCACCATGATCATCTGACGTCCCTCGAGGCGCGGGGTCGATTCGACCTTCGAGATGGCGGCCAATTCGTCGCGCACGCGGTCGAGAACCTTCACGCCCAGATCGGCGTGCAGCATCTCGCGGCCGCGGAAGCGCAGCGTGACCTTCACCTTGTCGCCTTCGGCGAGGAACTTCTTCATCGCGCGCATCTTCACGTCGTAATCGTGATCGTCGATGCTGGGACGCATCTTGATCTCTTTGATCTCGATGATCTTCTGCTTCTTGCGCGCTTCGTTTTTCTTTTTCTGGGCTTCGTACTTGAACTTGCCGACGTCCAGGATCTTGCAGACGGGCGGATCGGACTGGCCGGAGATCTCGACGAGATCGAGTCCCACGGCCTCGGCGCGGCGGATAGCCTCGTCGCGCGGCACGACGCCTACATTTTCACCCGTCTCGTCGACGAGCCTGACGTTCGGGAAGTTGATCATGTGGTTGATGCGCGGTCCGTCGCGGACGGGCGCAGAATTGAATGGTGGCCTGGCTATTAAAACTTCTCCCATCGTTACGGCGCGGAAGTCGCGGCGCCGGGACGCGTGGCGGGGCCGCGGCGCCCCTTTGGCGCCGTCCCCGGCTGGTCAGCCTGGAGGTTTCCCCGCGCCGGCCAGTCTATTGACGGCCTCATCCAACGCAAGGACTTCCTGGTTCTGGGAGCCCAGAACGCGCAGGGCGACGGCGCGGTTTTCGACCTCTTTCTTGCCCACGGCCAGGATGGCCGGGATCTTGGCCAGCGAGTGTTCGCGCACCTTGTAGCCGATCTTCTCATTGCGGATATCGAGCTCGGCCCGCACCCCGGCGTCCTTCAGGCGCTGTAACACCTCCTGGGCGTAACCGTCGGAATCGTTGGTGATGGTGGCGACCACCACCTGGACCGGGGCCAGCCAAGGCGGCAGGGCGCCGGCATGGTGCTCGATCAGGATGCCGAGGAACCGCTCGAACGAGCCCAAGATGGCGCGATGCAGCATGACGGGCCGGTGCTTGGCCCCGTCTTCCGCCACATAGGACGCGTTCAGCCGTTCCGGCAGGACGAAGTCGACCTGCAGGGTGCCGCATTGCCATTCGCGGCCGATGGCGTCGCGCAGCACGAACTCGAGCTTCGGGCCATAGAACGCACCCTCGCCCGGATTGAGGGTGTAGGACTTGCCCGCCGCCTCGATCGCGGCCTTGAGCGAATTCTCGGCCTTGTCCCAGGTCTCGTTGGAACCCGCGCGCACGTCCGGCCGGTCGGAGAATTTCACGATCACGTCGGTGAAGCCGAAATCGGCGTAGATGCCGTAGAGCAGATCGCAGAAACGCTTGGTCTCCGCGGTGATCTGGTCCTCGGTGCAGAAGATATGCGCGTCGTCCTGGGTGAAGGCGCGCACGCGCATGATGCCGTGGAGCGCGCCCGACGGCTCGTTGCGGTGGCACGAGCCGAACTCGGCCATGCGCAGCGGCAGCTCGCGATAGCTGCGCAGGCCTTGGCGGAAAATCTGGACATGGCACGGGCAGTTCATCGGCTTGAGCGCGAGGACGTGTTCCTCCTCGGCCGCGGTCGTGAACATGTGCTGGCCGAATTTCTCCCAGTGGCCCGACGCCTCCCACAGGGTGCGCGAGACGAGCTGCGGGGTTTTCACTTCGACATAGCCACCGCCTTCCAGCCGCCGCCGCATATAGGCCTCGACGGTGCGGTAAAGCTGCCAGCCCTTGGGATGCCAGAAGACGCTGCCCGCGGCCTCTTCCTGCAGATGGAACAGATGCATCTCGCGGCCGAGGCGGCGATGGTCGCGCTTCTCCGCCTCCTCCAGCCGGTGCAGGTATTCCTTGAGCTGATTGTCGCTCGCCCAGCAGGTGCCGTAGACGCGCTGAAGCACCTCGTTGCGCGAATCGCCGCGCCAATAGGCGCCGGCGATCTTCATCAGCTTGAACGCCTTGCCCAACTTGCCGGTCGACGGCAGATGCGGGCCAAGACACAGGTCGATGAACTCGCCCTGCTGGTAGATCGAGATGACCTCGTCGCGCGGCAGGTCCTGGATGATCTCGGCCTTGTAGTGCTCGCCGATGCTCTTGAAATATTCGATCGCGCGGTCGCGCTCCCACACCATGCGGTGGATCGATTCGTTGCGATCGACGATCTCGCGCATGCGCGCTTCGAGCTTTTCCAGATCGTCCGGGGTGAACGGAGTCTTGCGCGCGAAGTCGTAATAGAAACCGTCCTCGATCGCGGGACCGATGGTCACCTGCAGATCGGGATACAGCTCCTTCGCCGCCTCGGCCAGGACGTGGGCGCAGTCGTGCCGCAGAACGTCGAGCGCGTCGGGATCCTTCGAGGTGAGGAAGCGGACGGCTGCGTCCTTGTCGATCTCGTGCGCGAGGTCGCGCAAATCGCCGTCGACGCGCATGACCAGCGCGGCCTTGGCGAGGCCGGGGCCGATGTCGGCGGCGATCTTGGCGCCCGTCACGGCGCCCTCATACCGGCGGACGCTGCCGTCGGGGAGGGTGATGGCAACCATGGGTTTCTCTAAGTGTGGCAAGGCGTTGGACAGGGCTGGAATGTAATCCGAATCGGCCCCCTGTCAAGGCGAAGACGGCCCGGAAAGCCCGTAAATCCAGGCGTTTCCGCTATGCCGCCGGCAGCTTGGCCAGCACCTCTTCCACCGTCAGCGCATCGAGCGACTCGCGGCGCAGGATGACGGTGGGAGGACCGCCCGCGCCCGCGCGCTGCGCACAGAGGGCGGGATCGGACGCGTGGGAGAACAGGACGACCGACGGGCAGCCCGCCGCCGCGACGATGTGCATGGGGCCGGTGTCGTTGCCGACCGCGCAAGCCGCGCCGCGTGCGAGCGAAGCGATCTCGGCCAGCGCGGTGCGGTTGGTGAGGTCGCGCGCCTCGGGCACGGCGGCATGGATGGCGCCCGTGACGTCAGCCTCGGCCGCGCCGCCGATCAGGACCGGCGTGATGCCGCGCGCGGCCAGCGCCTTGGCCAGCGCGGCGTAGTGCGAAGTGGGCCACCGCTTCTCCGGCCGGTGTGCGGCGCCGCCCGGCACCAGCAGCGCATAGCGCGGCGGCAATGCGAGATGCGCGACGCTGGGGCGCAGCCAGGAAACGTCAGGCGGCGGCACGTCGGCGATGCCCGCCATGGCCAACTGCTCGCGCTGGCGGTCGATCGTGTGCATGGCATCGCGCGCGGGATTGGCGTGGGGGTGCGATGCGCCAGGGGCGATGCCCGACCATTCGACGCGCCCGCCCAGAAGGCGCGCGTACCAGCCCGAACGGTCCGAGGTCTGGAGATCGTAGACGCGCGTGAAGCCGCCGCCGCGCAAACGACGCCGCAATGCGAAGAAGCCGAAGACGTCCCACCAGGGCGGCCGCGAATCGATCCAGACCTCGTCGAAATATCCGCTGGCGCGCGCGAGCGCGGCATAGGGCTCGGTGGTGAGGAGAACGATGCGCGCATCGGCGTGATGCTTGCGGATGGCGGCGAAGGGGCCCGTGGCCTGGATGAAATCGCCGAGCGCGCCGAGCTTGATGACGAGGATCGTCACGCCGCCGGGGCCTGCACCGCGTGCGAAGCCACGACCTCGCGGTAGAGAGCGAGCGTCTCGGCGCACATCTTGGCCTTGGAGAAATTCTGCCGGACATGGGCGATCGATTCGCGCGCATAGGCCTCGCGCGCGGCGGCGTCGAGCGCCAGCGCGGAACGCAGCGCGGCGGCCAGCGCGTCGGCGTCGCCGGGCGGCACGGTCCAGCCGGTGCGGCCGGGCACGATCGTCTCGCGCGCGGCGCCGTGGTCGGTCGCGATCACGGGGCGGCCCATGGCCTGCGCCTCGGTGATGACGCGGCCGAACGCCTCAGGCTTGGTGGAGGCCGAGACCACCACGTCGGCCAGCATGTAGGCGGCCGGCATGTCGCGGCAGTCGGGTACCAAGCGCATGTTGCCGCCCAGGCCGCGCGCGGCGGCCAGCTTTTCCAATTCGCGCCGGTATTCGGGCCCGCGCTGGTCGGCGCCGACGATGAGGCCGCAGACATCCTTAGTGCCCAACCGCGCCAGCGCCTCGATCAGGACCGCATGGCCTTTCCAGCGCGACAGGCGGCCCGGCAGCATGACGACCGGCAGCCCGTCGGGCAGGCCCCAGGCGCGCGCCAGGCCGATGACGCGCGGAATATCGACGCGCACGGGATCGAAGATGGCGACATCGACGCCGCGATGGATGACGCGCACCTGCGGCGGCACCGGCCCGTAGGTGGTGCGGATGTAGTCGGCGATGAAGTCGGAGATGGCGATGATGCGCTCGCCCTTCACCAGCGAGGAGTTATAGCGCTTCTTCAGCCCGCCCGCGGAATGGGGGCTGTGCACCGTGGTGACGAAGGGGATGCCCGTGCGCTGGGCCGCCCAATAGGCCGACCAGGCAGGCGCCCGGCTGCGCGCGTGGAGGATGTCGACTTTCAGATGCTGGGCCAGGCGCGCGATGCGGGTGGCGTTGGCGCGGACGAGGAACGGGTTCTTGGTGTTGACCGGCAGGACGAAGTGTTTGACGCCGTTGCGCTCCAGCTCGCGCACCATGCGCCCGCCGCTGCTCGCCACGAAGGCGCGCCCGCCTGCGGCGGCAAGCGCACAGGCCACGTCGACCGCACCGCGCTCGGCGCCGCCCGTCTCGAGCGCGGGCAACACCTGAAGCACGGACAAGGGTCCGGCGGTGCTAGACTGCGCGTCCGGGGCGCGAGAGGGATGATCGTTTGACATGACGGAGAAGCCGCAAATCTTAACACGGGGCGATGGCGTCACAATCGCCTACCACCGGAGCCCCGGGCGGGGGCCGGGCGTGATGTTCCTGGGCGGCTTCATGTCGGACATGACCGGCACCAAGGCCGTGGCGCTGGAGGATTTCTGCCGCAAGCGCGGCCAGGCCTTCCTGCGCTTCGACTACCAGGGGCATGGGCAATCTTCCGGCCGTTTCGAGGATGGGTGCATCGGCACCTGGTCCGAGGACGCCATCGCGGCGCTCGACGCATTGACCGAGGGGCCGCAGATCCTGGTCGGCTCCAGCATGGGCGGCTGGATCATGCTGCTGGCGGCGCTGGCGCGGCCGACGCGCGTCGCGGCCTTGGTGGGCATCGCGGCGGCGCCCGATTTCGTGACGCGGATGTGGGACGAGTTTTCGCCCGAGATTCAGCGCACGATCGTGATGGAGGGTGTCTACCGCGCGCCCTCGCAATACAGCGGCACGCCCTATGCCATCACGCAGAAGCTGATCGAGGATGGGCGGCGTCATCTTCTGCTCGGGGCGCCGATTCCGCTGCGCTGTCCCGTGCGCCTTCTGCACGGCATGAAGGACCCGGACGTGCCGTGGGACACGTCGCTGATGCTCGCGGGCGCGCTCGAATCGACCGACGTGGACGTGATCTTCGCCAAGGAAGGCGACCACCGGCTTTCGACGCCGGCCGATCTCGAACGGCTGTTCGCGACGGTCGCCGCTTTGTCGGATCAGGAAGCGGCCAGGCCCTTCAAGCCGCTCTTGTAGTCGGGATAGGCCAGCGTCACGCCGAGCGCTGTCTTGATGCGGTCGTTCCGCACGCGCTTGCACTCGGCATAGAAGCTGCGGCCCATCTCGGACAGTTCGGCCTGGTCGAACGGCACGAGGGGCGGCACCGGAACGCCCAGAAGTTCGCAGGCATATTCGATGACGTCCTGCGGCGGTGCCGGAAGATCATCGGCGACGTTGTACGCCGTGCCCGGCGCGGGCTTCGCAATCGAGGCGCGCAGCGTGCGCACGATGTCGACGACATGGATGCGCGAGAAGACCTGGCCCGGCTTGTCGATCCGTTGCGCGGTGCCGGCGCGCACCGCATCAAGCGCGCTGCGGCCCGGCCCGTAGATGCCGGCCAGGCGGAACAGATGCGCGGGGACCTTGTGGCTTTCGTGAAGCGCGAGCCAGGCATCCTCCGCCGCGACACGCCGTTTTCCCCGCACGCTGGTCGCATCGCGCGCCGAGTTTTCGTCGACCCAGCCGCCCTGCCGGTCGCCATAGACGCCCGTGGTCGAGAGATAGCCGAGCCAGCCCGTGTCCAGGTCCTTGCCATGCAGGGCCGCGGCGGGATCGCCCTCCGCATCGGGCGGGATCGAGACCAGCACGGCGTCCGCGCCCCGGAACGCGTTCGGGTCGAGCGGGCGGTCGCGGGCGAACAGATGCGCCTCGATACCCTGGGCCTTGAGGGCGGCGCGCTTGGCCTCCTCGCGGCAAGTTCCGGCGACCGACCAGCCTTCCGCGCGCAAGGCGCCGGCCAAGGCCGCGGCCGTGTAGCCGAAGCCGAAACAGAACAGTTTCCGGTGTGAAGCCATGGGCGCGGACTGTACCGATGCCGGGAAATGCGCCACAAGGTCCCTCGTGATTCCCTTCAAAGCCCCTCTCAGCGCGCTCGCCGCCGCTCTCACGCTGGCTCTCATGGCGGGGCCTGTTTCGGCGCAATCCACCTCCACCAGCACGCCCACCACGACCCCGGCGCCCAAGAAAAAACCCAGCAAAACCAAGCCTGCCCAGCCCGCCCCTGCGCCCCCCGCCCAGCCGGCCGAGACCCCCGCCGCCAAGCCCGGCGTCCCCATCGATCCAAAAGAAGAAGCCGAAGCAAGGCGTTACATGGCCTGCCTCGAAAACGCGAAGAAATCCCCCGCCGTCGCCCTGCAATCCGCCGAATCCTGGAAGAATTCCGGCGGCGGCCCCCCCGCCCTCCACTGCTCCGCCATCGCCCTCTTCGAAATGAAGCGCTACCAGGAAGCCGCCTTGCGCTTCGAATCGCTCGCGGACGCTTCGCCCAAAGGCGACGTGAAAGTGGGCGCCTTGGAACAGGCCTCGCAGGCCTGGTTCCTGGCCGGCCGGCCCGACATGGCGGAAAAGCAACTCGACACCGCGATCGCCCTCAAGCCCGGTGACCCGGACCTCCTAACCGATCGTGGGATCTTCCGCGCCAATCTCGGCCGGCTGACGGAGGCGATCGCGGATTGGACGGAGGCGCTGAAAGCGGCGCCCGACCGTGACGACGTGCTGGCCCTGCGCGCGACCGCGCTTCGCAAGACCAATCAGCAGGCCGCCGCGCTTGCCGATGTCGACCGCGCCATTGCCATCAATCCGAAGAACACCGACGCACTTCTCGAGCGCGGCACGCTCCGTCAAATGGCGGGCAACACAGGCGGTGCGATGGAGGACTGGAACGCCGTCAAAGCCGCGGCACCCCAGAGCAATGCGGCGCAGACGGCGGAGTCGAATCTCGCGCGCGCAGCCGCCGCGAAACCGAAATGAATCGTTGAATCACAAATCACTCAACAACGAGTCGCGAGTCGAATCGCGCGAATCGCCCGCAAGTAATTGGAATCGCTTTCACCGCATTTGAGCGGCGAAAACCCTCCAGTTCACGCTAATGATGAGGGGTTTGCTTCAACGCGCTGATTCAGCGCGTACCGTCCGCGAATCAGAAATCCGGATCGGCGTAATGCTTGGGCGGCGGCACGCCAGGAATGTGATCCGCAAGAATGGCGCGGAAACTGGGCTGGGACTTGAGCCGCGCGTACCATTCGCGCGCGGGCTGGTGGTCGTCCCACGGCACATCGCCGAGATAATCGATGCAGGAGATGTGCGCGCCCGCCGCGATGTCCGCGAGCGTGAACTGGTCGCCCGCCAGCCAATTCCGGCGCTCGGCCAGGAAGCCGATATAGTCCAGATGGTAGTGGAGATTGGTGAGGCCGGCGCGGATCGATGCACCCTCGGGCTGGCCCAATCCCAGAAACCGCTTCATGAACTTTTCGCGCAGGACCA
>CAYZFH010000064.1:0-13859 GCA_964477375.1 uncultured Rhizobiaceae bacterium | reverse complement strand
CCTGGATCGACATGCGGCCGGCCACCTCGCTCATGGGTGCCAGCAGCGGCAAGCCGCCCATCGCGTCGGTAACCGTTTCATAGGCGATCGCGATACAGCCCGATTCGACCAGCGCCTTGGTCAAGGCGGGCTCGGCCGCCAGGTGCAGATAGGTGAACAGGATCTGGCCGTCGCGCAGGAGTTTGTATTCCTGCGCCTGCGGCTCCTTCACCTTCACGATCATGTCGGCCTTGGCGAAGATCTCGGTCGCATCGGCGATGATCTTGGCGCCGGCCGACTGATAGTCGGCATCGGTGATGCCGATGCCTTCGCCGGCCTTGCTCTGCACCATCACCTCGTGGCCGTGGTGCACCAATTCGCGCACGCTGCCGGGCACCATTCCCACGCGGTATTCGTGATTCTTGATTTCCTTGGGAACGCCGACGCGCATGATCCACCTCGCCTGAATGACCGGATAGCGAAGGATGCGCCGCCCGAAGGCGCGCGGTCAACGTGGGGCGGGTGCGGTGTTCTGACGGCGCAGCAGGATGAGGGCCAGCACGATGGCGGGCACGCCCATGGCGGCTGTGTAGACGAAGAACAGCGGAAAGCCGATGGATTCCACGATCCAGCCCGAGGCGCCGGCCAGAAGCTTGCCGGGCAGCGCCATGAACGAGCTGAACAGCGCGTACTGGGTCGCGGTGTAGTTCACGTTGGTGAGGCCGGAGAGATAGGCGATCAGCGCGGTGCCGGCCAAGCCGCTGGCCAGGTTCTCGCCGCTGATGACCAGGACCAGGAGCGTCGTGTCCTTGCCGTGCAGCGCGAGGAGGCCGAACAGAAGGTTCGTCGCCGCCATCAGCACGGTGCAGAGGACGAGCGGCCGCCCGACGCCGAAGCGCGCGATGATGGCGCCGCCCGCCAGCGCGCCCACGATGCTGAGCGCGATGCCGTAGCTTTTGCTGATGATCGCGATCTCGGTCTTGGAGAACCCAAGCTGGAAATAGAAAGGCTGTGCCATCACCGCCCAGACGCGGTCCGACATCCAGTAGCAGCCGATGAAGGCCAGGATGAGAAGGGCGGACCAGCCGTTGCGCGCGAAGAAATCGACGAAGGGGTTGATGACCGCGTTGCCGAACCAAGCCAGCGCGCGGCCGACGGCGCTACGCCCCGTCTTGGCGGCAAGCCGTGCCTCGCGTGCTTCGGTTTCGGCGTCGGTGCGCGGCGCGGGCTCACGCACGCAGAAGGTCGTGATGACGCCGACCGCCATCAGCCCGACCATGGCCAGATAGCCGATCGTCCAGCCGTTGCTGCCATCGACCGCGTCGACCAGCAGGAACACGCCCGCACCCGCCGCGAACAGCGCGATGCGATAGCCGAGCTGGTAGGCGCCCGCGAGGGCGCCTTGGGTTTCCGGCGGCGCGATCTCGATGCGCCAGGCGTCGATCGCGATGTCCTGCGTCGCGCTGGCGAAGGCGACGATGGTGGCGCAAAGGGCCATGGTCCAGAGATCCGCGCCCGGATCTGTGAAGGCCATGCCCGCGAGCCCGCCCGCGATGGAAACCTGCGCCAGCAGCATCCACGCGCGGCGGCGGCCGAGCAGCGCGCCTAAGACGGGCAGGGGCATGCGGTCGACCAGCGGCGCCCAGACGAATTTGAAGCCCCAGGCAAGCCCGGCGAACGAGAACAGGCCGATCGTGTGGAGTGAGACGCCCGCTTCGCTCAACCAGCGCGAGAGGGTGGCGAAAACGAGAGGGAAGGGCAGGCCGGCCGAGAAGCCGAGGAACAGCATGCCGGCGACGGCGGGCTCGCGGTAGGCGGCCAGCGCACGGCGCCAGCCCCGGGGCTCGGCCGCGGCCTGGCTCAACCGAGGCGGCTCCGCACCAGCTCGTCCAGCTTGGCCGCGGGACGCGCACCGACATGCGAGATGATCTCGGCCGCGGCGATGGCGCCCATGCGGCCCGCGCGTGCCAGGTCATAGCCGTGCGTCAGGCCGTAAAGGAAACCGGCGGCGTAGAGATCGCCCGCGCCGGTCGTGTCGACCACTTCGCTCACGCGCTCGGCCTGGATTTCATAAGCTGCATCGCCCGAGACCACGAGGGAGCCCTTCTCGCTGCGCGTCAGGATGGCCAGGTCGCATTGGCCGCGCACCGCGCGCACGGCGGAATCGAAATCGTCGCCGCGGTAGAGCGCGGTGATCTCGGCTTCGTTGGCGAACAGGATGTCGACCGAACCCGCCAGAAGATCGAGGAAATCGTCGCGGTGCCGGTCGACGCAGAACGCGTCGGACAGGGTCAGCGCCACCTTGCGGCCGGCGTCGCGTGCCAGCCGTGCCGCCTTGCGGAATGCATCCTTCGCGCGCGGCGGATCGAACAGGTAACCCTCCAGATAGGTCACCTTGGCCTTGGTGATGACGCCCGCGTCGATATCCTCCGGCCCCAATTCGCTCGAGATGCCGAGGAAGGTGTTCATTGTGCGCTGCGCGTCCGGCGTCACCAGGATCAGACAGCGCGCGGTCGCGGCACCCTCCTGCGCCAGCGGCATCTTGTAGGACACGCCAGCCGCGCGGATATCGTGCTGGAACACCTTGCCCAGCTCGTCGTCGCGCACCTTGCCGACATAGGCCGCCTTGCCGCCGAGCGACGCGATGCCCGCCATGGTGTTGGCGGCCGAGCCGCCCGACATCTCGGTCCCCGGCCCCATCTTGGCGTAGAGGTTGAGGGCGCGTTCGGAATCCACCAGCATCATGCCGCCCTTGGCCAGGCTGTTCGCCGCCAGGAACGCATCGTCGCAGCGCGCGATCACGTCGACGATGGCGTTTCCGATGCCGACGACGTCATACGCACCCATGGGGAAAAACCTCAAGAAGCCGAAGAGGCCGCGAGTATAGCGGCGCCGAATCGGGGAACAAGGCGCGCGCTTTACGCAACCGGCGCGGCGCTGCATTCTCGCCTCATGGTGGGCCTTTTCCTCCGCTCCTTCTCGGAGCTGCTCCAGCCCGAGGCGCGCAGCCTTCTGATCCGCAGCCTCCTGTGGAGCCTCGCGATCCTGGCGGTGCTTTGCATCGGGATCTGGGTGTTCCTCGGCACCACCCGCCTGTTCGACGAGACGTGGCTCGAGAACACGGCCGACGTGGCCGGCGGCCTGGGCGCCGTCGTCCTGGCCTATCTCCTGTTCCCCGCCGCCATCGGCCTGATCTCGAGCCTGTTCTTGGACGCGATCGCGGACCAGGTCGAGGCGCGGCACTATCCCGACGGCAAGGGCACTCGCGAGATTTCGGTGAAGGAAAATTTGGTCGTCGCCGCGCGCTTCACTGGGCTCTTGCTGCTGGTCAACCTGATCGCCCTGCCGGTCTATCTCGTCCTGTTGTTCTTTCCGCCGGTCCTCATCGCCTTCTCGGCGCTGGTGAACGGCTATCTGATGGGACGGGAATATTTCGAGCTGGTGGCACTGCGGCACATGGACCCGCCTGCCGCGCGGGCCGCCTTCCGCCGCAACCGCAACCGGCTGAGCGTGGCGGGTGCCGTGATCGCGGTCATGCTGGGTATCCCCTTGGTCAATCTCCTGGCCCCCATCGTGGCCACGGCCTTCATGGTTCATCTGTTCGCGGATCTGCGCCGCCGGGGCGCCGTATGAACCGAACTGTAACAATCAAGGCCGCGTTCGCCGGTGCAGTGCTCGTGGCGCTGCCGTCTTGCGGCATGGTGGGCTCAAAGGATTTGGATGTAGCGGCCCAGCCTGCATCCGCGCCGACGAGCGCAACGGCCAGTGCCCCAGCGCCCAGCGCACCATCGCCCGCGCCCAGGCCAGCGTCACCGCCCGCGGCTTCTGTGCCCACGCCTGCGCCATCCCCGCCCGTGGCATCCTTGCCGCAAGGGTCCCCGGACCAGCTCATGGGTCTCGATGCGCAGGGTGTCACGCGCCTTCTGGGCCAGCCCAACCTGAAGCGCGCCGAGGGCCCCGCCCATGTCTGGCAATACGCCAACCGGCTCTGCGTGCTGGACGTGGTGATGTACGACGACGAGGCCAAGCGGGGGCCGCGCGTGAATTATGTCGAGCTGCGCGATCCCGCCGGCGGCAACGCTGTGCCGCGCAACTGCTTCCGCTCGTTCCTCAAGACGCCGCCTGACGGCGGGGCTTGAACTCGATCGATTCGCCTTCGATCGCGGGCGTCTTGTCCTTGTAAGGGCACAACTCGCGCACGACGCAGACCGGGCAATCCGGTTTGCGCGCCTTGCATGTGTAGCGGCCGTGCAGGATCAGCCAGTGATGCGCGCCGTGCTTCCATTTGTCGGGCACGACTTTCATCAGCCGGTCTTCGACCGCGTTCGGCGTCTTCGCGCGCGCCAACCCCGTCCGGTTGGACACGCGGAAGACATGGGTGTCGACCGCGATGGTGTTCTCGCCGAACGCCTCATGCAGCACGACGCTGGCGGTCTTGCGTCCCACGCCCGGCAGTGCTTCCAGCGCTTCGCGTTCGCGCGGCACTTGGCTGCCGTGCTTCTCGACCAGGATTTTCGACAAGGCGATGACGTTCTTGGCCTTGGTGTTGAACAGGCCGATCGTCTTGATGAAGTTCCGCACCTTCTTTTCCCCCAGGGCCGCCATCTTCTCCGGCGTGTTGGCCAAGGCGAAAAGCGGCGGCGTCGCCTTGTTGACCGAGGCGTCGGTGGCCTGGGCGGAAAGCACCACCGCGACCAGAAGGGTGAAGGGATTGGCGTATTCGAGCTCGGTGCGCGGCGCGGGAATCGCCGCGGACAGGCGGCGGAAGAACTCGTCGATATCCTCTTTCCTCATGGCTCGATTCTAGCCCCGCAAGGCTCCCTGTGCGAGGCCGCCCCAGGCTTTACCCCCCTTTCGCGCGCTGCCTATGATGGCGTCATGGCCACGCCCGCGCCCGCCGAGCCGCCGCTTTTCAACGTCGTCCTGACGCCCAACCGCAGCCTTTCGCCCGCGGGTTTCTGGATCGTCATGGTCGGCGTCGCCGCGATCAGCTTCACGGCCGGCCTGGTGTTCCTGCTGCAGGGCGCCTGGCCCGTATTCGGGTTTTTCGGCCTCGACGTGGCGCTGATCTATTTCGCCTTCCGCGCCAGCTACCGCAGCGGAAACCTCTATGAGACCGTGCGCCTGACGCGGGAGGAGCTGGCGATCCGGCGCGTTCTGCCCTCGGGCCAGACGCGAAGCTGGAGCTTCCAGCCCTATTGGCTGCGCGTCCATATGGACGAGCCGCCCGTGCCCGGCAGCCAGCTCACATTGACCTCCCATGGGAAGTCGCTGGTGATCGGCTCGTTCCTGTCGCCCGCCGAGCGGGTGGAGCTGGCCCGCGCCCTGCGCGCCGCTCTGTCGCGCGCGCGCGACTGGGCGCCGGGCTGATCCGCGGCCGCACGCACCGGCACCATGGCCCTGCGCAATCTCGCCTTGCTGGTGGCGCTCGCCTTCTTGTGGGGCTCGTCGAACATCTTCATCAAGATGTCGGTCGAAACGATTCCGCCGATGACCGTGTCGGCCTGCCGGATCATGACCGCGCTTGCCGCCTATGCGGTCTTCGCGCTCTGGCAGGGCGTGTCCTGGCCGCGCACATGGTCCGCCTGGCGGGCGCTCGCGGCGTTGGCGCTCCTCGGCTACATCCTGCCGCCGTTCCTGATCGCCTATGGCCAGAAGCGCATCGACAGCGGCATCGCCTCGATCATCATCGGCTCGATCCCAATCCTGACCGCGCTTCTCTCGCATCTGGTGACGCGGGAAGAACGTCTCGGGCCACGCGCCATCACGGGCGTGACGCTGGGCTTCGTGGGCGTCGCGGTGCTGACCGGGCCCGGTGCGATCATGGGTCTCGGCGGGCCGCTGGAAGGCTATCTGGCCGTCTTCGCGGGTGCTGTGTCCTACGCGATCCTCAACGTCGTCGCGCGCCATGTGCGCGAGCTGTCGCCCTCGGTCATCGGGCCCACGGTTCTCTTCATGTCGGCGATCGTGCTGGCGCCGGCCGCCGCGGTCGTCGATTTCCCGATCGTGACGGAGCCGAGTCTCGAATCGATCCTAGCCATGCTGGCGCTCGGGCTGCTGTCGACCGGCATCGGCCTTGGCGCCTATTTCCACTTGGTCGCGCGCACAGGCCCGACCTATGTGGCGATGGTCAATTACCTGACGCCGGTGGTGGGCGTGTTCCTGGCCGTGCTGGTCTTGGGCGAGCGGCTGCCGTTCACGGCGTTCGTGGCGCTGGCGCTGATCCTCGCGGGGATCGGCGTCACCACCACGGCGAAGACAAAGCCTAAGACTTGAGCCCCAGCACGTCGTCCATGCCGTAAAGGCCGGCGGGCTTGCCCTTGGCCCACAGGGCCGCACGCACCGCGCCGCGCGCATAAATCTCGCGGCCCGTGGCGCGGTGGGTCAGTTCGATGCGCTCGGCCGCACCCGCGAAGATCACCGTGTGGTCGCCCACGACGTCGCCGCCGCGCAAGGATGCGAAGCCGATATCGCCTGCCTTGCGCGCGCCGGTATGTCCGTCGCGGCCGCGCGCGGAGACCTTGTCGAGATCGACGCTGCGCCCCTTGGCAGCCGAGCGGCCGAGCTTCAGCGCCGTGCCGGAGGGCGCGTCCACCTTGTGCTTGTGATGCATCTCGACGACTTCGATATCCCAGTCGATGCCGAGCGTGCGCGCGACATGCTCAACCACCGCCGAGAGGAGATTGATGCCCACGCCCATGTTGTCGCCCCAGACGATGGGCACATGCTTGGCCGCGCGGTGGATCGCCGCCGTTTGCTCCGCATCGATGCCGGTGGTGCCGATGACGTGGATGATGCGCGACTGGGCCGCCAGGGCCGCGTGCTGCACGGTGATGGCAGGGGCGGTGAAATCCAGCACCGCGTCACAGGCCGCGAACATGGCGGCGGGGTCCGCGCCGATGGCGACGCCTGCGCGCGCCATGCCCGCCAACTCACCCGCGTCCTTGCCGATGGCGGGATTGTTGGGCGCTTCGGTCGCGGCCGCCAGAACGGCACCTTCGGTCCCGGCGATCTCGCGGATCAGCATGCGGCCCATGCGGCCCGACGCACCCGCGACACCCAAACGCATCTTCGTGGCAGCCATTCCGTCCCCCCTGTTTCAGCGCGCCGATTTAACCACAGCGGGGCGCGGAAGCGGGAGTCAGTCGCGCAGGTCGCTCCAGAAATCCTTCATCTTCGCGAAGAAGCCTTCGGATTCGGGGCTGGTGGCGCGGCCGGAATCCGATTTCTCGAATTCCTCCAACAACTCGCGCTGGCGCTTGGACAGGTTGACCGGCGTTTCGACTACGGCTTCGACGAACATGTCGCCGCGCCCGCTGGAGTTCAGCGGCTGCATGCCCTTGGAGCGTAAGCGGAACTGGTGGCCGGCCTGCGTACCCGCGGGGATCTGGACCCGCGCGCGCGAGCCGTCGATGGTCGGCACCTCGATCGAGCCGCCCAGCGCCGCCGTCGACATGCGGATCGGCACCCGGCAATGGATGTCGGCCCCGTCGCGCGCGAACAGGCGGTGCGGCTTCACCGTCAGGAAGATATAGAGGTCGCCGGGCGGTCCGCCGCGCAGGCCCGCCTCGCCTTCGCCGCTCAGGCGGATGCGCGTGCCGTCCTCGACCCCGCGCGGGATCGAGACCGACAGCGTCTTTTCCTTCCGCACCCGGCCGCTGCCGTTGCAGGGCGGACACGGCTTCTCGATCACGCGGCCCGCGCCATGACAGGTCGGGCAGGCGCGTTCGATGGTGAACATGCCCTGGGTCGCGCGCACGCGGCCGCGTCCCCGGCAAGTGTTGCAGGTAACGGGCGCGGCGCCGCCGGCAGCGCCGCTGCCTTTACAGGATTCACAGGCGACCGAGGTCGGCACCCGCACCTTGGCCTGCTTGCCCTGGAAAGCATCCTCGAGAGAGATCGTCAGATTGACGCGCAGGTCCGAGCCGCGCGTGTTGGGGCCGCGCCGGCCGCCGCCGCCCATGGCCTCGCCGAACATTTCGTCGAAGATGTTCGCGAAGCCCGAGGCGAAATCGAATCCGAAACCACCCGCGCCGGCGCCGCGCCCGCCGCCTTGCTCAAACGCCGCATGGCCGAAACGGTCATAGGCCGCGCGCTTCTCTTCGTCGCGCAGCACGTCATAGGCTTCGTTGATCTCTTTGAACTTGTGCTCGGCCGCCTTGTCGCCCGGATTGCGGTCCGGGTGAAACTGCATGGCGAGCTTGCGGAACGCCTTCTTCAGCGTCTCGCCGTCGGCGTCACGGGCCACGCCCAAAAGCTCGTAGTAATCCTGCTTGGCCATCACTTCCGCCCCGAATATGCCGCAGCCCGCCCGCCATTCGCACGGCGGACGGGCTGTTGCTCAGTTCAATTCGGCCCCGATCAACCTTTCGCGGCCTTGCCTTTTTTGTCTTCGTCGACTTCCTCGAACTCCGCGTCGACGACTTTGGCTTCGGGCTCGCCTTCCTTGGCCTGCGGGCCGGCGTCGCCGCCGGGCGCCGCGCCGCCCTGGGCGGCGGCCGCATCCTGCTGGGCCTTGTACATGGCTTCGCCCAGTTTCATCGAAGCCTGTGCCAGGGCCTGGCTCTTGGCCTGGATATCGGCCGCGTCGTCCTTGCCCATGGCATCTTTGAGCGCGGCGATTCCGGCTTCGATGGCGCTCTTCTCATCCGCGCCGACCTTGTCGCCATGCTCCTTCAGCGTCTTCTCGGTCGTGTAGACCAAGGTGTCCGCCTGGTTGCGGGCCTCGACCAGCTCGCGGCGCTTCTTGTCGTCCGCCGCGTGCGATTCGGCTTCGCTCACCATCCGCTTGATATCGTCCTCGGCCAGGCCGCCGGACGCCTGGATGCGGATGGTCTGCTCCTTGCCCGTGGCCTTGTCCTTGGCGGCCACGTTCACGATGCCGTTGGCGTCGATGTCGAACGTGACCTCGATCTGGGGCATGCCGCGCGGGGCCGGCGGAATGCCGACCAGGTCGAACTGTCCCAGGATCTTGTTGTCGGCCGCCATCTCGCGCTCGCCCTGGAAGACGCGGATGGTCACCGCGGTCTGTCCGTCTTCGGCGGTCGAGAAGACCTGGCCCTTGCGGGTCGGGATGGTGGTGTTGCGGTCGATCAGGCGGGTGAACACACCGCCCAGCGTCTCGATGCCGAGCGATAGCGGCGTCACGTCGAGCAGAAGGACGTCCTTCACCTCGCCCTTCAGCACGCCGGCCTGGATCGCGGCGCCGATGGCCACGACTTCGTCCGGGTTCACGCCGCGGTGCGGCTCGCGCCCGAAGAACTGCTTCACCAGCTCGATGACCTTGGGCATGCGCGTCATGCCGCCGACGAGGACGACCTCGTCGATCTCCGACGCCTTCAGGCCCGCGTCCTTCAACGCGGCGCGGCAGGGCTCCATCGTGCGCTGGAGCAACTCGTCCACCAGCGTCTCGAGCTTCGCCCGGGTCAGCTTGATGTTGAGGTGCTTCGGCCCGGTCTGGTCCGCCGTGATGAAGGGCAGGTTGACCTCGGTCTGCATCGTGCTGGACAGCTCGATCTTGGCCTTCTCGGCGGCTTCCTTCAGACGCTGGAGCGCAAGCTTGTCCTTGCGCAGGTCGATGGCCTGCTCTTTCTTAAATTCGTCGGCCAGGTAATCCATGATGCGGCGGTCGAAGTCTTCGCCGCCCAGATGCGTGTCGCCGTTGGTCGACTTCACCTCGAACACGCCGTCGCCGATCTCGAGCACCGAGACGTCGAACGTGCCGCCGCCCAGATCGTAGACCGCGATCTTGCCCGCGGCCTTGCGCTCGAGGCCGTAGGCCAAGGCGGCCGCGGTCGGCTCGTTGATGATGCGCAGCACTTCGAGGCCCGCGATGCGGCCCGCGTCCTTGGTGGCCTGGCGCTGGGAGTCGTTGAAGTAAGCCGGAACGGTGATGACCGCCTGCGTCACTTCCTCGCCGAGATACTTCTCGGCCGTTTCCTTCATTTTTTGCAGGATGAAGGCGCTGATCTCGCTGGGCGAATATTTCTTGCCCTGCGCTTCGACCCACGCGTCGCCGTTGTCGCCCGCGACGATCTTGTAGGGCATCAGCCCGAGGTCGCGCTTGACCTCCGGATCGTCGAAGCGGCGCCCGATCAGGCGCTTGATGGCGAAGAGCGTGCTCTCCGGGTTCGTCACCGCCTGCCGCTTGGCGGCCTGGCCGACCAGCCGCTCGCCGCTGTCGGCGAAGGCGACCATCGACGGGGTCGTGCGGGCGCCCTCGGTGTTTTCGATCACCTTGGCGTCCTTGCCTTCCATGACCGCGACGCACGAGTTGGTCGTGCCGAGGTCGATACCAATCACTTTAGCCATTGTTTCTTTCCTCCGTCGGCAGGCTGCCCTGGACCTTCGAAAAGCGTCCGGCCAACCCCCATTTCATCCTCAAATTCGCCATGTTCTGGCGTCCAGAAACCTATATGGGCATGCCCGCCACGGCCCGCAACGGGCGGATTGCGTGATTCTGCGCAGGGGGCGGGTTGGTTGTGCGTTCAGCCCTTGGCCACGCCGACCAGGGCAGGGCGCAACAGCCGTTCGCCCATGGCATAGCCGGGCTGGATCACCTGGGCGACCGTGCCCGAGGGGTATTCCGAACCCGGCACCTCGAACATGGCCTGGTGCAGGTTGGGGTCGAACTTCTCGCCCAGGGGCTCGATCCGGCGGATGCCGTGCTTCTCGAAGGCCGAGGCCAGTTCCTTCTGTACCAGTTCCACGCCGGACCGCAGCGTCTCGGCCAAGGCATCACCGGTGCCCGCGGGCACCGCTTCCAGCGCCCGGCCCAGATTGTCGGACACGGTCAGAAGATCACGCGCCAGGCCCGCGGCGGCGTATTTCACGGCCTCGTCCCGCTCGCGCTGGAACCGGCGGCGCTGGTTCTCGCCCTCGGCGATCGTGCGCAAAAGCTGGTCCTTGAGCGCGGCCGCTTCCGAGGCGGGGTCCGGCATCTCCGGCGCCGGCGGATCCGCTGGGGTCTCGAAGGCCTGGTCGTTGTCGTTCTGGGGCTTCTGTTCGTTCTCGGTCATTTTCTACGTCATCCCATCGTCCGCCCGATCACCTTGGCCGTGTAATCCACGATCGGGATGATGCGGGCATAATTGATTCGGGCGGGGCCGATCACGCCGATGGCGCCCACCAGATTTCCGTTCCGGTTGTGATATGGGGCCACAACCAGGGAACAACCAGTCAAATCGAACAGCGTGTTGTCCGCGCCGATATAGATCTGCACGCCTTCGGCGCCGTTGACGGCGTCCAGAAGGCGCATGGCGGCTTCCTTCTTCTCCAGAAGGTCGAAGAGCGAGCGGATGCGGTCGAGATCGGCCATCGCCGTCACGTCGTCCAAAAGATTGGCCTGGCCGCGCACGATCAGCGAGCGCTCTTGCGCTTCGCCGCCCCAGCTGGCCACGCCCGCTTCGACGACCTGGGTGGTCAACTGGTCCAATTCCGACCGGTTGCCCTCCAGCTCCTTCTGCACCTGCTGGCGCGCCTCGGCCGTGGTGCGCCCGGCGATGCGCGCGTTGAGATAGTTTGAGGCTTGCGTCAGCGCCGACGGCGGCAGGCCGATCGGCACCTCGATGACGCGGTTCTCGACCAGCCCGTCCTCGGTCACCAGCACGACCAAGGCGCGGTCCGGCCCGATGACGACGAATTCGATGTGCTTCAATGCGCGCTCGACGGTGGGGGCCGAGACCAGCCCCACGCCGCGCGCCAGCCCCGACAGGGCGCGCGAGGCCTCGAGCAGCGCTTGGTCGACGCTGCGTCCCTTGGCGGCGCACTGGGCTTCGATGCTTTCCCGCTCGCCGGAGGTGAGCGAGCCGACTTCCAGAAGCCCGTTCACGAACAGGCGTAGGCCCGCCTCGGTCGGCACGCGCCCGGCCGAGGTGTGCGGCGCGTGCAGGAGGCCGGCATCCTCGAGATCGGCCATCACATTGCGGATCGACGCGGCGGACAGGTTGACGCCCGGCATGCGCGAGAGGGTGCGCGAGCCGACCGGTTCGCCGATGTCGACATAGGCGTCGACGATCCGGCGAAAGATCTCGCGCGAACGCTCGTTCAGTTCCGTGATTGGCGAGGATCGTCCAACCGCGACCGGCTTCATCGTCAAATCCCTATGAATAGGACAAATCTAGGTATGGGCTCACCGAGCGTCAACGTAAGGCGCCCCTGCTGGACGCCCGGGAGGTCACGGGATAGCTTGGCCGCGAACCATATCCTCAAACCACACACGGGTCCGTCCATGGCGCAGGCATCCATCCTGGCGAAAGGTGCACGACCGTCCGGCCGCGCTGCCGGCGAATTGCGCCGGATCGCGCTGGAACCGGGCTTCACCAAGCATGCCGAGGGCTCGTGCCTGGCGCGCTTCGGCGACACCCATGTCCTGTGCACGGCCAGCGTTGAGGAAAAGACGCCGCCCTTCCTGCGCAACACTGGGCGCGGCTGGGTCACCGCCGAATACGGCATGCTGCCGCGCTCGACCAACACCCGCACGGACCGCGAGGCCGTGAAGGGCCGCCAGAGCGGCCGGACCCAGGAGATCCAGCGGCTGATCGGCCGCTCCCTGCGCGCGATCACCGACCTGACCGCTTTCGGCGAGCGCCAGGTGCGCATCGATTGCGACGTGCTGCAGGCCGATGGCGGCACGCGCACGGCGGCCATCACCGGCTCGTTCGTGGCCCTCTCGCTTGCCTTCGCGAAGATGGTGAAGGCGGGCGTCATCACGCGCATTCCGGTCACCGATCATGTCGCGGCGATCTCGTGCGGCGTGGTCGGCGGCCAGGCCGTGCTCGACCTCGACTATGCCGAGGATTCGAACGCCGAGACCGACGCCAACTTCGTGCTGACCGGCAAGGGCGGCCTGGTCGAGCTGCAGGCCAGCGCCGAGAAGGAGCCGTTCGACGAGGCCTTGTTCAACGGCATGCTCGCGCTGGCGCGCCAGGGCGTGGCGGAATTGGTGGCCGCGCAGAAGCGCGCCATCGCGGTCTGAGCGCGCGCGCCATGGCGCGGCGCTTCGCGGAGAAGCAACTCGTCATCGCGAGCCACAATCCCGGCAAGGTGCGCGAGATCGGCGAATTGCTGGCGCCGTTCCGCATCAGCGTCACCTCCGCCGCTGAACACGCGGTGCCCGAGCCCGAGGAAACCGGCACGACCTTCCGCGCCAACGCTGAATTGAAAGCGCGCGTGGTCACGCAAGCGACCGGCCTGCCGTCGCTGGCCGATGATTCCGGTCTGGCCGTCCATGCGCTGGGCGGCGAACCCGGCATCTACTCCGCGCGCTGGGCTGGCCCCTCGAAGGATTTCGCGCTCGCGATGAAGAAGGTCGAGGACGCGCTGGCCGAAAAGGGCACGCAAGATCGTGGCGCGCATTTCGTCTGTGCGCTGGCCTTGGCTTGGCCCGACGGGCATGTCGAGCATTTCGAGGGGCGCGTCGACGGCACGCTGGTCTGGCCGCCGCGCGGAACGCAGGGCTTCGGCTACGATCCGATGTTCCTGCCGGACGGGCACGCGCTGACCTTCGGCGAGATGGAGCCGATGAAGAAGCACGATATGAGCCATCGCGCGCGCGCCTTCGCCGATCTGGTCGTCACCTGCTTCCGGCCGTGAGCGCGCCGCTCAGCCTCTATCTCCACTGGCCGTTCTGCCGCGTGCGCTGCCCGTATTGCGACTTCAACGTCCATGTCCGCAACACGGTCGATCACGCGCGCTGGCGCGACGCGCTGTGCACGGCGATCGACCATTACGCGCGCGATCTGCCGGACCGAAGTCTCGCCACGCTGTTCTTCGGCGGCGGCACGCCATCCCTGATGGCGCCGGAGACGATCGCGGTCGTCATCGACCATGCGAGGAAGACTTGGCCCGGTGGTGACGATGTCGAGGTCAGTCTCGAAGCC
>CAYZFH010000063.1:1561-13983 GCA_964477375.1 uncultured Rhizobiaceae bacterium | reverse complement strand
GCGGGTGGTGCCGGTACCGTCCGCCGAGATGCCGACGCCGGCCAAGCGGCCGCTCAATTCGCGCCTATCGCTCGCCCGCCTCTCGGAGCGCTTCGGCATCGAGCCGCCCGATTGGCGCACGGCGCTCCGCCCCGTGCTGGATACGGTCGCGCGCGCGGAGACGAAGAAGCCCGCACCTTGACTTCGCGCGGGCCCGGACGCCATCCTTCCCAAACCACGTGAGGCTGGGGTGCCCTGGCCGCCGTTCGCGGCGCCAAGGCTGAGAACAGACCCAGGAACCTGAACCAGGTAATGCTGGCGGAGGGAGCAACACGGGTCGTGATGCGTTCGAAATCCTTATTCTCGGCGTTTCGTGATCCAGCCCTCCCCGCCGCAAGGAGGAACGGATGAATCGCATCCTGCGCGCCACTGCCATCGCGGCAGCCCTGCTCTCGCCCGCGACGCTCGCCGCGTCGGCAGAGAATGTGCGCATCCCCGTGCTCGTTCCCATCACCGGCATCCTGGCACTCGAAGGCACCAGCCAGCGCAACGGCGCGGTCATGGCGTTGGACGAGAAGCCGGGCGGTGTCGAAGCAGGCTATGACGTGACCGACACGGCGGCCTCACCGGAAACGGCGGTGAACGCACTGGAGCGCGCGCTGGCCCAGCCCAACGTGGTGGCCGTCGCGGCCTCCATCTTCGGTCCGCAGATGCTGGCCATGATGCCCATCGCTGCCGAACGCAAGGTGCCGCTGGTGACAATTTCCGGCACCGCCAAGATCACCGAGATGGGCAACGAATATGTCTTCCGCTTCTTCCCAACTGACGCCGTGGTGAAGGTCGCCCAGGCGCGTTATGTCGTCGAGGAATTGAAGAAGACGCGCGTCGCGCTGGTCTATCAGACAACGGCCTATGGGCAGAGCGGCCAGGCGCACTTGACCGATAACTTCAAACGTCTTGGTGCACAGATCGTCTTCGAGGAAGGTTTGGCGCCCACCGTGAAGGACATGGCGCCCGTGCTTGCCAAGCTCAAGGCGGCTAACCCCGATGTGATCGTGCTTCAGCTCCACTCCGGCCCGACGGCTTTGTTCGTGAAGCAGGCGGCGGCCTCTTCCATCACTCTGCCCATCGTCGCGGGCTCGGCCATGCATCAGCCGTCGACGGCGGCTCTGCTGGAACCATCGGAGTTGAAGAACGTCTGTGCCGAAAGCGGCTCCTCGCCCATCTCCGGCGGCTCGCCCGCGATGGAGAAGTTCACCGCGGCCTATCGCGCCAAGTTCAACGCCGAGCCCGACGCCTTCGCGGTCGCGCAATACGACGGCACGCGCATGGTGTTGGCCGCCGTCGGCAAGGGCGCGCGGACCGCGATCCAAGTGCGCGACGCGCTGGCCACCGGCAGTTATGAGGGGCTGGCCATGACCTATAAGTCGGACGGCACCGGCAACATGGCCCACGACGCGGTGATCGTCTGCTATGACGGCGCGAGCCGTGTGCCCAAGATCGTCAAACGCTACGCCGCGCGCTGATCGTCCATGGACGCGCTGACGCTCGTCCAGCTTCTGCTCAACGCGGCGGCGTTGGGTGCGGCCTACGCACTGGTCGCGCTCGGCTTCGTCCTGGTCATCAACGCGACGAGCGCGGTGAACTTCGCCCATGGCGACCTCGTGATGGCGGGCGGCTTCCTGGCCGTGGCGCTGGCTGGTGCGTTGCCCGCACCGGGCATCGTCCTTCTGCCGCTCGTCGCCGCACTGATGGCGATCCTCGGACTGGCGCTTTCGGCGACCGCCTATCTTCCCTTGCGGAACCGGCCGCCGGTCGCCGTCTTCATCTCGACTATCGCCGTCGGCGTCATGCTGCAGAACGGCGCGAATGCGATCTTCGGCGCGGCACCACGCGGCGGTCCGCCGCTCGCGGGTGACGGCGCGTTGCAGCTCGGCGGCCTCGTGCTCGATCGCCAGTCGGCCGCCGTGATCGTGACCGCGGCCATCCTGTTGGCCGCGACACAGTTCCTTCTTACCTTCACCCAACTCGGCAAGCGGATGCGCGCGACGGCGCAAGATCCCGAGATGGCGCGCGCGCTCGGCATCCGCACGGGCCGCATGATCGCCCTCACCTTCGCGCTCGCCGCCGCGCTGGCCGGCACGGCGGGGCTTCTTCTCGGCAACCGCTACTTCGTCACGCCGGCGGAAGGCGGCAGCCTGATGCTCAAGGCCTATATCGCCGTCGTCATCGGCGGCTGGGGCCGCATCGGCGGTGCTCTGATCGGCGCGCTTCTGATCGCGCTGTTCGAAAGCGTGGTTGCCGCCTTCCTGTCCCAACCTGTCGCCGAGGCGGCGCTCTACGCTGTCCTTCTGATCGTGCTGTTCGTCCGGCCGGGCGGCATCCTGGGCGAAGTGGAGGGGCGCCGCGCATGAGCGTTCCGTCCACAACGCCCCGGCCCGCGCTTCACCCCGCCTACGCGCCCTGGCTCGCCGGCGCGGCGCTATTGGCGCTCTATGCGGCCTTCATGGGCGATCTGTACGGGCTACGGCTTCTGACCCAAGCGGGCATCTATGCCCTGCTCGTCATCGGCTATCAGTTCGTCTTCGGCCATGCCGGCGCCTTCTCGCTCGCGCAAGGCGCCTTCTTCGGTCTCGGCGCCTACGTCACCGGCATCCTCGGCGCGAAGCTGGGCTGGGGCTTCGCCGCAACCTTTCCGCTCTCGATCCTCCTGCCCGCCGCGTTCGCGCTCCTGGTCGCGGCGCCGGTGCTGCGGCTGGAGACGCATTACTTCGCGCTGGCAACGCTGGGCTTGGCGCAAGTCGCGCTGATCGGCGCGGTGAACTGGGAGTCGTTGACCGGCGGCGCCAACGGACTGGTCGGCATCCCGCGCGTGTCTCTGTTCGGCACACGCCTGGTCACCGGCTGGCCACTGCTTCTCTTCGTTTGGAGCCTCGTCGCGCTCGGCGGCCTGCTGGCTTGGCGGCTGACTCGCGGCATGAAGGGGCTGGCGTATCAGGCCGTGCGCGAGCGCCCGCTGGCTGCGGCGTCCGTGGGGATCGATGGCGGCATGCTGCGCGCCACCGCCTTCGTGCTGAGCGCGGCCTATGGCGGTGCGGCGGGCGCGTTGCACGCCACCACCCTGGGCGTCCTCTCGCCCGAAGTGTTCGATTTCTCGATCATGGTCGCCTGCCTGACCATGGCCGTGGTCGGCGGGCGCGGCCGCATCGCCGGTGCAATCCTGGGCGCGGTACTGCTGGTCCATCTGCCCGAGTGGCTGCGTGGGCTCGAACAGTATTATTTGATTGCCTATGGCGCCGCGCTGCTGCTGGTCGTGATCCTGGCGCCGGAGGGACTCGCGGGTTTGGTCGACCGCCTATGGCGCCGCGGCCGTACGCCTAGCGAAACCCTGCCCTTCATGCCTGCTACGGCCCGCGGCGTGCACGCCGGCGGCGCGCTTCATGTCGAAGACGTCGCCAAGAGCTTCGGCGGCCTCGCGGCGCTCGACGGCGTCAGCCTGCGCGTGGCGCCGGGCGAGATCGTCGGGCTGATCGGCCCCAACGGCTCGGGCAAAAGCACACTCGCCAACCTCATCACCGGGCTTTACCGCCCCGACCGGGGACACATCCGTCTCGACACCACGCCGCTCGAAACGCTGCGGCCCCACGCCATCGCGCGGCTCAGCGTCAGGCGCACGTTCCAGACCGCCGAGCTGATCGCCGGCGCGAGCCTAATCGACAATGTCGCGGTCGCCTACGCCGCAGCGGCGAACCCATCCCTGCCCCATGCGCGAAGCCGTGCGTTCACCGTGCTGTCGGAGGCCGGCCTGGGGAGCCGCGCCTGGGACGAAGCCGCCGCGCAGCCCGCCGGCGTGCGCAGGCTGGCCGAGGTCGCACGCGCCACGGTGCGCGGACCGCGCCTCCTGGTGTTGGACGAACCGAGCGCGGGTCTGACCGAGGGCGAGCGCACGACGCTGAGCGGCCTTCTGCGCGATCTCGCCGGAAAGGGCGCGGCCGTGCTGGTGATCGACCACAACGTGCCGTTCCTGTCCGGCCTGGCCGGACGGCTCGTCTGCCTCGAGGCCGGACGCGTGATTGCGGAAGGGTCGCCCGACGCCGTCTTGGCCAACGAAGCCGTGCGCCGCGCCTATCTCGGCACGGCGGAGAAAAAGCCGTGAGCGCGCTTCTCGAGTTGCGCGGCGTCACGGTCGCCTATGGCGGTGCGCCCGCTCTCGAGGACGTGTCTTTGACGCTGCCGTTCCGCGAGGTGGTCGCGCTGCTGGGTGCCAACGGCGCGGGCAAGTCCACGTTGCTCAAGGCCGTCATGGGTCTGGTCCCGCTCGCGCGCGGCGAGATCCTTCTGCACGGCGAGACTTTGGCCGGCATACCGCCGGAGGAACGCGCCCGGCGCGGCATCGCCTACGTACCGGAGGGACGACGCGTATTCGGCGGCATGACCGTGCGCGAGAACCTGGAGGTCGGCGCCTGGTGCGACGCGGCGGGACGCAAGCGGCGTCTGGAGGAGGCGTTCTTCCTGTTCCCGCAACTGGAGGAGAAATCGTCCGCGCGCGCCTGGACCCTCTCGGGCGGGCAGCAACAGATGCTGGCCATCGGCCGCGCGCTGATGCAAGCGCCGTCTTTGCTGCTGCTCGACGAGCCGTTTCTCGGGCTGGCGCCGGTGCTGATGCGCGACGTGGTCAACCAGATCCGCGCGGCCGCGGTGGGCGGCCCCGGCATCCTGGTCGCCGAGCAGGCGTTCGACGCGGCGGCCGCGTTGGCGCCGCGCGGCTATGCGATCCGGTTGGGACGCGTGACGGCGCAGGGAACGCTGGCGGAGCTGCACGATTCGGGAGCGCTGGCCGAAAGCCTGCTGCCGCGCTGAGCGCCTATTTGCACTGCTCGCGCGCGACAAAGGCACCACTCGTACCCGTCTCGGGCCAGATCGTGACGGTCGCGCCCTTGAACTTGACGATCTTGTCGTAGCCGCACGCCAGCTCGCGCGCCAGCTTGCGGACATTGTCAGGCGATTTGTAGCCCTCGGGTTTCAGCGCGACCCACACCACACCGGGCTCCTGCACCGACATTTCGGCGACCAAGGGCCTCTCCGACGCCCAATCGAGGAAAGCGTCTTCCTTCTCGACATTCTGCGGCTTGGCGGGCGCGGCCCAGACGCCGGCCGCGGACAGCATCAAGACGGTGGAGATCGCGATCACGCGCGTTCGGATCATCATCGCGTCATTCTATCCGAGCGGCCCCGAGAATCCGATTGCCAGCGGGTGGAGAGGAGTTTTAAACAGCCCGGACCCCAGGGAGGACCGCTTATGGCCGGCACGGACAAGAAAGACGCAGCACGCATCACCGCGCGCGCCTTGTTGGACATCAAAGCGGTCAATTTCCGTCCCGACGAGCCCTACATCTTCACTTCGGGCCGCGTCAGCCCGGTCTATATCGACTGCCGCAAGATCATCGCCTTCCCCAAACAGCGCACCGAGATCGTGACGCTGATGGCCGAGCTGATCCGGCGCGACATCGGTGTAGACAGCATCGATGCCGTCGCGGGTGGTGAGACGGCGGGCATCCCCTATGGCGCGTGGATGGCCGATCGACTGAACATCCCGATGCTCTATGTCCGCAAACAGCCCAAGGGCTTCGGCCGCATGGCCCAGATCGAGGGCGACATGCCGCCGGGCTGGACCGTGCCGTTGGTCGAGGACCTGGCCACCGACGGCGGCAGCAAGCACGTCTTCATCAAGGCGCTGCGCGACGCCGGGGCTGTGGTGAAGGACGTCATCGTGGTGTTCCACTACGGCATCTTCCCGAAGAGCGTGGAGAGCCTGAAGGAGATCGGCGTGCGCCTGCATGGCCTGGCCACCTGGCACGACGTGCTGGCCGAGGCGCGCCGGGGCAACGACTTCCCCGCCGCGAACCTCGACCAGATCGAGAAGTTCCTGGCCGACCCCGATGGCTGGGCCGCCGCGAACGCGCATAAGGCCAAGAAATAACCTCGCTTTTCGGATTTCCGAACTCTGGGCCCCTTGACCGGCCCGGCGTGATCGGAAATTCTTCCTCCTGTGTTGGTTCCCCGGTTTAGGCCGGGGAGGAAAGAGGGAACACGGTCGGCCGCTTCTTCGGCCTAATCCGTGGCTGCCCCCGCAACTGTCAGCGGCGAGCCTTGGTCCGCATGGCCACTGGGAAACCGGGAAGGCCGGACCGCCATAGGCATTGACCCGCGAGCCAGGAGACCTGCCAGCGCAGTCACCCAACCGATGGGCGGGGCGTCCATACGGAGCGGTTCTTTCGCAGCGGTGACGTTCGTTTCCGATGCGGGGGCCGTTGGGGGTGTTTCCTTCCACGTCATTCCTGGACCTTGATCGCCGAGCGGCCCGTCTTTCGGCCGCGATGACGATCGCGCGCACGCCGCGCATGCGGCTCGGCGTGCCCATACGTCCTTCGCCTCGGGTCAACCCCGCTTGGCGTCCCCCGCGGACGCCACAGACGAAGGATTACGTCATGGCCTGGAACTTCCACCTCAAGCGGCTGGGACAAACCGCCGCACTGACCACGTTCGCCTTTTCCTCGCCCGCGCTGGCCCAGCAAACCGCACAAACGCAGATCACGCCGCAGCAGGAACTGCAGGAGGTCAACGTCACGGCGACGCGCCTGGGCACCGGCATCGCCGGCACCTCGACCACCGTCATCACGTCGGAAGAGATCACGCGATCGCCCGACATGACCTTGCAGGATCTTCTGTCCCGGCAAGCCGGTATTCAGGTCCAGAACCTGTACGGCGGCGTAGACGGCGCGCGCGACACGATCGACATGCGCGGCTTCGGCGCCTCGGCCGTTTCCAATACGCTGGTTCTGATCAACGGCCGGCGCCTCAACGATGTCGACATGGCCGGCGTCGACTTCACCGCCATTCCGAAGGACAGCATCGAGCGCATCGAAATCGTGCGTGGTAACGCCGGCGTGGTGTTGTACGGCGACGGCGCCATGGGCGGCGTCATCAACATCATCACCAAGACCGGCGTCGCCGTGCCCAATTCCTATCGCGCCGATATGTCCTACGGTTCGTTCGACTACACCCAGGCCAACATCGGGGCGAATCAGTCGGTCGGAAACCTGGCGCTCGCACTCTATGGAACGCTCATCAATTCAAACGGCTACCGCGAGAACAACCAATTTCAAGAGCGCAACATCCAAGGCGACGCGCGCTACCAGCTGGAAGGGGGCGAGCTGTACCTAACCGTCTCGGCCGACACCCAGCGCCTCGGCCTGCCCGGCGGACGCCTGGTCACGCTGACAACCAGCCAAGTCATCACCGATCCGACCGGCACGTCCACGCCGGACGACTACGCAAACAAGCAAGGCCTCAACATTACCCTCGGCGGCACGCATAAACTTTCGGAGGGCGTGCAAGTGATTCTCGACGCCGGCGTGCGCAACAAGGACCAGCAATCTGGCATCTTCAGCTCCTTCGGTCCCGCCTTCGACAGCTATAACAACACGACGCTGACCACCTCGTCCTTTACGCCGCGCCTGGACGCTCAGCACCAACTCGGCGATCTGCCCGGCAAGCTTCTGACCGGCGTAGACGTCTATGGTTCGCTTTACGATTCGGATCGCATGCTTCACCAAGGCGATGCACCGATCCACCATTACGACCTGACGCAGATCACCGTCGGTCCCTATTTCCAGGAAACCGTGACGGCGTGGGGCAACACCGACATCGCCCTCGGCGCGCGCACGGAAACGGCCTGGGTCTCGGCGACCGACATGTATGACGCCAGTGCGCCCGGCGGCGCCTTCGGCGTCCAGGGCCTGCCCTATAACAACACCCAGACCGACTGGGGCGGCCATCTTGGCGTCAGCCACAACCTGACCGACGTCTGGACTTTGTTCGGCCGCGTCGGACGCAGCTTCCGCCTGCCCAACGTGGATGAACGGGTCGGCTCCGTGCCGTTTGGAGTGCCGCCCAACTTCGCTCTCCAGACCCAGACCTCTCGCGACTTCGAGACCGGGTTTCGCGTGAACTGGGAAGGCATCAATTGGCAGACCAGCGGCTATGTGATGAATCTCAACAACGAGATTTTCTTTAGCCCGGCCACTTTCACCAACACCAATCTGGATCCCACGCGGCGCATCGGCTTCGAAAACGGCGCGACTTACCGGATTTCCGACCCCGTTCTGCTGAAGGGCTCGCTGACCTACATCAATGCCACGTTCCGCAGCGGCCAATTCGAGGGCAACCAAATTCCTCTGGTTTCGCCCTGGACGGGGAACGTCGGCGTCTCGTGGAACGTCTTCCAGAAGTACATCATGCTGGACGCCGATCTGCGCTACATCGGCTCTCGCCGCTTCGACAACGACGCGGCCAATTTCCAGCCGCTGATGCCTGCCGTCACGATCGTCGACCTCAAGGTTAGTGGTCAGATCGAGCGCTTCAACTGGGCGCTGACCGTCCAGAACTTGCTGAATAAAGAGAACTACTTCGACTATGGTATCGCCAGTTCCACCACCTACGGCACCTACAACGCCTATACGATGCCGGGCCGTAACTTCACCGGCAAGATCGGGATAAAGTTCTAGCAACGGCGAACGATCAGGATAAGGAGACCTTCATGATCCCCCTCAAGCTCTTCGGCGTCGGCGAACGCAGCGAGACGGTGCAGAGCCGCGCCGTGAAAGCCGCCTGGATCGGCCTGTTGATCATGCCGAGCATAGTGGCCACCGGCGCATTGGCTTGCGTCGCACCCTTCGCGGCCGTGGCCGCGCTGGCCGGACTGACCCTGCCGCGCCGCGAGGCCTTGCTGACCGTACTGGCCCTGTGGATCGGCAACCAGGCCGTGGGCTTCCTGACCCTCGACTATCCGACCGACGCCTACACGCTCGGTTGGGGCTTGGCCATGGGCATCGCCGCATTGCTGGCGGCGCTCGCGGCCGAGCGGTTCCGCGCACGCCGCGACGTGGCCGGGCTTGCTATCGGCTTCGCAGCGGCCCTGGTGGTCAACCAGGCCGTCCAATACGCCGCTTCGGCGTTCCTGGGTGCCGGCGCCGGCTTCACGCCGGAGGTCATCGCCTACGTCGCCGTCATCAACGCGGTGTGGTTCGTCGCCTTGGCGGCGGGCCACCTCGTGCTGGTCGCCATGGCGGAGCGCCGCGCGCGCACCGCGCTGGCGTCCCGCAAAGCGGCCTGAGGAACTTCGCGGCCGACCCGCGGATTTTCAGTCCGCGGGTCGGCGCGACGCTCCCCAATGCGGCCGGAGCTTCGCCTCCCCTGGCTTCTGCTCGACTTCGGTAAAGACCTTCGTCTTATCGGCTGGCCCGTCGTCGGCCCGGCATTGGGCACGGCGCGCCGCGTGGCATGGCTGCAAGTGCGTAATGCCGATCTGCCGCCAGGCCGCGATCCCGCCGCTTACTTCGCCGAACGCGCGGCCGCGGCCAGTGTGATATTCGATGCGGGACTGATGACGGCCGCCGACCTGAACGGCTTCGCCACTGCCGAGCGCGATTCTGTTTCCGTCATCGCCACCGGCGGCCTCGGCAACGCGGAAAGCGTGGCGCCTTCCCTTCTCGCGCCGCGAAAGACCGCCCAGGTCGGAACGATCAACGTCGTGGCGGTGATCGAGCACCCCCTCACCCTGGCCGCCCAGATCGAAGCCGTATCGATAGTCGCCGAAGCGCGCACCGCCGCCGTCATGGGCTTCGGCCTGACGACGACGGACGACGGACGTCCGGTGACCGGGACGGGAACCGACTGCATCCTGGTCGCGGCGCCGGATAGCGATACCGGCCTTGCCCATTGCGGCCTCCATACGCCCATTGGCCGCGCGCTGGCGGAAGCCGCCTACGAATCCGTCCGCGACACGTGTGCATCATGCTTGCGCGCGCCTTCGCTCCGCTGACCGGCACGGACGGACGCGAGCGGCGGCTGGCGCTGGCCGCGTCGCTGGCATTCCACCTCGTCGTGATCGGTGCGCTAATCTGGCTGTTCGTGCCTTCGGCCAACGTGCCTGAAGCCACCGTCACCATCGAGGTTGAAATCGTGGGCGCGGACGGCAAGGAGATGCCGGCGAACACCGGCACGGCCCGAACACCGCCCGCGACCCAGGGCGCCGCCCATACACAGAAACCGCCGCCGCCCGCCGCGCGGGAGAGCCAGCCGCAGGCGACACCATCCGCGCCTAGGATCCTGCCGCCCTCTGCGCCGTCGAGCGATGCGGTCCTGCCCGCCGCTCCTGTTTCCGCACCGCCGTCTCCTCCGGCTTCCACGCCGAGCGACAGCGCCCCGGCGCCCTCACCTTCGAGCGCGGCCGGACAAGCCGGCGGCGCTTCCGGCATCGCGAACGCGGGCACGGCCGACACGGCATCGGCGGGACAGCAAGGCTCGGGCGAAGGCGACCGGCCGCCGCGCTACAAGCTCGGCTCGGGAAGCACGCCCTATCCGCCCTATCCCGTCGTCGCGCGGCGAAACGGCTATCAGGGGCGCGTGATCGTTCGTCTCGCCGTCGCCCCCGACGGGCGCGCGACCAACGCCGAAGTGCTGGAAAGCAGCGGCTATGACGTGCTGGATCAGTCCGCGGTCGAAACGCTGAAGGATTGGAAGCTCGAGCCCGCTCTTGTCGGCGGCAAGCCGGCGCCGGGCAGTGTGAACGTGCCGGTGCGGTTCCGCCTGAGCGGCTAGCCGACCGTCACGTCTTCCCAGAAGCCGATCCAATGATCGACCGGCTTCATCGACGCCTGCGGTGCCTCGTAGGACCAGGCGGCACGGGCACTTGTCTCTGCACCGTCGGTCACATCGTAGAATTGGACGCCGTGCGGGCACTCGCGATCATCGTCCGTCTTCGGCGTGGCCCGCAGCATGTCCATCCGCACGGCGGCGCGCGGGAAGTAGCGATAGCCGTCAACCTCGAGCGTCTGCTCGCTGTCCGCCACGACCCGCCCGCGCCATACGGCCTTCATGGCGTCAGGTCATGATGGCGACTTTGAAGCCGCCAAAGATCATGCGCTTGCCGTCGAACGGCATCTTCTTCGGATCCATCATTTTTTCCAGGCGCGGGTCCTTCATCACCTTCTTCATCACCGCGTCGCGGTGCTTGCGCGATTTGTAGAGAATCCAGGAGAAGATCACCGTCTCGTTCGGCTTCTTCTTCACGCTGCGCGGGAACGACGTCCACTTGCCCATGGGCACGTCGTCGGCCACCGCTTCGCACGTACTGAGGGCGCCGTGATCCTTCCAGACCTTCGCGGCCAGGCGCGCCAGCCTCAAATAATCCTCTACTTTTTTCTTGGGAACGGGAAGGACGAAGCCATCGACATACGACATGGGTTTCTCCTGAAACGGCGTTTATAGTTAACTTTATAGTTAAGTATTCACGGCGGCTTTCGGCCGGTCAACCCTGTTCGCCTACTTAGTCGCGCCGGCATGGCAAAGCATCGCCTCCGCCTGTGACTATCCGGTGACGATTCGCGCGGGTTCTGCTATCTCCAACGCATGAGCCACGCCGCACGCCGTGCCTGGAAAATCCGACCGCTCTGCGGTGTTCTCCTGGCCCTTCTCGCCTTCGCTTTCCCGAGCGAAAGTCGCGCGCAAGCGACGCCGCACGAGCAGCTCACCATCGGCATCACGCAGTTCCCGTCGACCTTCAACCCCATGATCGACGCCATGGTGGCCAAGTCCTACATCCTGGGCATGGCGCGGCGGCCGATGATGACCTACGACAAGGATTGGAAGCTCGCCTGCCTGATGTGCACCGAGATTCCGACCTTCGAGAACGGGCGCGCCAAGCTGGAAGACCTGCCGGAGGGAAAGAAAGGTGTCGCGCTGCGCGTGACGCTCGACCCCGCCGCGCGCTGGGGCGACGGCAAGCCCATCACCACCCAGGACGTGATCTTCACCTGGGAGGTCGGCAAGAATCCCATGTCGGGGATCAGCAGCGCCGAAGGCTTCCGCCGCATCCTCAAGATCGACACGATCGACGAAAAGACCTTCGTCTTGCATATCGACCGGGTCACGTTCGACTACAACCACATGACCGGCTTCGACATCCTGCCCGCGCATCTGGAACGGGCGGCCTTCGCCGACCCCGCGCAGTACAAGAACAAGACGCTCTACGACACCGATACGACCAATCCCGGCCTTTATGCCGGCCCCTACCGCATCACCGAGGTGGTGCGCGGCTCGCATGTCGTGCTGGACCAGAATCCGAACTGGTGGGGCAAGAAGCCCTACTTCAAGCGCATCGTCGTGCGGGTGATCGAGAATACCGCGGCGCTGGAGACCAACATCCTCTCGGGCGGCATCGACTATATCGCCGGCGAGTTGGGTCTGACCTTGGATCAAGCGCTGGCCTTCGAGAAGCGGCAGGGCAAGAAGTTCAACATCGTCTACAAGCCCGGCCTCATCTACGAACATATCGACCTCAATCTCGACAACCCGGTGCTCGCCGACAAGCGCGTGCGCCA
>CAYZFH010000063.1:0-1461 GCA_964477375.1 uncultured Rhizobiaceae bacterium | reverse complement strand
CGTTCGCGCGAACTGGTCGAGCAGGTTTTGCAGAGCCAGTGGCGCGCCTCCGGCATCGACGTGAAGATCCGGAACGAGCCCGCGCGCGTCCTGTTCGGGGACACGTTGCGCATGCGCCGTTTCTCCGCCATGGCCATGTTCGCCTGGGTCAGCTCGCCCGAGAACGTGCCGCGCGCGACCTTGCGCTCGAACGAGATCCCGAGCGCGGCCAACAACTATGCCGGCCAGAACTACACCGGCTTCAAGAACGCCGAGGCCGACAAGCTGATCGACGCCATCGAGGTGGAGTTGGACAAGGAGGCGCGGCGCGCCCTTTGGTACAAGCTGCAGGCGATCTATGCGGACGAACTGCCGGCCCTGCCGCTCTATGTCCGTTCCGACGCGTTCATCATGCCGCTCTGGCTCAAGGGCGTGGAGCCCACCGGACATCAGTATCCCTCGACGCTGTGGGTCGAGAACTGGCGCGCGGCCAACTGACGCCATGGGACGCTACCTCGCCGGACGGTTGATCCAGACGGCGTTGGTCATGCTGGCCATGTCCTTGGCCGTCTATCTCCTGATCGGCCTGATGCCGGGCGATCCCATCGACCTGATGGTCTCGGGCGATCCGCGCATCACGGTGGCGGACGCCGAACGCCTGCGCGCCCTGCACGGCTTGGATCGTCCGCTGTGGGAACGCTATCTGGCTTGGCTCGGCCCGGCACTCGGCGGCGATCTCGGCTATTCGCGCCTGCATGCCCAGCCCGTGCTGAGCGTGCTGATGCCCTATCTCGGCAATACAGCGCTTCTGATGGGGCTGAGCTTCATCTTGGCCGTGACCCTGGCGCTGCCGCTTGGCATCTGGGCCGCGCGGCGCGAGGGCGGGCCGGCCGACCATGCGATCAATCTGTTTTGCTTTGCGGGCATCTCGGTGCCGCCGTTCTGGCTGGCACTGCTGTTGATGATGCTGTTCGCGGTGGCACTTGGCTGGCTGCCGGCGGGCGGGGTCGAGACCGTGGGCGGCGGCGGCTTCTGGGACCGGGCGGCGCATCTGGTCCTGCCCGTCGCGACGCTGACGCTCGCCAGCGTCGCGGGCTATGCCCGCTTCATGCGCGCCTCGACCATCGAAGTGCTGCGCCGCGATTTCGTGCGCACGGCGCGCGCCAAGGGCGCATCGGAATCCCGCGTCGTCCTGCACCACGTCCTGCGCAACGCGCTTCTGCCCGTCATCACGCTGGTCGCGCTCAACTTCGGCGCGCTCTTTTCCGGCGCGCTCATCACCGAGACGATGTTCTCCTATCCCGGCATGGGCAAGATGATCTACGACGCGATCATGGCCAACGACTACAACCTGGCGCTCGCGGGGCTGCTGCTGGCAACGCTTTTGACCTTGCTCGCCAACCTGGCGGCCGACTTGGGTTACGCGACGCTCGATCCGCGCGTCAGCCTGGAACGGGCGGCCGCCTGACATGATGCACGCGC
>CAYZFH010000062.1:0-14029 GCA_964477375.1 uncultured Rhizobiaceae bacterium | reverse complement strand
CACCGCCAGTGGGGGCTCCTGATCGGCATCGTCCTCCTGTTGCCCTTCCTGTTCTTCTGCCACCCGGGCCGCATCCCGCCGGGTTACCGGCGGCGGCTGGTCCTCATCTTCCTGTTGGGCGGAGCGCAGGGCGCGCTCGGCTGGTACATGGTGAAAAGCGGCCTGGTCGACCGGCCCGACGTGAGCCAATACCGGCTGGCCGCGCATCTGGGCCTGGCCGTCGCCATCTATGGCTTCATCCTGTGGACCGCATGGGGGATGCGCGAGGCGCGCGGGCGCGCAGGCCCCGCCGGCCCCATCGGCGCGGTCACGGCAGCGCTGCTGTTCATCACCATCCTGGCCGGCGCGTTCGTGGCCGGTATCGACGCGGGCCGCGACTACAACACCTGGCCGCTGATGGACGGGCGCTTCGTGCCCGAAGCCTACGGCGCGCTTTCGCCCTGGTGGCGCAACCTGTTCGAGAACATCCCCTCGGTGCAGTTCAACCACCGCTGGCTGGCGGCGCTGGTGGCGCTGCACGTCCTGTTGTTCTGGCGCCGCACGGAGAAGATGGAGGTGCGCGCGCAACTGGCGGGCCGCATCGCCCTCGGCGCCGTCGGCGTGCAGTTCATGCTGGGCATCGCCACGCTCATGACCGCCGTGCCGGTGGCGCTCGGCGCGCTGCACCAGACGGGCGCCATGGTTCTGTTCACCGCCGTCTTGTGGGCCAATCACCGGATTCGGGCGGCGGCGTAAGAGCCAATCGAATGAAAACCATCAAGTCTGCCGTTATAGACATGGCGGAATTTTTTCGCGCTGTGGCGTCTCACACAGAATCTCGCGATTTCCTTCTTTTCTACGCGCTTGAGCGAATATCGTTACCGCGCGCCCATTATCCTGAACAATCTTAATTTGCTCTAAAACCTTTCCGAGCTTGCTTGGTGGATCGATATCAAATGTCCAATCGCCAAGTGGCAGGGTTACAAACGGTTCTGCGCCTTCATCGAAGGAATGGAGTTTGCCACCTTCCTGGTTCGGCACGCATGGATAGCTTTTAGCTGTCGGACGATCGCTCGTCGGGACAAAGCAAACTTTCACCTTGTCCAAAATTCCCGTCGAGCGCCTGAACAACTCGACATTTCCGTCTGCAGTTAGTGCCGTCCGATTAGGATGAACAAACAAGTAAGCGTAATCTTTTTCCGGCTTTCGCTTTTCTTCCTCGACCGCTGCAAAGCCGTACCAAGCAATCAAACTAAGTAGAAGTAAGCCGACAATGCGTGCCCATTTATGCGGCACGAACCCGAGCGCGACGGCTCCAACGGTGCCAGCAAGAGCGACGAGGGTTTGGAGAGACCACAGAGAATCCCAACTCGGCATGAGCGCCCCCACCGCGGTACTGGAGGGCATCTTAACTCAATCTTCGACTCATCTAATTGGGGATCGTCGCCCCTAAAAGGGGGCGGCAGAAGTATTGTCCTACGACCCGATTTCGCCGCCATCGTTTTTGGTGATGACGACCACGGCGGGGCGCGGCGGCATGCCGGGCTTGAAGTCGGGCCAGCGCGTGCGCGGGTTCTCGTAAACGATCGGCGTATCCACATCCACGTCCTCGGACGGGTGCTGGACACAGACGAACAGCGTGCGCCCGTCGGGCGTGAAGCAGGGCCCGCACATCTCCGCCCCCGCCGGCACGCGATAGAAGAAGCGCGTCAGCGCGCGGCCCGGACCGGTCGTGTCGCAGCCATAGAGACCGTCCATGCTGCCCGAGCGCACCCAGTTGTCGCCCTGGTCGGTCGCGATCCAAAGGCGTCCCTTGGGATCGAACGCCACGTTATCGGGACAGGCCAGCCAGCCGTTCTCCGACACGCCCGGATTGTAGCGCGCGCCGACATCCGCGCGGCGCGGGTCGCCCGCCAGGAGGAAAATGTCCCAGCGGAATATCTCCGCATCGTGATCGGGCGCGCCGCCGGCCGACGCGGGCGGCGTCAACTCGATGATGTGGCCGAAGCGGTTCACGGCGCGCGGGTTGGCGGCATCGGGCCGTTTGCGCGGATCCTCTTGGTTGGGACGGCGCTGGGCGTTGTTGGTGAAGACGGCATAGATGCGGCCCGTGGCGGGATCGACGTCGGCATCCTCGGGCCGGTCCATGCCCGTGGCGCCCAGAAGATCGCCGGCGCGCCGCGCCTCGATCACCACATCGGCCTGGCTCGCGAAGCCATTGACCGGCGTGAGCGGCCCCTGCCCCCACACGAGCGGCAGCCAGCGCACGGTGCCGTCCGCGTCGAAGCGCGCGACGGACAGCGTGCCTTCGTCCAGCACGTCGCGGTTGGCCGCGCGATCCTTCAGGTCGACGCGCTTGGATGAGACGAAGCGGTAGAAATATTCGAACGCCTGATCATCGCCCATGTAGATCACGGCGCGCCCGTCGGGCGTCAGCGCGGTGCCCGCGCCCTCGTGGCGGAAGCGGCCAAGCGCCGTGCGCTTCACCGGCACCGAGGCGGGATCGTAGGGATCGTATTCGACCATCCAGCCGAAGCGGTTGGGCTCGTTCGGCTCCTTGGACATGTCGAAGCGCGCATCGTACTGCCACCAGGAGTAGCGCGACTTCTCGGAAATCCCGTAGCGCTTATAGGCGGCGGCCTCCGCCTGGCTCACTTGCTTGCCGCCGAAATAGAACGGGAAATTCTCTTCCGCGAAGAGGATGGTGCCCCAGGGCGTGACGCCGCCTGAGCAGTTGTTGGCCGTGCCGATGACGCGCGTGCCCGCGGGATCGGCCGTGGTGCGCAGGCGCGCGTCGCCCGCGGCAGGTCCGGCAACGCGCATCTCGGTGCCCGACGCGGTAAAGCGGCGCGCATAGGCGCTGTTCTTTACCACCGACCAGCGTCCGCTGGTCTTGCGCAGCTCAACGACGGAATGGCCGTGCGCGGCCATCTCAACCGCGACCTGCTCCTTGCTCAGCCCTTGCGAACCCTCGCGACCCTTGATGCCCGGCCACATGAGTTGGGGCACGGTGTATTCGTGATTGACGCAGAGAATCCCGTGATTGGAGGTCTTCGATCCCCAGGGCAGCGGCATGAAGGCGGCGAAGTCGTTGTTGTAGCCGAACTGACGCGCCTGCGATTCCGCCGTCAGGTTCGCGGGATCGAACGGCGCCGCACCGGGCAGAAGCGGATCGCCCCAGCGGATCAACACATCGGCGCGATAGCCGCGCGCGACGTGATCGGTCGCATCGGCGCCATGCTCGACCTCCTGGAAGGTCAACGTCGAGGGGCCGCCGCGCGTCTCGGCCACGGCCGCGCCGATGGAACCTAATGCTGCGAGCGACGTTGCAGCCGCACCCAGGCCCAGTGCCTGTCGCCGCGACAGGCGGGCCTCCAGGATGCGGGTGAATTCTGGCTCCCGATCGCGTTCTGCTTTTGTCACGGCCATCCTTTTGTCACGATTTGGGTCTCCTAGTGGAATTTCCGCCCTGTGCGAAACCGGGCCGCGCGGGCAAGATCGGACAGGATTGTTACAAAGCGATGCATCGAAACTCAGTCATGCCGGATTCTATGGCGTTTTTATGCCGCGCGCTGCTCGCGGTTTTCTTCACCGGCGCATTCGGCGCCGAGGTCCTGGCGGAGGCTCCACCGGGTACCTACCGCTACAAGATCGAGCGCAGCGGGTCCGAGATCGGACGCCAGGCGCTGGTCGTCGGCAAGGACGGCGACAAGGTCGCCGTGTCGGACGAGACCTCGGTCAAGGTGAAGGTGGCCTTCATCACGGCCTATACCTTCGACCATTCGCGCCGCGAGACGTGGCAGGACGGCAAGCTGACTTCGCTCGAGACCCGCATCGACGACAACGGCACGAAAAGCACGCTGACCGCCAAGGCCGACGGCGACAAGCTGGTGATCAAGGGAACGGAAGGCGATTCAACCCAACCGCTCGGCATCATGCCGACCGGCTATTGGAACGTCGCCACGGTGAAGCAGACCAAGCTGTTCGACGACGAAACGGGCAAGATCCTGAACATCTCGGTCTCGGGCGGCGACGCGCAGAAGGTCGATCTGGGCGGCGGCCGCACGGTCGACGCCAAGAAATGGCAGATGGCCGGCGATAAGAAAGCGGAGCTTTGGTACGACGGCCGCGACGTGTTGGTGAAGCTGCGCTTCGAAGCGCGCGACGGCTCGGTGATCGTCTACACGATTCAGGAATAGTTACGGCGGCAGCAATCGGCTGCTGGCCAGCGTGTGCACGCGCTCGCGCGCCAGCACATGGACGCGGAAGCCCGGCGTGAACAGCCGCGCGATCGCGGGGTCGAGCACGTTGAGCCCGCCCGCGTAGGAGCCGAAGGCCGGAAGCACCAGGCGGCGTGCATCCGCCGCGAAGCAGCGGCCGCCAATGCTGTGCCCGCGCACCGACAGCACGGCCTTGGGATGGAAATGACCGCTGACCTCGCCCACCGGCAGCGAGTCCTCGCTGGCCTGGTGCCGGAAGACGAGCGGACCGATGCGAAACTCGGCCATCACCCGCCCGCCCAGCCCCGAAGGCGGCGCGGGATCGTGGTTGCCCGCGAGCCAGAGCCAATCGCGCCCGCGCGCGAGGGCTGAAAGCCGCGCGCGGTCGTCGTTGGACAGGCGCGAAGCCGCCGCACCGTCGTGGAAACTGTCTCCCATGCAGATGACGTGGCGCGGCTCGCGGCGGACGATCGCCTCCTCCAGCCGCTCGATGGTCGCGCGCGTGTCGTAGGGCGGCAGAAGCGCCGTGCCCTTGGCCGCGTAGGCCGAACCTTTCTCGAAGTGAAGGTCGGCCACGGCCAGGATTCGTTCGCCCGGCCACCAGAGCGCACCGGAGTGATCGGCCACGAGGGTCGTGCCCGCCAGCACGAAGCGGGTATCGGTCAGAGCAGCGCTCCCTGCATGGCGGCTTCGCCCATGGCTTCCTCGATCAACTCCTCGGCGGCCTCGACAAACAATTCATCGACCGCGGCGCCGTGCACGCTCTCGCGCCCGATCTCCAGCAGCACCGGTACGGCCAGCGGCGAGATACGGTCGAGATCGCGGTGGACGATGCATCCCTGCACGCGCGTCAGCATATCGGCCAAGCGGCGCACATCCGTCAAGCCGCGCGCCGCGTCCTGGCGCGTCGCGCGCAAGAGAAGATGGTCGGGCTCATGCTTGCGTAGCACGTCATAGATCAGATCGGAGCCGAAGGTGACCTGGCGGCGCGTCTTCTCCTCGCCCGGATGGCGGCGTTCGATCAGCCCCGCGATCACCGCCACGGTGCGGAAGGTGCGCTTCAGCATGGAGGAATCGGCCAGCCAATCCTCCAGATCGTCGCCCAGCATGTCCTGGTCGAACAGCGCCGCCATGTCGCGCGCGGGACGCAGGCTCCAGACCGCCAGCACGTAATCGGTCGCGACGAAGCCGAGCGGCTTGAGCCCTGCGCGCTCCATCCGCTTGGTCAGCAGCATGCCCAGCGTCTGGTGCGCGTTGCGGCCTTCGAAGCAGTAGGCCACGAGGAAATGCTTGCGGCCGCGCGGGAAGGTCTCGACCAGCAAGCCGTCGCGCGGCGGCATGACCGAACGCCAGCGCTGGATGCGCAGCCATTCGGCCACCTCCGGCGATAGGCGCCGCCACGCATCGGGGCGCGCGAGCAACCCGCGCACGCGCGTGGCCAGTTCGGTCGTCAGCGGCAAACGCCCGCCCATATAGGCCGGCACCTTAGGGTCTTCGCCCCTGCCCGGCGTGACGATGGCGGTCGTCTCGCGCATCCCTTCGTATTGCAGCATGCGGCCCGCGAAGACGAACGTGTCGCCCGCGGTCAGGCCCTGGACGAAATACTCCTCGATCTCGCCGAGCGTGGCGCCACGTTTCAGCTTCACCCGCACCATGGGCGCATCGACAATGGTGCCGACATTCATGCGGTAGCGGCGCAATTCCGCGGGCGAGGAGACGGCATAGCGCCCATCCTCCAGCCGCCGCAGCCGCTTGAAACGGTCGTAAGCACGCAGCGCGTAACCACCTGATTCGACGAAGTTCAGCACCTCGTCGAAATCCCGGCGCGGCAGTTCGCGGTACGGACCGGCGCGCGTCACCTCGCGGTAGAAATCGTCGGCGTCGAACGGGCCCGCGCAGGCACGGCCGAGAAGATGCTGGGCCAGGATGTCGAGCCCGCCGGGATGGGGCGGCGTGCCGTCCAGCTCCTTGGCTGCGATGGCCTCGATGGCCGCCTGGCATTCCAGGAACTCGAAACGGTTGCCGGGCACGAGGATCGCGCGGCTGGGCAAATCGGGCCGGTGGTTGGAGCGGCCGATGCGCTGCACGAGGCGCGTGGCGCCCTTGGGCGCACCGACCTGGATGACCAGATCGACCGCGCCCCAGTCGATGCCGAGATCGAGCGAAGACGTGCAGACCACGGCCTTCAGCACGCCCTTGGCCATGGCGGCCTCGACCTTACGGCGCTGCTCGACCGCTAGGCTGCCGTGGTGCAGCGCGATGGCGAGCCCGTCCTCGTTCAGGTCCCACAGTTCCTGGAACACCAGCTCGGCTTGCGCGCGGGTGTTGACGAAGACCAGCGTGGTGCCGCCCTTCTTGATGGCCTGGTACACCTCGGGCATCGCGTAGAGCGCCATGTGCCCGGCCCAGGGGATGCGCGCCTCTGGCACCAGGATGGAGATCTCGGCGGGCTTGCGGTTGCCGCCTTCGATCACGCGCACATCCGTGGCCTCGGCCGTGGGCGAGAGCCAGGCGGCCAGTTCCTCCGGCCGCGCGACGGTCGCCGACAGGCCGACGCGGCGGCAGTTGGGCGCCAGCGCCTGGAGCCGCGCAAGGCCGAGCGAGAGAAGATCGCCGCGTTTGGTGCTGGCTAGCGAATGGACCTCGTCCACGATGATCGTGGAGAGCGAGCCGAACAGCCGGTCCGAATCCTCGTAGGACAGAAGCAACGCGAGCGATTCCGGCGTCGTCATCAGGATGTGCGGCGGCTTCTCGCGCTGGCGCGCGCGGCGCGAGGCCGGCGTGTCGCCCGTGCGCGCCTCGACGCGGATATGCAGGCCCATCTCGGCGACGGGCATCTCTAGGTTGCGGCGCACGTCGACGGCCAACGCGCGCAAGGGCGAGATGTAGAGCGTGTGAAGCGCGGGCTTGGAATCTTCTTCCGTGTCGGCCAGCGCGACGAGGCTAGGCAGGAAGCCCGCCAGTGTCTTGCCGCCGCCCGTGGGCGCGATCAGGAGCGCGGCCCGCTCGGGCTGCTCGAACATGGCGAGCTGGTAATCGTGCGGCGTCCAGCCGCGCTTTTTGAACCAGGCCTGGAAGCGCGGCGGAAGCACGATCTTCCCCCCGGCGGGAGGGGTCATGACGCGCGCGACAAGCTCTCCGCCGCGGAGGCGGGCAGGCTGATGGTCGCGGTGGTGCCCCGCCCGACAGCGCTGGTCAACTCCAGCGAGCCGCCCATGAGGCTCATCAGCCGGTTGCTGATAGCAAGGCCAAGTCCTGCCCCGCCGTATTTGCGACTGAGCGAGGGATCGGCCTGCTCGAACGGCTGCAGCACCCGCTTCATCGCGGCCTCGGGGATACCGATGCCGTTGTCGGCCACCGACACCTCGATCATTCCCTTCTCGTCGCGCACGCGCACCGCGACCGCGCCGCCGGGATCGGTGAACTTCACCGCGTTCGAGATCAGGTTGAGCAGCACCTGGCGCAGGGCGGCAGTGTCCGCGCGGTCGACCAGCGCGTGCGGCGCGCCTTCGGACCGGAGCGCGACTTTCTTCTCGTCCGCCTGGGGCGAGACCAAGATCGTGCATTCATGCGCAAGCTCGCCCAGATCCACCGTCTCGGACGAGATGGTGAAACGGCCGGCCTCCATACGCGACAGGTCCAGAAGCTGATTCACGAGACCCAACAAATGCGAGCCGCTCTTGTTGATCATCTCCACGTAAGTCTTGTAGTGCGGATTGTCGAGCGGCCCCTGGAACTCGCTCCGCATCATCTCGGAGAAGCCGAGGATGGCGTTCAAGGGCGTGCGCAGCTCATGGCTCATGTTGGCCAGAAGCTGATCCCTGGCCTTGACCGCGCGCTGGGCCTCGTCGCGCGCCGCGGCCAGGGCCGTCGCGTTGCGCTCCAACTCGCGCGTGCGCAGCTGGACGCGCGCCTCGAGAAGCCCGTTGGTCTCGCGCAAGGCCGCCGCGCGCCGCCGGTCGAGCGCGGCCGAGACGAACACGATGGCCAGCAAAGTTAGGACGAACGCCGCGACCAGCACGGCCAACACATCCGGCGCGATCATGCCCGAGGGCACGGCGTCGCCTTCGTCGCGGAACATCAGCGGGCCTTGCAGCCCGACCGCCTTCATTCCGAGCCAGTGCATGCAGCACACGCCCGCCCCGACCGCGACCGCGCCCAAGACTAGAACGGCCATCGGCTGGGTCCGCGCCGTCAGCCACATGACAAGGATGCCGACGCATGCCGCAACCAAAGCGGCGTACGCGAGCTGATCCATGTCCATCGCGGGCGCGGCGTCGAGACGGATCGCCGCCATGTCGAACCGGAGCGCGGCCAGGATTCCGACCGCCACAAGGAACGCGGCCGCAAAGCGCGCGCCGAAGCCACGCGCGGCGCCCAGCATGGCGAAGCCGCCGCCCGCGATCAGAAGGGACAGAAGGAATGCGCCGGCCGTAGGCGCGAAGGCATACCCGACGGGCATATCGGGCGAGAAGGCCAGAAGACCGACCACGAACTTGGCCCAGATGCCGCCGCCGAAGACCAGCGAAGCGACCGCAAACCACCGCCGGCGGGCCGGCACAACGGCATCGGCCGCATTGGCGAGGACGCTGAGCGCAACCAGTGCCGTGAAGATGCTGACCATCACCGAAAGCGCGGTCAGCGCCGTATCCCAATGGCCGGTCACAATAGGCACGCCGCTACCCCCGAGCGAACAAGACAACCTGCAGAAACGCAGGGGACGGCGACGCAGTTCCCGACGCCACTTTTATAGCCGTGTATAAGCCCGCGCGATGCGGCCCGCCAAGCGGGCGTTGTTTTCCAGAAGCGCCAGGTTGGCTTTGAGACTGGCGCCCCCGGTGGAATCGGCGATGCGCGCCAGAAGGAAGGGCGTGACGTCCTTGCCGGCAATCTTGTCCGCTGCGGCCTCCTTGAGCGCACGCTCGATATGACCTTCGAGTTCGGCGCGCGGCAACGCGAAGGGCGTCGGGATCGGCTGGGCGATCACGACCGCGCCCGGCAGACCCAAGCGCCATTTGACGCGCAGGAGCCGCGCGGCCTCTTCCGCCGTGTCGACGCGCTGGCCGAGCGCGAGCCCGCTTTCGCGCGTGTAGAAGGCGGGAAATTCGTCGGTGCCGAAACCCACCACGGGCACGCCGCGCGTCTCGAGATATTCGAGCGTCGCAGGCAGGTCGAGGATCGCCTTGGCGCCCGCGCAGATCACCGCCATGGGCGATTGCGGCAGCTCCTCGAGATCGGCCGAGATGTCGAGCGTCTCCTGCCAGCCGCGATGGACACCACCGATGCCGCCCGTGGCGAAGAAGCGTAGGCCCGCGAGGCCCGCGCAGAGAAGCGTGCCGGCAACCGTGGTGGCGCCGCTTTTCCGGCCCGCGATGAGATGCGGCAGGTCTCGGCGGCTGGCCTTCTCGATCTCATCGCCGCTTGTGGCGAAGGCTTCGATCTCGGCCTGGGACATGCCGACCTTGATGCGGCCATGGACGATGCCGACGGTCGCGGGAATGGCGCCCTCGGCCCGCACGGCCTCCTCGCAGCGCAACGCGGCTTCGAGATTGTGCGGCTGGGGTAGGCCCGCCGCGATGACGGAGGATTCGAGCGCCACCACGGCGCCGGACTTTCGCACGGCCGCCGCGACGCGCGGGTCGACCTCGAGGAATTCGGCGAGGGTGCTGTCCTGCGGTGCCCGCATGCAGCCCTCCCCGCGCCCGCTAGAGGACCGACTGCGCGCCGAGCAGCGCGTTGCGGAAGCGATCCTTCAGATAGGCGCCGTCGCGCGGTGGCAGAACCAAGGGGTGCTTATCGGCCGAGACCTTGAAGACGGCCAGCGCCGGGCCTGGCGCCTCGCGCGCGACGGTGATGGCCTTGGCCAGCGACGCCTCGTCGGTCGCGACCGCCGTCGCCGGGAAACCCGCGGCGGCGGCCAGCTTGGCCAGGTCGATGCCGCGCCCGGTGTGGGTCGGCTGCATGCCGGTCTCGCCGTAATGCTCGTTGTCGATCACGACGATGCCGAGATTCTTCGGCTTCTCCGCCGAAATAGTGGCCAGCGCGCCGAGCCCCATCAGAAATTCGCCGTCACCGGTGATGACGACCACGCGCCGCTCCGGCTGCGCCAGCGCCAGGCCGAGGCCCACCATGGCCGCGCCGCCCATGGCACCCCACAGATAGAAGGTCAGCGGATCGTCGCCGGCCGCCGCCGCGTCCCAGCAGGTGCCGCCCAGGCCCGTGAGCACCAGCATGTCGCCGCGGTTGGAGAGAAGGGATTTCACCGCCGCGCGGCGGTCGAGCATATTCGCCATGGCGATCAATCCTTGAACGACTTGCTGCCCAGCACGCGCTGGCTGATGGTCACCGCGACCTGCTGCACGCTGTTGAACGCGAGCTTCGCCGCCGCCTCGACCGTGTCCTTCATCGCGGCCGCATCCGTCACGTCATAGACCACGATGTCCTGCGCCTGGAGCGAGGCGCGCGTGGCCTGGCCCATGGGCACCTGCCACGGATTAAACTCGCCCCATTCGCCGCGCATCGTCACGATGGTCAGGAACGGCACGCGACAATGCTTCACCAGCGAAAGCATGTTGATCGTGTTGCCGACGCCGCTCGACTGCATCAAGAGAACGCCGCGCTGGCCGCCCAGATGCGCGCCGGTGAGAAGCGCGATGCCTTCCTCTTCCGTCGTCAGGCTGACGGTGCGCATGCCCTTGTCGGCTTCGCACAATCGGATCAGCCGCGCATGGCCCGCATCCGGCACATGGGCCACCTGGCGCACCTCGAAGGCGCGCAGCACGTCATAGATTTGGGCCGGCCAATCGAGGGCGGCGATCGCTGAATCCGGCATGGGTTCCTCGTCGGTGATCGTCCGTAAAAGGACTTACCCGATTCGCGCGCGGGATGCCACCCGGCGGCCTTTTCTTGACCCGCGCCGCCCGGCGCGATGTTATCGGCAGCGCAATATCGGGGGGCCGTCATGGCGAATACGGACGACGCGGCGCTGATCCTTTCGGCGGAAGGTGTCGCGGTCGAGATCGGACTGGACGTGACGACGGCGCCACGCACCATCGCGGCGCTGCTGGCGGCGCTGCCGCTCAAAGTCGACCTGCACTGCGCGAAGATCGCGGGCGACCAGATCCTGTGGCCCGTGCCCGTGCTGCAGCCGCTGGAAAGCGCGCGCGACATCCACGGCGCAGCGCCCGGCGCCTTCATCTATTACCCCAAGCGCCAGTTCCTCGAGATCATGTTCGGCCCGCTGCAGGAAGAGAGCGCGAGCGTCACCATCCTGGGCGGCGCACGGGGCGACCTGTCCGCGCTGAAGAAACTGGGCGAAACGGTGCAGGCCGACCACGGCTGGCGCACCGTGTGGGGCGAATTGTCCGCCAAGCCCGGCGAATGGCAGAAGGCGCTGCCGTCGGCATTGCAAGACACGAAGCTCAGCGCTTCGTGCTCGGCCGTGCGCAAGCTGCGCCAAGAAGCCTGGCAAGCCGTGCCCGCGGAGTTCGAGCGGCTGCGCGCCCGCCGCGGCGTGATGATCCCGCTGGGTCCGTTGTTCTACGCCGAATCCGAGACGCGCAAGCTGCACGAGAATCTGTGGCTGTTGCGCGACGAGCGCGGGGCGCGCTTCAAGTCCGAAGCGGCGGCGCTGCTGCTGCGCGGCGCGGCGGACATGCTGGACGGCTTCCTCGGCATGCACGATACGGCGAAGGGGCTAACGACCATGGCCGATGCGATCGGAAAGGAACCGAGCGACACGTCCGCGCTGCTGGACGAAATCATCCTGTATGTGGGCCGCCTCGCCCACTGGCTCGATCTTTATTTCCCGTGGCAGAAGCTCAACGCGGTCGCCGAAACCGCCGCCGATGGGAAGCGCTAGGCGCGCGCTGCCCGCGCGACGCCGCGCCACAGCGCGGCCAAGGCCTGACACAGCACGAACAGGATCGTCGCGGCCGCGACGATGGCCGGGCCGGTCGGCAGGTCCCATTCGACCGAGCCGTTGAAGCCCGCCAGCACCGCGATCACGCCCGCGCCCGCCGCCAGGCCCGCCATGGCCTCGGGCGTGCGCGCGAAGGGCCGCACGGCGGCGGCCGGAATGATCAGAAGCGAGATGATCAGCAACACGCCCACGATCTTCATCGCGATGGCGATGACGACCGCAAACAGAACCATGAAGCCGAGGCGCACGCGCATGACCGGGACGCCTTCGGCGCGCGCCATCTCCTCATGGACGCTGGACGCCAGAAGCGGCCGCCATAGGAGCGCGAGCGCCGCCAGCGCCAAGACGCCGCCGCCGAGGATCCAATAAAGATCGCCGCGCGTCACAGCCAACAGATCGCCGAACAGATAGCCGAGAAGATCGATCCGCACGCGGTCCATCAGGCTGACCACGATCACGCCGAAGGCCAGCATAGCGTGGGCCAGGATGCCGAGCAGTGTGTCGCTGGCCAGCCGCCGCTGGGTCTGCATCAGGAGTACGAACAGGGCGAGCGCGACCGAAGATGCCAGGACGCCAACGGTCAGGTTGACGCCGAGCAGAAAACCGAGCGCCACGCCGAGCAGGGCGCTATGCGCCAGCGCATCGCCGAAATAGGCCATCCGCCGCCAGACCACGAAGCAGCCGAGCGGTCCCGCCACGAGCGCAACGCCCAGGCCCGCGATCAGGCCGTGAAGAAGGAACGGCTCCAACATCACGACGCCTTCTTGGTGGAATGGTCGTGATGGTGGTGATGGCCGTGACTGTGGTCGTGGTGATGATGGCCGTCCTCCACCACCTCGCCTGCCAGATCGTGGCTATGGTCGTGGGCGTGGGTATAGACAGCCAGATTCTGCGCGGCCTGGGCGCCGAATAGCGCGAGATACGCAGGGTCGCGGCTCACGGCCTCCGGTTTTCCCTCGCAGCAGAGATGGTGGTTGATGCAGAGCACCCGGTCGGTCGCCGCCATCACCAAATGCAGATCGTGGGAGATCAGAAGGATGCCGCAGCCATGCCGGTCGCGCAGCCGCGCAATGAGCCCATACAGCTCGGTCTGACCGGTCACGTCCACGCCCTGGATCGGTTCGTCGAGGACGAGCAGGTCGGGATCGCCGAGGAGGGCGCGCGCCAGCAATACGCGCTGCAGCTCGCCGCCGGACAGCTCCTGCACCTGGCGCGACAGAAGATGCGTGGCGCCCACCTCTTCTAGCGCCGCGCGGATCGCACCGATGGATGCCGGGCGGGTCAGAGACATCAGGCGCCGCACGGTCAGCGGCAGAACGGCGTCGACGGTGAAACGCTGGGGCAGATAGCCGACCGTGAGGCCGGGCTTGCGCGTGACGGTGCCGCCATCGAGCGCGACCAGGCCAAGGAGCGCGCGCGCCATCATGGATTTGCCCGCACCGTTCGGCCCGATGACGGTGACGATCTCGCCCGCACGCACGGAGGCATCCACGCCTTGCAGAATTTCGTGACCGCCGAGGCGCAGGCGCAATCCGCGCCCTTGGACCAGCGTGGTGCCGTTGGCGCGCTCAGGCATGGGCGGCTTTGCGGCAGTCCGGGCAGGTGCCCTGGATTTCGACCACGTGGCCCGCGACGGCGAAGCCCGAACGGGCCGCGCGGTCGGTGATGGCGTCGACGATGCGCGTGTCCGCCAGTTCGGCGACCGAACCGCAGGAATCGCAGATCAGGAACTGAGCCTGATGATTGGTGTCCGGGTGGCCGCAACCGATGAACGCGTTGCGGCTGGCCAGCCGGTGCACCAGCCCCTGCTCCATCAGAAAATCGAGCGCGCGGTAGACGACGATGGGCGCCGGGCGCTTCCCGCCCTCGGCCAGCTTTTCCAGGATCTGGTAGGCGCCGATGGGCGCGT
>CAYZFH010000061.1:0-14222 GCA_964477375.1 uncultured Rhizobiaceae bacterium | reverse complement strand
AGATCAAGGCGTTCCAGTACGACATCGTCTGCAACGGCATCGAGCTGTCGTCGGGTGCGATCCGCAATCACAAGCCCGAGATCATGTACAAGGCGTTCGAGATCGCGGGCTACACAAAGCAGGATGTCGAGGAGCGCTTCGGCGGCATGCTGAGCGCCATGAAGTTCGGCGCCCCGCCGCATGGCGGCTCGGCGCCCGGCGTCGACCGTATCGTAATGCTATTGGCCGACCAGCCTAACATCCGCGAGATCATCGCCTTCCCGCTGAACCAACAGGCCGAAGACCTGATGATGCAGGCCCCCAACACCGTGCCCGAGGCGCGTCTGAAGGAACTGTTCATCCGCCTGGTCCCGCCGCCGGAGAAGAAGACGGACGCGAAGCCGGCGGAGCCGAAGAAGGCTTAAGCCATCGGCTGGTCGAGCGACTTTCGGCGCAGGGCGCGGCCGGCGCGCGCGCCGGTGGCCTTGCCTTGCTCCCACGCGACGCGGCCGTTGACCATCACCATCGAGATTCCGGCCGCGGGCTGCATCGGTTTGTCGAAGGTCGCGCGGTCGATGACCGTCTTCGGATCGAACAGCACCAGATCGGCGAAGGCCCCCGCGCGAACCACGCCACGATCCTTGAGGCCGAAGCGGTTGGCCGACAGCGAGGTCATGCGCCGGACGGCCTCCTCCAGCGGGAATAGGCCTAACTCTCGCGAATAATGTCCGAGCACACGCGGGAAAGTGCCCCACAGGCGCGGATGGGGATGCTCGTCGTTAGGCAAGCCGTCCGAGCCGATCATGATGTCCTTGTGCGCCATGATGCGGCGCACGTCCTCCTCATCCATGGCGAAGTAGATGCCGCCCGCCGGCTGTAGCCTTTGGACGGCCTCTTCCTGGCTGCAGCCCAGTTCCGCAGCGATATCCTTCAGATCCCGGCCCGACACTTCGGGCATGGCCTTGGACCAGGCGACCAGGATCTTCTTGGAGCGCGGGATCATGTCCGCCGAAAGCACCGTGGACGACGCCGGATAGGGGTAGACGTCGGCGCCCACCGGCTGCTTCGCGCGCGCGGCGTCGAGATGGGGCAGCGTTTCGCGCGAACGGCCGAAATTGGGCGCGCCCGCCACCTTGTGGTGGGAAATCACGACCGGCGCTTGAGCCGCACGGCCGATCGCGAAGGATTCGTCCATCGCGTCGATAATCTTCTCGGCCTCGTTGCGCATGTGGGTGGCGTAGAGCGCGCCGTGCGCGGCCAAAAGCCCCTTCGACAGTTCGATCACCTCGTCGGTCGGGGCATTGATGGCGATCTTGTAGGCGAGGCCCGTGGACAGGCCGATGGCGCCCGCCTCCAGCGCTTCTTCCAGCCCGGCGCGCATGGCGCGAATCTCGCTGCCCGAAGCCGGCCGGTCGAAGCGATCCATTACCCCGGCGCGCAAGGTGGAATGGCCGACCATGGCCACGCCGTTGATCGCGGGCGCGTCCTGGTCCAGCGCATCGAGATATTTGGCGAAACTGTCGAAGCACCAATGGCCTTCGCCCGCCAACAGGTCGAGCGGCGGCGGCGGACGGCCCGATGTCTTCAGCGGCGCGACCGAGACGCCGCAATTGCCGACCACCACGGTGGTGACGCCCTGACTCAGCTTGGGCGTCATCTCGGGCTTGGACAGAAGCACGTAGTCGTCGTGGGTGTGAACGTCGATGAAGCCCGGCGAAACCGCGAGGCCCGCGGCGTCGATCTCGCGCCCGCCCTTGGTGCGCGTGAGGTCGCCCACGGCCACGATGCGGTCGTCCGTCACCGCCACATCGGCGCGCCGGCCGGGACCTCCGGTGCCGTCCACCACGGTGCCGTTGCGGATCAGGATGTCACAGCGTTCCGGTGCCTGGTCGGTCATCGCAGCCCTCGCCTTGCCGATGCGTTAATCCTAACGAAAGCCGCGCGCCCTGTCGCGCCGCGACCTGCTAAAGTCGCGGCCAAAGGGGAGAGCAATATGGCCAAACGGTGGAAGCATCGTCCCGAGGGATCGAACTGGGGCGATTTCGGCAACGACGATCAGCTCGGGCGCTTGAATCTTCTGACGCCCGAGAAGGTACGCCAGGGCGTGGCCGAGGTGCGCGAAGGCAAGACGTTCTGCCTGAGCCTGCCCCTCGACTATCCGGGCGGCAACGTGCTGAGCACGGCACGGTTTCCCCCTGAGCTGCGCCCGACCTATTTCAAGAACGGCCGGCCGCGCATGAACTATCCCTTGGCGCGCGACAACGCCGCCTTCACCGACGTGATGTGCGACGACGCCGTCCTCATTCATCTCCAGTATTCGACCCAATGGGACGCGCTGTCGCATATGGGCGCGCTGTTCGACGCCGACGGCGACGGCAAGGCCGAGCGCGTCTACTACAACGGCTATCGCGCGGACGAGCATGTCCACGGGCCGGTCTCGTACGAGAACGGCCAGGAGACGCCGGGCCACGGCATGGGCGCCAGGGCGCTAGGCATCGAGACGATGGCGGAGACCTGCGTTCAGGGCCGCGCGGTGATGGTGGACCTGTTCCCCTCCGTTGGCCGCGCGCGCAAGGCGGTCGGTTACGACGGCATGATGCGCGCCATGGAGGCCGACGGCGTCACGGTCGAGAAAGGCGACATGCTGTGCCTGCACACCGGCTTCGGCCGCGTGATTTTGGAGCAGAACCGCAAGCCCGATGCCGAGACGCTGCATACCTCCTGCGCCGTGCTGGACGGCTCGGACGCCAAGCTCCTGCGCTGGATCACCGACAGCGGCATCTCCGTGCTGGTGACCGACAACTATGCGGTCGAGCACTATCACCGCGACTTTACGACCGCGCATGTCCACGGCCCTTGTGCGGCCTATCCGCTGCACGAGCATTGCCTGTTCAAGCTGGGGCTGCCGCTCGGCGAGATCTGGTATCTGAGCGACTTGGCCGACTGGCTGCGCGCTCACAAGCGCCACAAGTTCCTGATGACGGCACCGCCCTTGCGCCTGCCGGGCGCGGTCGGCTCGCCGGCGACGCCGGTGGCGACCGTCTAGTGGCGCGAAAGCCCCTCCCCGCCGTCGCGATCCGCGCCGCGCGCAAGGCGGACGCGGCGATCCTGGCGCGGATGATGAACCGCCTGCGCGCCCTTCACGGCAATCGCGGCCGGGCCACCGCGGCCACCGTGCGCCGCGACGGGTTCGGCGCGAAACGCTGCTACGAAGTCCTGATCGCCGAGATCGATGGCAAGCCGGCCGGCTATCTCCTGTTCCACGACGACTACGACCCGACCGAGGCCGAGCGCGGCTTCTATATGGGGGATCTGCACGTCGAGGCGCGTGCCCGGCGGCGCAAGGTGGGCCGCGCGCTCATGGCCGCGCTGGCGCGTGAAGCCAAGCGTCGCCGACGCGGCTTCCTATGGTGGATTTCCAACGGCTGGAACGATGCAGCCCGCGCCTTCTACGCCGACCTGGGCGCGGAGGATGAGCCAGTCGTGGCCCATTCCTTGTCGGAGCCGGCGCTGTCCACGCTCGCCGACGAGGCAGTCAGGCCTTCTTCGGCGGCTTCTCTTCCTTCTGGGCGACGGGCCCGCCGGCCTCGCGCCACGCGCTGAAACCGCCGGAGATGTGGCTGACGGGCGAAAGCCCCATGCGCTGGGCCGCTTGCGTCGCCAGCGCCGAACGCCAACCGCTGGCGCAGTAGAAAACGAAGCTCTTGCCCGAAGCGAAGATCTCCTTGTGATAGGGGCTCTCCGGATCGATCCAGAACTCCAGCATGCCACGCGGCGCGTGGAACGCGTCGGGGACCATGCCCTCGCGCTGCAACTCGCGCGGGTCGCGCAGATCGACGAACACCGTGTTGGGATCGCCATGCTTGGCGACGGCGTCCTTGGCGGAGATCGTGGTGATCTCCTTGTTCGCGTCCTCCAGCAGCTTCTTGATACCGATCTTCATGGCGTCACTCCGTTTCCGATGTCCGGCCCGATGATCGCACGGGCCGCCGATGGGTCAATCCATCCCGAAAATATAAGGCGAATCGCTCAATCCGCCAGGCCGTCCGCCTCGAACGCCGCGCGCAGCCGCTTTCGCAGCGCTTCCAACCGCGCCGGCGCATAGGGTTCGGCGGGTCCGCTGCCCCAGATGGGCTTCGGCCAGGCCCGGTCGGTGCGATAGCGCGCCACGACATGGACGTGAAGCTGCGAAACCATGTTGCCGAGCGCCGCCGTGTTCATCTTGTCGGGCGCGAACAAGGCCGCCATCACGCGCGCGGCCAGATCGAGCTCATCCGACAGACGCGCGCGGTCGCGCGCCGACAGTTCGTGAATTTCGCGCACGCCGGCGCGTTGGGGCACCAGCACGAGCCAAGGGAACGACGAATCGCGCGACAACAGGACGCGGCACAGATCGAGGCGGCAGACCTCGACCGTATCGGCGGCAAGTTGCGGATGAAGATCGAAGCCCGTGCCGTTCGAAACCGCGCGTCCGGCGCCGAGGGTGCGCCGGGCCGAGCGGCCGAGGATCCATCCTTCGACGCTGCGGATGGCGGGCGCCTCGGGCTCGCCTGTCTCGCGGCGGCCCAGCACGATGTTCAGCATGCCGAAGACGCCGACTGTGGCGTCGAACGGATCTTCGCCCGCGGGCGCCTTACCGAATCCATCCGTGATCTGACGGCGCAGTTCGGGCGAGACGCGCACCCCCGTCTTCCTGGCCCAGGCCAAGAGGACCGCGGCATTGGCGACCCGGTCCGCCTGCACGCGCTTGCCGGAATTCCCCGTCCCCGCGCGGCGGCCGAAGCGCAGGCCGAGATGGCTATAGATCTCGCCCGGATAGGTTTCGGCGAGGGTCACGCGCTTGCTTGCCAGCAGTTCCGGCAGCATCCCGTCGAACGGCCACAGCCCCACCTCGCCGCGCCGGTCGCGCAAGGCTGGGGCGACCAGATCGCGCCAGCCCGCCAAGGCCGCCTTGCCCACCTGGTTGCCGCCCACGGTCCAGAAGATGGGCGCGGCGGCGGGCGGCCCCCGGTCGCAATGGCGCATCAGCTCGTCCCGGCTGGACAGCCCGAGCCCAGCAAGAAGCTGCCCGTAAGAGAAGTGCTGCCCGGCCGGCGTCCGGTCCGGATAGAAGGGCCGGTTGAGACCGATCTCCTGCGGCTTGGCCGCGACATTATAGAAGTCGCGCCAAGCCCCTCGGCCGAACCCGGCCAGGGCGCCGATCATGTCGGTGATCCCGGCCTTGGCGGCATAGGCCCGGGGCAGGCCGACCGGAAAGTCGAAGCCGAAGAAGACCCGGCCTTTCGGGCCCGCCTCGGCCAGCAGTCTTTCGATCAGGTCGCCCGGCTCGCCGACCAGGCGCGGCGCGTCGGCAACGTAGCGGCCGTCCGGCCCCAGGCGGGCAACGACCATCCAGCGCTTGCGCGCATCGACGCTCCAATCCGCGTGCGCGACCAGATGGGGCAGCGCGGTCTTCCTCAAGCGGTGCGCACCGCTTCGGCGATGGCCTTGCCGGCTTCGACCGTCGTGGCCTGGCCGCCCAGATCACGCGTGACCGGGCCGTCCGCGAGCGCCTGCTCGATCGCGCGCTCGACCGCCTGGGCCGCGTCGGAATGGCCGAGATGCTCCAGCATCATGGCGCCGGACCAGATCTGGCCGATAGGATTGGCGATGCCCTTCCCAGCGATGTCGGGCGCCGAGCCGTGGACAGGTTCGAACATGGACGGCGTGGTGCCGTCGGGGTTGATGTTGCCCGAGGGCGCGATACCGATGCCGCCGACCACGGCCGGCCCCAGATCGGACAGGATGTCGCCGAACAGGTTCGAGCCCACCACCACGTCGAACCAGTCCGGATGCTGCACGAAATGCGCGGTCAGGATGTCGATGTGATACTGGCTGGTCTTGATGCCGGGATAATCCTTAGCCATCAGCGCGAAACGCTCGTCCCAATACGGCATCGTGTGGATGATGCCGTTGGACTTGGTGGCCGAGGTGACGTGTTTCTTCGTCCGCTTAGCGGCCAGTTCGAAGGCATAGCGCAGGATGCGGTCGACGCCCTTTCGGGTGAAGATCGATTCCTGGACGACCATCTCCTCGTCCGTCCCGGCGTAAAGACGGCCGCCGATCTCGGAATACTCGCCTTCGACATTCTCGCGCACGACGATGAAGTCGATGTCGCCCGGCTTGCGGTCGGCCAGGGGCGATTTCACGCCCTTGAACAGGCGCACGGGACGCAGATTGACGTACTGGCGCATGGCGCGGCGGATGGGGATCAGAAGGCCCCAGAGCGAGACATGGTCGGGCACGCCCGGCAGGCCCACGGCGCCGAGGAAAATGCCGTCGAATTCCATGAGCTGGTCCAGGCCGTCCGCCGGCATCATGCGGCCGTGCTTCTTGAAATAGGCGCAGCTCCAATCGAGCGTCTTCCACTCGAACTCGACGCCGAAGCGTGCCCCGGCGGCTTCGAGTACGCGTACACCCTCGGGCACGACCTCCTGTCCGATACCGTCGCCGGGAATGAGTGCGATGCGGTGCTTCTTCGCCGCCTTTGCCATGGATTTGTCTCGCTGGATTGAGGGAACGCCGAAAGCCGGCGTTCAGGTCATCGCCATGCCGCCGTTCACGCGCAGCGTGTGGCCGGTGATGTAGGAGGCCTCGTCGGAGGCCAGGAAGACCATGGCGGAGGCGATGTCGTCGGGCGTGCCGTAGCGCCCGAGCGGAATCATCTGCAGCGCCTTCTTGAGCCCCTTCTGGTCGAGGGTCGCGAACATCTCGGTCGCAATATAGCCGGGCGACACGGCATTGACGGTGACGCCATAAGGCGCCGCCTCGACCGCCACCGCGCGCAGCATGGCCATCACGGCCGCCTTGGCCGCCGTACAAGCCGACATCTTGTTGGCGCCGCCGAAGTCATAGCGGTCAGCAATGATCGAACTGGCCGAGACCACCCGGCCCTTTTTCCGCTTCATCATGTGCGGCAGGGCCGCGCGGGTGACATAGAAGAACGGATCCAAGTTGCTGTGGATCGCGCGCTTCCAGTCGTCGTCCGTCGAATCGATGAAGTTGCGCTCGATGATGATGCCGGCATTGTTGACCAGGATATCGACATGCTTGAAGGATTTGAGCGTGGCCGAGATCAGCTTCTTGGCGCCCACCGCCGTGCCAACGTCGGCCTGCACGACGATGGCCTTGCGGCCTAGCGCCTCGATCTCCTTGGCCACGGCCTTCGCCTTGGGCAGGGTGTTGCGGCAGTTGACGACGATATGGGCGCCCTCGCGCGCGAAGCGCAGCGCGATCTCGCGGCCGATGCCGCGCGAGCTGCCCGTGACGATGGCCACCTTGTCCTTGAGCTTCATGTCGATCTCCCCTGAGCGGCGGGCATGTTAGCCCGGCTTCTTCCGGGGCGGCAATTCGCGGACGCCTACAACGCGAACAGCACGGCGCAGGCGACGACCGACATGATGGCGCCTGCGGCGTCGCCAATCAGGCCGACAGCCAGGGCGTGCCGCATCCGCCGGATGCCGACCGCGCCGAAATAGACCGCCAAGACATAGAAGGTGGTCTCGCTCGAGCCCTGGATGGTGCTGACCAGATAGCCCAGATAGCTGTCCGGGCCGATGGCGGGGTCCTGCAACAGGGATGCGAGATACCCGTAGGCGCCTGAACCCGACAAGGAGCGCAGGATGGCCATCGACAAGGCCTCGGGCGGCAAACCAAACGCCTCGGTGACCCGGCCGAGCGGCTGGATGAACAGGTCCATGGCGCCGCTGGTGCGGAACATGCCGATCGCGACCAGGATGGCGACCAGATACGGGATGATCCGTACCGCCACGTCGAACGCATCCTTGGCCCCCTCGACGAAGGCCTCATAGACCGGCACGCGGCGGATCAGGCCGAATAGGACGAAGGCGGTCGCCACGACCGGCACGATCCAGACCGTCATGCCCTTACCGAGCACCAGCATGGCCGGCACCAACGCCAGCAGCACACCAAAGGTCAGGACCGACGCCCAGACAGGCGCCGCGCGCGTGTCGGTCAACGTGGCGTCGAACGAGGACGCCGCCGGCTTCTCCACGGTCGCGTCCGCGTCCCCGGCACCGGACGCGACCGGGAACAAGCGCGCCAGAAGGATAGACGACGCGATAGCGATGATGGTCGCGCAGACGGTGGCGAAGATCGTGGTGGCGACGATGCCGGCAGGATCCGCGGAACCCGCCGCCGCGCGCAACGCGATCACGGTCGTCGGTAGGATAGTGATGCTGGACGTGTTGATGGCCAGGAACAGCACCTGCGCGTCGGTCGCCGTGCCCTTGCGCGGATTGAGCGTATCCAGCTCCTGCATCGCGCGGATTCCGAAGGGCGTCGCGGCATTGCCGAGGCCCAACAAATTGGCGGAAAGATTGAGGATCATGGCACCCATGGCGGGGTGATCGGAGGGCACGCTGGGGAACAAGCGCACCATCAACGGGCGTAACAGACGCGACAAAAGCCGCAACGCGCCGCCCGCTTCGATCACCTTCATCAGGCCGAGAAACAGCGCCATCACGCCGATCAATCCGAGCGACAGCGTGACCGCATCGCCCGCCGCGGAGATCATGCCGCCGGCCAATGCTTCCATCGGCGCCTTGCCATCGCCGCTCCAGAGAATCTGCCGGATCGCAGCGGTCACGAACGCGATCAAGATGAGCGCAACGAAGATGATGTTCATCGCGCGAGTCCTTTTGTTCGTGTGTGCATGCGTGCGTCGCAGCGTGTTTGCATCATCATCACGTGAAGCGATTCGCGCGATTGCGCGACGCGTTTTTCGTTTTTACGTCGTGTGGGACGTTCATCACGCTGTTCAAGAAATTTTCGAAACATGCAACATTCATGTTGAAATTTATCTCATTTTAGTTAATTTTCACTTTAACCCCATATCTTGTTCGTCGGCACAGGGGCCGCCGACTAGACCTTGATGGAGCCTAAAATGGCAGCCAAGAAAAAGGCTAAGAAGCCCGCGAAGCGCAAGACCGCGAAGAAGAAGACCGCGAAGAAGAAGATCTAACACTTAGTTCCTTGCATCGCCCGCCTTCAACCGAAGGCGGGCGATGCTTGTAAATAGAACCGCAGTTCGAGTTCCCTCCTCCGGTTCTTTCGTCCTCCCGAGCAACATTCTCCGGCATCGCAGTGACTGACACGCGTGATGCCGTGCTGTTTATTCGCCGTGCGCTGGTGCGTGCGACGTTTACGCGCGTACGCGTTCAGCATCTAGGGATCAAATCCGCCCGCTATTTTCGCCGGCGGCGTTCACGGCTATAGTCGTAAGAGAGTCTTAACTATCGGAACGAATCGATGAGTATCGGTCGGCGTATCGCACACGCGCGCAAGGAAGCATCTCTTAGCCAGCAAGCCGTCGCGGATCGCTTCGGCATCTCTCGCGCGGCGGTCGCCCAATGGGAAAGCGGCGATACCCACCCTGGAATGACGAAGCTCGAGGGTCTCTCGCAAGCGCTCAACGTGCGCTTGGAATGGCTGGCCACGGGCAAGGGCGCGAAGCACGGCCATGATATCGGCGCACCGCTTGCCGAGAACCAGCGTCCGGCGCCGCTTCTGTCGTGGGAGGCATCAGCAAGTTGGTCGAACCATGCCAATCCACCAGCCGGCGTGCATGCACCGCTCGTCACGCGTGCGGAGACCGGGACGCGCGCCTTCGCTCTCGCGATCGAGGATGAGAGCATGTCGCCCGAGTTCGCGCCGGGCGATCACGTCATCGTCGACCCGGACGTCGTTCCGCAAGGCGGCGACTTCGTCGTCGCGCGGTCGGCCGAAGACGATATACCCGTCCTTCGCCTCTATCGCGCGCATGAACGCCTGGAGGGCGCAACCGCCGAGCTCGTGCCGCTCAACGCCGCGTGGCCGACCCGCCAGATCGATCGGCGCCAGTCCGGCCGCGTCGTCGGCACGATGGTTGAACATCGGCGTTACCGCCGTCCCTGACCTCAGGCGCCGAACGCGCGCCACAAGGCAAGGACGCCCAACACGGCAAACAGCGCCGCCGCGACGCGATGGATGGTCCTGACCGGCAAGCGGTCGGCGAACTTCCGCCCCACCAGCACGGCCGGTACGTTCGCGATCATCATGCCCGCCGTTGTGCCGAGCACGACCGCAACCACGTTCGGGTACTGCGCGGCCAAGGCAATGGTGGCGAACTGCGTCTTGTCACCGATTTCCGCCACGAAGAAGGTCATGAGCGCCGCGAGGAACGGGCCTCGGCCATTCGCGCCCGCACCTGCGTCATCCGCCGAGTCGGGGCGCAACAGCCAGACCGCCATAATCAAGAAGCCCGCGCCGAGCGCGGCATCGAGCCAAGGGCCGGTGAACAGGTCGCCGATCGAGGCACCGGCCAAGCCGGCCAGCGCATGGTTGGCAAGCGTCGCGAGCAGGATGCCCGCGAGCAGCGGCCAGGGCCGGGCGGGATATCGAGCGGCCAGCATGAGAGCCAGAAGCTGGGTGCGGTCACCGATTTCGGCGATTGCCACGCCAGCGGTGGAAACCAGGAATGCGTCCATAGTGGTAAGCCTTCAGGTCGAGCGGCGGATGGACCACGGCATGGCCTCCCCTCCGCTCGACGTCATCGCAGAGAAGCCACGCCCATGGTCTCGCCAAGGCCCGAAGGCTCCCATGCGCCATGACGGCCGACGGCCGCCAAGTCTGTTGACGCATGGCCCGGTCGATGCCGGGCGGCTACTCCCCAAAGACGGGCGTTTGATAGCCCCCGCGTCCATGCAACGCAAGCCCCGGCCGGGACCTTATACCTATGCTTATGGGCAGGTCCGGGCGGGGCGACCGCGTTCTACGTTGCTGATGTGCGGGGGGACAGCGTCAGAAGGAGACGGCGATGAAACGCCATGTTTCCAACTCGAGCCGGACCGCCGCCCTTTGGGCCTCCCTTTCCGTCATGGTGCTGTCGCTCGCATTTGCCGCGGCAATGTAGACGCGCGCGAACGCTCCGGTTTTTTGAACCGGAGTTCGTCGCGTGTCTGCTTGGAAAGGGTGGTGGGCGCACGAGGACTCGAACCTCGGACCCGCTGATTAAGAGTCAGCTGCTCTACCAACTGAGCTATGCGCCCGAGCCCGTGAAATTCCATGCCGCCCGGGTGGCAGGGAGGCAGGCATATAGCACCCGCCCTCCGGTTTGTGAACCCTCGCGATAGGCTCTAATTCCGCGGAAAGCCAGACGTTCAGAGGCCGTCCATGATGGCGCGTCGGCCGATGCGGACGTCGCGGTGGACGCTCACACTCAGCACCAGGCCGAAGCTGAACATGAGGGTCAGCATGGCCGTGCCGCCATAGGACAGAAGTGGCAGCGGCACGCCCACCACCGGCACAACGCCCATGACCATGGCCACGTTGATGAAGACGTAGAGGAAGAACAGCGCCATCAAGCCCGAAGCCAAGAGGCGGCCGAACTGGCTGCGGCTCTTGAGCGAGACGCTGACGCCCTGGACCACAATCAGTAGATACAGCGTCACCAGGACCAGCCCGCCGATCATGCCGAATTCCTCGGCATACATGGTGAAGATAAAGTCGGTCTGCTTCTCGGGCAGGAAGTTCAGATAGCTCTGCGTCCCTTCCATATAGCCTTTGCCGAAGATGCCGCCCGAGCCTAGCGCGATCTTGGACTGGAGGATGTGATAGCCCGAGCCCAGCGGGTCACGCTCCGGATCAAGGAAGGTCAGGATGCGCCGGCGCTGGTAATCATGCATAAACTCCCACGCCACAGGTGCGAGCGCGCCGACCGCGGCAATCGCGGCGCCGAAGACCCAGACGCGCAGACCCGCCAGGAACGCCATGGCCGACGCGGCCATCACCAGCATGAGGGCGGTGCCCAGGTCCGGCTGGCGCATGACGAGCGCAACCGGCACCAGCACCATGCCGATGGGAGCCAGGAGATTGACCGGCCGGTTCACGTCTTCCGTTCCCAGCCCGTGGAAATAGCGCGCCAGCGCCATCACCAGCGCCACCTTCATCACTTCGGACGGCTGGATCTGGAAAAATCCGAGCGACAGCCAGCGCTGCGCGCCCATGGCGCCCATGCCAGCCACCTCGACCGCGACCAGAAGCAGCATCGCGATGCCGTACAGCACATAGGCCGCCTTGAACCAGAAGCGGATATCGATCACGCCCACGACCGTCATGATCGTGAGGCCAACCGCGAAGCGGGTCATCTGGCGCACGGCCCAGGGCTCGAGCGAGCCACCCGCCGCCGAATACAGGGTAATAAAGCCGATACTGGCAACCGCGCAGAGCAGCAGCACCAGGACCCAACGGAAATGCCAAATTTTCTCGGGCCAGCTCAGGGACGCGCTGCCGAGGTCTCCCGAACCCAGGAACGTCTCACGTTGCATCGCCCGAGCCCCCCGCCACCGGCGTGCGCGGCTTGGCCGATTCGCGCTCCTGGATCAGGCGCATGACGTCGCGGGCGATGGGCGCGGCCACTTTCGAGCCGCCGCCGCCATGCTCGACGATCACGGCGCAGGCATAGCGCGGAGCGTCGACCGGTGCGAAACAGACGAACAGCGCATGGTCGCGCTGATTCCACGGCAACTCTTCGTTCTTGAGCACGCCCGTGTCGCGCTCGCGCTGGGTAATGCGGCGAACCTGGGAGGTGCCCGTCTTTCCGGCCATGGCCCACTGGGGCTCGACGATGCGCGCGCCCGAGGCCGTGCCGCCGCCGTTCACCACGGCGTCCATGCCACGCACCACGAGTTCGAGCGAGGGCGTGGAGATGCCGAGCGGCTCAGCCACCGGAACCGGCGCCACTTCGTCCGGGTCGATGCCCTTGATGCCGCGCGTGAGCCTCGGCTTCACCGAGAAGCCGCCGTTGGCGATGCGCGCCGTCATCACCGCCAGCTGCAGCGGCGTGGCCAAGAGGAACCCTTGCCCGATGCCGGCGATCAGGGATTCGCCCTGGTGCCAGGGCGCACCAAAGGTGGCGCGCTTCCATTCCTGGGTCGGCACCAAGCCGCGGCGCTCGCCGGGCAGGTCGATGCCGGTCGGTTGTCCGAGGCCAAAACGCTTGGCCATGGCGGCGATGCGGTCGATGCCGACCTTGCGCGCAGTCTCGTAGAAATAGACGTCGCAAGAATTTCGGATCGCCCCTTCCATGTTGAGCGAGCCGTGCCCTTCCTTCTTCCAACAGTGGAAGGTGCCGTCGCCGAACTGGTAGCTGCCGTCGCAGAAGACGGTGCTGGAACTGTTCGACGTACCCGCCTCCAACGCGGCGAGCGCCACCATCATCTTGAAGGTGGAGCCCGGCGCGTAGGTGCCCGCGATGCTCTTGTTGATCAGCGGCGCCTTGGGATCACGCATCAGCGCGCGCCACTGCTCGCCCTTGATGCCTTCGGTGAACTGGTTGGGATCGAAGCCCGGCTTGGAGGTCATGACCAGCACCTCGCCGGTCTTGATGTCCAGTACGACCACCGAACCGCTTTCCTCGCCCAAACGTTCATAGGCGAAGCGCTGGGCTTCCAGGTCGATCCCCAGCGCCACCTCGCGGCCCGGCTCGCCCTCCTCGCGGGACAGCTCGCGCACGACGCGCCCGACGGCATTGACCTCGACTTCCAAGGCGCCCGCCTCGCCGCGCAGCGCCAGATCGTGCTTTTTCTCGACGCCGTCCTTGCCAACCGGGAAATTGGGCAGGGTCAGCAACGGATCGCCATCCTGGTCCGCCTCCGAGGCCGCGCCGACATAGCCGAGCGTGTGGGACAGCATGGGGCCATAGGGATAGAAACGGCTGCGACCCACCTCTATGGAAACGCCGGGCAGCTCGGGGGCATTCACCTCGACCCGCGCCACTTCTTCCCAGGACAGGTTCTCGCGCACGAGAAGCGGCATGAAGCGCCGGCTGCGCTCGATCTCGCGCAGTAGACGGTTCCGCTCGGTGTCGCTCAGCTGCAGCACCACGGACAGGGCCTCGACGCTCGCGCGCGCCTTGCCCGCCTTCTCGGCCACTAGCATGACGCGGTAATTCTGCCGCGTGATGGCCAAGGGCTCGCCAAAGCGGTCTACCAGGCGGCCGCGCTGCGGCGCCAGAAGCTGGAGATTGATACGGTTGTCCTCGGCCAGCGTGACGTAGCGGTCGGCATCCATGACCTGGAGCTGGTAGAGCCGGCCGGCGATCACCGTCATCAGCGCGACCTGGCCGCCCAAGAGGATGGTCGCCCGGCGGGTGAAGGTCTTGTAGAGGTCGGCGTCGCCGCGCATGTCAGGCGTTCGCCAGGAAG
>CAYZFH010000060.1:0-14347 GCA_964477375.1 uncultured Rhizobiaceae bacterium | reverse complement strand
GGGTAAGCGCTAGATCAACGAGACTAGCCGCCGCTGGGCGGAGGCATCGGCGTCGATGCACGCCTGGGTCTGGCTAATTGACCGATGGCCGGCCAGCTTCTGAACGTCGCGAAGACTTCCCTTGGTCCGGGCCACTAGACGTGCCGCGCGGGTGATGAAGGTTCGGCGCCCCGAGTGGGACGAGCATCCCTCGAAGCCCAGTTGCCGATAGAGGGTGTTGAACCAGTTCACGATGCTGTTCGGCGACATCGCCGGCCCACGCTCAGATTTGATGACGTGCCCAACCATGCTGGAGACGCGCGTCAACCTGACCAACGCCCGCCTCAGTTCCGGGTGAAGCGGAATGCTCCTGCCAGACCTCATCTTGGCTGCTCGGTCCTGAAGTTCGATGGTCTGAGCGATCTCGTGGGTGGCCGTCAGAAGCATCGGCCAGGTCAGCTTGGCGATCTCCCCGGCTCTAAGGCCGGCCTTGGCTGACAGAAGAATGATGACGCGGTCGCGGTCAGGGTGACGGCCGTGCCTGACCTCTTGTAAGGCCGCCACGAGCTGGCGGCGCGATAAGACCTTGGCTTGTTTGCCTGCCATTTCTGCCTCTTTTCGTTGAGAGTCTGCACAGCGGCAGAATAGCACGAAAATGGCAAATATGTCAAATATATCAAATACTTACAGTTTTAAGGCTTTGATTCCCGTCATATCGACTTTGCAGAATCCGTGTTCGTTAGGAACTGGTAGATCGGAACAAATATTAGGCAATGTTCACGTCACAATGGCTAAGCCAGGCTCCCATCGAACTGAAAGCAAGCTCGAAGGCGAGCTCGGCCATGAGCAGGATCAATATCCTGGTCTTCGCCTGCTACCTATTTGCTACCTGAAACGTCGTGAGCAGGGGGCAGCAAAATCGCGCTTCGTCTATCCAGTTGATTTTATTGGTGCCCCTGGCCGGACTCGAACCAGCACGATGTCGCCACCAACAGATTTTGAGTCTGCCGCGTCTACCAATTCCGCCACAGGGGCTCCAAACGCACCGTTCACTATTGCGGCGCGGGCGACGGCGCGGATCATACTCGGCATCGGGGGGTCGTCAACTACGGCCCCGACACGCCTTCAGCGCAGGCGGTAGGCCCGCACACCCCAGGCTTCGATCTGCTCCGTCCAGCCGCCATCCGTCACGGCGGGGGCAGGTGCTTCCCCAAAGACGGGCTCGAGCGCGGCGGGTGGCTTATCGAAAGTGAAACGCGCCGTGACGGCGTCGGCATCGATATTGACCACGAGCAGCACGGGACCATCGGGACCATCCTTGAGGAGCGTCCGGATCGGTGTCGGCGAGGCGCTGGTCCCGCGCACGGCGACGCGGTAATCGCGGCGGGACGTGGGCGACAGGATCACGGGACCGAGCGCCGCCAGTTCTCCATTCAGGCGCTCGATGGCGCGCCACATGCGGCGCGACGATTCGAGGTCCTGCTCGGTCACCGGAATCGGTTTGGTGGCCCCATCCTCGCCGGCCGGCACGGAATAGGCCCGCGGAGGATCGGGCGAAGCACCGAGCAATTTCGCGACGCGGCCGCCGTAGCTGTCTTGTGCGAACCAAATGATGCCGGTCGCGCCGTGAATCACGCCCGCATAGATCATGGCGCGCGCCTGCTCGTCGCTCGGCATGAACCAGTCGTTGATCGGGCTGCGGAAGGCCTGGGCGATATACCAGACCGGCTTTCGCTCATGCGATACCTCGGCAGCCAAGGACCCCACCTCTGGCAGGCTGCGCGGCTGCATCATGGTGCGCACCGGCGCGTTGAAGAACGGATACTTCCAGAAGCAAATCAGATCGCCCGCTTCGACATAGGCCAGCCACGCATTCCGGTGCGGCGGCGTGATACTCGGTGCATTCACGGTGAAAACGGGACGGCGCGGATCGAAACCCCGCACAGCCGCGAACCGGTTGCGGATCGCTTCCAGCCGCCACAACGCGGTCTCCGACTGCGAATGAATGCTGGGCTCGTGGTCCACTTCGTATCCCAGCACGATGGGATCGTTCGCGAACCGGGGCAGCTCGGCGTCCGAGGGGTCGCGCACGACCACCTGCAGCGCGTTCGCACGCGCGGCTTCCATCACGGCGCTGTAGTCCTGAGCGCGCCAGGGAAAGATGCTGTTGAACCCAACCGACGCATAGAGGGCGAAATTGCCGGGTCCGGCGCCCGCGTCCAAAAGGCCGTTATAAATGCCGATGGGAAAGAAGGATTCGCCGGCGTCATAGGCTAGGCGGATGATGCCCTGGCGCGTCGTATGGGGTGCGCCGTCGCGATAGATCGTCTGCACGGCCTCGGGCGTTTCGTGGAAGCCGTCGTCGGCAACGGCCGCAAATGTCACGCCCAGCGCTATCACGAACGCGTATATGGCGCGCGTTACCTTAGTCACGGCAAAGGCCCAGGCACGGCCGGCTTCGTTCCGATCCCATCGGCCTTTTATATCCCAAACGGCGCGGCCGGATTCAAATCGACGGCTTGAAGCGACCGAAGCCGCGCGGTCTACTGACCATCTTCATGATGGAGGGATCGATGGCCGAGCTACCCAAATACAAGATGTATATCGACGGCAAATGGGTCGAGGCGGCCTCGGGCGAGTATTTCGAGAGCTTCAATCCCTTCACCGGCAAGCCATGGGCGTTGATCCCGCGCGGCGGCGCGGATGACGCGGCGCGCGTGGCCGAGGCCGCCTATCGGGCCGGCACCAAGGGCGACTGGCCGAAGCTCAAAGCCAGCCAGCGCGGCGCGCTGTTGCGCAAGCTGGGCGACCTGATCGCACGCGACGCCGAGAAGCTGGCGCAGACGGAAGTGCGCGACAACGGCAAGCTGATCGCCGAGATGGGCGCGCAGCTCCGCTACATCCCCCAGTGGTACTATTACTTCGGCGGCTTGGCCGACAAGATCGAAGGCTCGGTCATCCCGACCGACAAGCCCGAGATGTTCAACTTCACGCGCCACGAGCCCTTGGGCCCGTGCCTCCTCATCACCGCGTGGAACTCCCCGCTCCTTCTTCTGGCCTACAAGCTGGGCCCGTGCCTGGCGGCCGGCAACACCGCGATCGTGAAGCCGTCCGAGTTCACCTCGGCCTCGACGCTCGAGTTCGCCAAGCTGGTCGAAGAGGCCGGCTTTCCGCCCGGCGTCTTCAACGTCGTGACCGGTTTCGGCAACGAGATCGGCGATCCGCTGGTGATCCATCCGCGCGTGGCCAAGGTGGCCTTCACCGGCAGCGAGCGCACGGGTGCCAAGGTTTACGAGCGCGCGGCCGCGCGCTTGAAGCGCGTGACGCTGGAGCTGGGCGGCAAGTCGCCCAATATCGTGTTCGCCGACGCGGACCTGGACAACGCGATGAAGGGCGCCATCTCCGGCATCTTCGCCGCCACGGGCCAGACCTGCGTCGCCGGCTCGCGCCTTCTGGTGCAGGAATCCATCCACGACGAATTCATGCAAAAGCTGGTCGCCTTCGCGAAGACCGCGCGCATGGGCGATCCCTCGCAACCCGACACCCAGGTCGGCCCCGTCACCACCCCGCCGCAATATAAGAAGGTGCTGGAGTATATCGACGTGGCCAAAGGCGAAGGCGCCACCTGCGTCATGGGCGGCGGTCCGGCCAAGCGGCCCGAATGCGGCGACGGCTGGTTCGTCGAGCCCACCATCTTCACCGGTGTGAAGAACTCGATGCGTATCGCGCAGGAAGAGGTGTTCGGCCCGGTCCTCTCCGTCATTCCCTTCAAGGACGACGAGGACGCCATCGAGATCGCCAACGACGTGCTCTACGGCCTGGCCGCGGGCGTCTGGACCCAGAACATCCGCCGCGCGATGATCATGGCCGAGCGGCTGCAGGCCGGCACGGTATGGATCAACACCTACCGAGCGATCAGCTACATGACGCCGTTCGGCGGCTTCAAGCACTCCGGCATCGGCCGCGAGAACGGGCAAGAGGCCATCCGCTCCTATATGCAGACCAAGGCCGTGTGGATCAGCACGGCGACCGAAGTGCCGAATCCCTTCGTGATGCGTTGAGTGCGTAGAGGCCCGCGCTTGCGGGTGTCACCCCGCCCTGGTATGGGCTGGCACCCGTAGGTCGGCCGGAGAGCGTTTTGCTGCGAAGATTGTACGATTGGACCATCCGGCTGGCGCAGCATCGCCATGCCACGGCCGCGCTCTTCGCCGTCTCGTTCGCCGAAAGCTCGGTCTTCCCCATTCCGCCGGACGCCATGCTGGTGCCCATGATCCTGGCGAACCCGCGTAAGGCGTGGCTGTTCGCGGGTGTGTGCACCGTGGCCTCGGTTCTGGGCGGGATCGTCGGCTATGGCATCGGCTATTTCCTCTACGACACGTTGGGCAAGGCGATCCTGCATCTGTACAGCCAGCCCGAGCAGATCGAGCACGCGCTGGCCTGGTATCGCGAATGGGGCGCTTGGATCGTCGCGGTCAAAGGCTTCACGCCCATTCCCTATAAGGTCGTCACCATCACCAGCGGCTTCGCGCATCTCGACATCTGGGCCTTCCTCCTGGCTTCGATCGTCTCGCGCATTCCGCGTTTCTTCCTGGTCGCACTTCTTCTGCGCCGTTACGGCGACCCGATCCGCGCCTTCATCGAGAAGCGCCTCTATCTCGTCACCACCCTGTTCCTGCTGTTCCTGATCGGCGGGTTCGTGGTGATCGAGCATCTGATCTAGACCGCGAGCGGCGGGTCGGTCACCATCGCCACGATGGCGTCATTCCTCTCCCCAAGCAGCCACACGCCGCGCCGCGTCGCGCTGGCCCTGGCCGCGTGCGCGGCGGCGATCCTGATCGGCGCGCTCGGCTTCCAGTATCTCGGCGGCTTGGCGCCCTGCCCGCTTTGCACGTGGCAGCGCTATGCGTTGATCGCGGCCATGATGCTGGCGCTGGGCTCGGCCTTGTCGATGGACAATACCGCGCGCGTGATGCTGTTCCTCGCGGGCGCCGCCTTCGTGGTCAGCGCCGGCATCGGCGGCTTCCAGGTCGGCGTCGAACAAGGCTGGTGGCAGGGCTCGCAAGCCTGCACCGGCGGCCAGCCGACACCCGCCACGCTCGACCAGTTAATGTCCCAGGTGCAGGGCAAGCCGCCCGCGCGCTGCGATGAGGTCGCCTGGTCGATGTTCGGCATTTCCCTGGCCGGATACAATTTCTTGATCTCGCTGGCCCTGGCCGCCGTCGCGGCCGTGCGCGCCGCGGTTCCCGAGCGCGAGACATGACCGAAGCCGAGAAGCCGAGAAAGCAGGCGCAGACGACCGGCGAGGATTCCTGGCCCGGCGATCCCGACAAGGACGCGCTGGTTGAAAGCATGATCCGCGTCAACCAGGCGGGCGAGTACGGCGCCATGCGCATCTATGCCGGCCAGTTGGCCGTGCTGCGCCACGGCCCCGCGGCCGAGAAGATCAAGGAGATGGCCGCGCAGGAGCGCAAACATCTCGACGCGTTCAACAAGCTGGCCGCCGAACGCCGCGTGCGCCCGACGGCGCTGGAGCCGCTATGGCACCTGGCCGGTTTCGCACTGGGCGCGGCCACGGCGCTGATGGGCGAGAAGGCCGCCATGGCCTGCACGGTCGCCGTCGAAGAGGTGATCGAGGAGCATTACGCCGACCAGGCCGCGAAGCTGGGCGAAGACGAGGCGCCGCTGCGCGAGACGATCCAGGAGTTCCGCGCCGACGAATTGGAGCATCGCGACACCGCGGTCGCGCATCACGCGCGCGAAACGCCGGGCTACGAATTGCTGGCGTCGGCCATCAAGGCCGGCTCGCGCCTGGCCATCTGGCTGTCCACCCGCGTGTAGAACGCAGTCGTCAGACTGGATCGAGTTCGGAATCCCAGTACAGGAAGTCGCGCCAGGATTGGTGCAGGTAATTGGGCGGATAGCAGCGCCCATGTTCCTGCAACACCTCGCTGGACGGCCGCGCGGGCCAATGCAGCGGCATCATCCCGGCCTCGTGCGGCAGGCGGCTGCCCTTCCGCAGATTGCAGGTGGTGCACGCCGTGCAAACATTGTCCCACGTCGCGCGTCCGCCGCGGCAGCGCGGGATGATGTGATCGAAGGTCAGCTCCGGTGCCGGGAACACCTGCGCGCAATATTGGCAGGTGAAACGGTCCCGCAGGAAAACGTTGAACCGCGTGAAAGCCGGGCGGCGCTTGGGCGGGATGTACTGCTTCAGCGCGATCACGCTGGGCAGCTTCATCTTCATGCTGGGCGAATGGACGAAGCGGTCGTACTCGGAAACGATCGCGACGCGGTCCATGAAGACCGCTTTGACGGCTTCCTGCCACGACCAGACCGAGAGCGGAAAATAGCTCAGCGGGCGGTAATCCGCGTTCAGGACCAAGGCCGGCGAGTCCTTCATCGGCACCCTTGCGTTACAAGGGCTTCCCGACCGCTCGCACGGTCGCGAAGCGCACCGGAAATATGACGGTGCCCTGTGGAAAACACAACGGGTTGCATGTTCCGCGAACCGTCGCGGAACAGTCACCCAACCGTCATGGGACTTCGGCCAGGACGCGCTTCAGGAACGCGGCGGCGGCCGCGATTCCCTCTTCGTCGATGCTGTGGTCGAGGCCCGGGCGCAACAGGGTTTCGACCGCCATCCCCGCTTCCTTCAACCCCGCTTCGGCATGGGCAAGGCTGCCGATAGGCACAAGCGTGTCCGCGTCGCCATGGACCAGCAACACGGGTGGACGAACCTTGCACTCCCGCGCCAGTGCGTCGCTATCGATCAGACGGCCCGAAAAGCCCACCACGCCGGCGACCGGCGCCGCGCGGCGGGGCGCCACATCCAGCGCCATCATGGTGCCTTGGGAAAAGCCGACCAGCGCCATGCGCCCGTCCTTGAGCGAGAAGCGCTGGAGCAAGCCGTCGAGAAAACCGTTCAGGATATCCGCCGCCGCGACGAGGCCTTCCTTGATCTCGGCGGGCGTGCGGTTCTGGAAGCTGAACCATTGGCGGCCGAAGCCCATCTCGCAGGGGAACGGCGCGTTGGGCGAGACGAACAACGTCTTCGGCAGGCCGGCGGCCAGATGGGGCGCCAAGCCGATCAGGTCGTCACCGTCGGCGCCATAGCCGTGCAGCAGCACGACCAGGGAATCCGCGGGCCCACCGCCTTGGGGCGGCAGTGCCGGGCCGTTCAGTTCGAACAGGTCGCTCATCGTTTACCGACTTTCTTTCCGCGCTTGGCTTTACGCACAGGCGCCTTTCTTTTCGCGGCCTTCAAAACTTTCACGGGCTTGACCGCTTTCTTGCCCCGCTTCTTGTGCCGCGCAGGATCATGCTTGGTGCCGCCATTGGGTGTCATGAGCACGTTACGGAAATAGTGCCACATGAACCGCGCAGCCACGCTGCGGTACGGGCGCCAGGTTTCGGCCAGGCGGATCAGCGTGCGCCGTTTGGGCCGGACACGGAATCCCTTCACCTTGCCGGTGGCCGTGGCGACGGCCAGGTCGTCGACCGGCCAGACATCGGCACGCGCCAGGGTGGTCAGAAGATAGACCTCGGCCGACCAGCGGCCGATGCCCTTGATCTTCACCAGCTCGGCAATGGCGGCCTCGTCCTCCATGGCCTCCAGCGCGTCCAGGTCGACGCGCCCTTCCATAATGTCGAGCGCCAAGCCGCGCGCGTAGATCACCTTGCCGCGTGACAGGCCGCAAGCACGCAGAGCCGCATCGTCGAGCGCTAGAAACGCGGCAGGCGACGCATCGCCCATGGCCGCTTCCAGGCGCTCCCAGATGGCGCGCGCGGCGGCAACCGACACTTGCTGATCGACGATGATCTGAAGCATCGCGGCGAAGCCCGGCGGCCGCGCACGCAAAGGCGGATCGCCGTGGGCCGCGCGAATCTCGGCCAAATGCGGATCAATCGCGACGAGATGATCGAGCGCCTTTTGAAACACCTCGGGCGTGAGGCGCGTCACCGGCCGCTCAGCGGTGCAGGCCGCGAACGATCTCCAGATAGTCGGGATCGTCCGGCGGAATCAGGCCGTTGCGGATCAGTAAGTCGATGATGACCAGGTTGCAGTTGTATTTGAATTCGGCAGTGGTGGAGACGACCTCCATCACCTTCTCGATCGGCCACAACTCGAAATATTCGATCTCGTCGTCCATCGGCTTGGGCACGAAATCGGCGGGCAATTCCAGATCGAAGCAGAACTGAACGTCGGGCTTGAGGCCTTCCGGCATTTCCTTGATGTAGGAGACGGCGCCGATGGGCACGGCGCGGCGCGCGAGCGCGGGCGGGATGTTGGCTTCCTCCCCGCACTCCTTCACCAGATTGTCCATCAGCGACAAGCCGATGGGCTGGCCGCCCGCGACCATGTTGTCGAGCATGCCCGGGAAGGTCGGCTTGTGCTTCGAACGCCGGCCGACCCACATCTTGATCGCCCTGCCGTCGCGCACGATGCCGTTCATGTGCACGCCGAAGGCGCGGATGCCGAGGAGCGGCACGGCCGCGCGCTCCAGCTCGAACAGCGGCCGCATGCCGAAGATCGGCGTGACGGGATAGATCTCGCCGCGCCAGCCGGAGATATGACCCTTGTCCTTCAAGTCGCGCATGGCCGAGCCGACAGCCTCGCTACGCGCCTCGTAGCTGGCCAGAAGCGGCGACAGGCGCACGGTTTCCTTGCGGACCTCGAACACCTCCGGATAATTCGAAAGAAGACGGATCGTCTCGTCGCGCAGCCAGCCGACCCGCACATCGTCGGCGAAGAGCGGTCTGAACTTCGCCAGATCGTGCTCGTTGCACTCGCGGACGCGGTCGAGAAAGCTCACGGCGGGGCTCGTCGGATGGCGGAAGACCCTCCCCGTGTACCCCGTGCCCAGACGACCCGCAAGCCGCGCCTCAGCCCGCCCGGCGTAGCTCCGGCCGCTTTTCCGCCGTCAACACGAGCTGCACATGCACAATCTGGCGCAGGTTCTCGGCGATGCGCTGCGCCAGGTCCGGCTCCATGGCCTCGACTTGGACGTCGATATACAGCTCGCGGCCCTGCGCGCCGCGCCCGAGCGAGCTGTGCCATTGCAGCGGCACGATGTTGCGCTTGGCGAACTGCTCGAGCACGCGCGGCATCACCGAGGGTTCGGCCTCGGCTTGCACGGAGAAACAGGCGATGGAATGGGAGGGTTCAGAATAGGGATGCATGACCAGCGGACTCCTTAAGACGGACGAAATTCTCCAAGACCCGGCACCGCGTGGGCGCCGGGAGGAGAATTCGCCGAATAAGAAGCGACGTGGTCATGGCCGGGACGCTACGCCCGCGCCCCTTTACCGTCAAGGCAGGGCGACAAAAACCGCGGCCAAGCCCGGCAATCCGGCCAGGACGCCGATCACACCCGCGCGCGCCCAGCGCAGCCAGCCCACAGCCGGGCCGCGCCAAACCTGATCGGCCGCAAATGGCAGCAGCAAGAGAAGGAACGCGAGACGCGGCAGCGCCGCATGCAAGGCGAGAGTCGCCATGAAACCGAGCCACGCGCCGCCGCCGGCCAGAATGGCCGCCAAGGTGAACGGACGGGGCAAGCGCCCGAGGGACACGACGGCAATCGCGAGACTCGCCGACCCCACCGCCACGAGCGAACCGACCGTCGTCGTGATGCCCCAGGCCAAGGATGTAACGCCGGCAAAGCCGCAGGATGCGGCCAACATGAGCGGTGCATCCGCATCGCGCGCACGCGCGTTATCGAGGCGAAACAGCACGGCGGCTCCACAGAGATAAAGCACGACGAGCAGCAGCGGATCATCCGCACGCTCGACGGACAGGCGCTGCCCTGCCAAGACGGCAACCACGATCAGCGGCCAAAGCGCCAGCACGCAGCGGCGGATGGCCGCACCGGCCTGGCCGAAATCCAGCGCGGCCCCCAAGGCGCCGCCGGCGAGCATCAGGTAGAAGGTTCGGAAATCCGGCGGTCCCGGCGGCGGCAACCACACAAGGGTGGCCAGCTTCATCACCAGGAACAACGCGAGCGGGAGCGCCGCCCCGGCCATGCGGCCGAGTCCAATCATCCGCAGCGCAATGACGAAAGTCAGCGTCAGGAAGAATGGATAGATCAGCCCCGCCAGGACGTGGCCGCCGGCAAAGGTGGAAAACAATAAGGACAGACGTTTCTCCCGCGGTCGGCTTTCGAGCCCGTGCGGCCTCGGATAACATGCCCGTCTTCCTTCCACGAGCGAAGAGTCCGATGCCCAGCCTCGCCGCTTCCGCCGCGCCGTCCCCGGATGCCGTGATGGCGGATCTCCTGCCCGCGTGCGCCGACGCACTCGGTGCCGTCGATCATTATGTCGCAGCCGCGCGCGACGCCCTGGCCCGCGCGACCGGTGATGGAAAAGGCGACGTCTTCGAACGCCACCAGTATGCCGCACACGGCTTCGCCTGGGCGGCCACTTACGGCGCGGCGCTGCGCGAACTGCTGGCATGGGCGCAGCGTCTCGATGACGCCGGCACGCTGGGCGAGACAGAAGCGCTGATCCTTCAGATCGGTTTCGGCGAGTATCTGGCCCAGCTCAAGGGCGGCATTCCGCTGAGCCAGGGTGAGGTCGTCCGCGCATCCGACCTGGGCCTCGACGAATCGGCGCTGGCGCCCCTCGGCGCGGGCGCGGTTGAAACCCTGATCGCGCGCGGCACAGCCCACGGCGCCCGCATGCGCTTGGCCTTGCTCGTGGCCGAAGGACATTCCGGTGACGACGGGCTGGCCGACGAGACGCTGGTCATGGTGCGCGATCAATTCCGGCGTTTCGCCGACGAGCAGGTCGTGCCCCACGCCCACGGCTGGCATGTGCGCGACGAGCTGATCCCGCTCGAGATCCTCGAGAAGATGGGCGAGCTGGGCGTGTTCGGCCTGACCGTGCCGCAGGAGTTGGGCGGCCTTGGTCTCGGCAAGATCGCCATGTGCGTGGTGACCGAAGAGTTGGCGCGCGCCTATATCGGCGTCGGCTCGCTGGGCACGCGCTCGGAGATCGCGGCCGAGCTTCTGGTCGCCTCGGGCACGCCGGACCAACGCGCGCGCTGGCTGCCCGGCATCGTCTCGGGGGCGACGATTCCGACCGCGGTCTTCACCGAGCCCAACACGGGATCGGATCTGGCCAGCCTGCGCACACGGGCGGAACGCGCGGGCGACGTCTACCGCGTCACCGGCAACAAGACCTGGATCACCCATGCCGCGCGCGCCGATTTGATGACGCTTCTGGTCCGCACGGACCCAAAGGAGCCGGGCTACAAGGGCCTTTCCATGTTCCTGGCCGCCAAGCCGCGCGGCACGGCGGACAATCCCTTCCCCGCCAAGGGCATGTCGGGCGGGGAGATCCGCGTGCTGGGCTATCGCGGCATGAAGGAATACGACATCGCCTTCGACGGCTTCGAAGTGCCCGCGCGCGACCTTCTGGGCGGCGTCGAGGGCCAGGGCTTCAAGCAACTGATGGCCACGTTCGAATCGGCGCGGGTGCAGACCGCCGCGCGCGCCGTGGGGGTGGCGCGCAACGCCATGGAACTGGCGCTGGAATACGCGCGCACGCGCGTACAGTTCGGCCGGCCCATCGTGGGTTTCCCCCGCGTGGCCGGCAAGATCGCCTGGATGGCGGTCGAGACCATGATCGCGCGGCAGCTTACCCACTTTGCCGCGCGCGAAAAGGATTCGGGCCGCCGCTGCGACATCGAGGCGGGCATGGCCAAGCTGTTGGCCGCGCGCGTCGCGTGGGCGAATGCCGACAACGCCGTCCAGGTGCATGGCGGCAACGGCTATGCCGTCGAGTTCCCGGTCAGCCGCGTGTTGTGCGACGCGCGCATCCTCAACATCTTCGAGGGCACGGCCGAGATCCAGGCCACTGTCATCGCGCGCGGCCTCCTGGCCCGCCGCAATTAGAAAGCCCGAACATGCAAACGCTCGCCGCCGTCTTTCCCTACCTGATCGGCTTCATGATGGCCGTGGTGCTGGCCATTCTGCTGTTCGGCGTGGTCGGGATGCTGCGGGGCACGGAGTTCAACAAGCGTAACGGCAACAAACTCATGCGCGCGCGTGTCGCGGCGCAGGCCGTGACGCTATTGCTGTTCGCGATCTACATGCTGTTCATCGACAAGTGAGGCAAATGCCATGGTCCGTTTGACGCGCATCTACACCCGCGGCGGCGACAAGGGCGAAACCTCGCTCGGCGACGGCAGCCGCGTGAAGAAGCACGACCCGCGCGTGGTCGCCTATGGCGACGTGGACGAAGCCAACTCCGTCGTCGGGCTCGCACGGCTGCACACGACGGGCGAGGCCGACGCCATGTTGGCCCGCATCCAGAACGATCTGTTCGATCTAGGCGCCGATCTCTGCACGCCGGACGAAACCGACCCGAAGTATCCGCCGCTGCGGGTCGCGAAGGAGCAGGTCACGCGCCTGGAGCGCGAGATCGACACCATGAACGCCAAGCTGAAGCCCCTCGATTCCTTCATTCTGCCGGGCGGCTCGGCGGCGGCGGCCTATCTGCATCTCGCGCGCACCGTTTCGCGCCGGGCGGAGCGCCGCATGACCGAACTGGCCGAGCATGATGCGATCAATCCGGTCGCGATCGAATACATCAATCGCCTGTCGGATCACCTGTTCGTCCTGTCGCGCCACCTGAACGACGACGGCGCCAAGGACGTCTTGTGGGTGCCCGGAAAAAACCGCTGATCACATGCTGATCGGGGTGGCCGCGCGGCGTTGACAGGCTCGCGAAGGCAACCCTATGGTGCAGCGCGAAAAGGCCGGTCCAGGGCATATTTGACGCTCGAAAACCGGCCAGCGCTTGGCCCCTAAAGCCTTGGCGCGAAACGAAAATTCAGCCCTTCGAACCAAGCCGCGCAACGTCCAGCGCAAGGGGAAAGCATGAAGATCCTCGTCCCGGTGAAGCGGGTCGTCGACGCCAACATCAAGGTCCGCGTGAAGGCGGACGGCACGGGCGTCGAGACGCAGAACGTGAAGATGTCCATGAACCCGTTCTGCGAGATCGCGGTCGAGCAGGCCATCCGCCTGAAGGAAGCCGGCAAGGCGACCGAGATCATCGCCGTTTCCTGCGGCGTGGCGCAGAGCCAAGAGACCCTGCGCACGGCGCTGGCCATGGGCGCCGATCGCGGCATCCTGGTCGAGACCGATGTAGCGCTCGAGCCCTTGGCCATCGCGAAGCTTCTGAAGGCCGTGGTCGAGAAGGAACAGCCGGGCCTGGTCATCCTGGGCAAGCAGGCCATCGACAACGACTGCAACCAGACGGGCCAGATGCTCTCCGCCCTCTTGGGCTGGTCGCAGGGCACCTTCATCTCGAAGCTGGAACTGGGCGACGGCACGGCCGAGGTCACGCGCGAGATCGACGGCGGCCTGGAGGTCATCAAGATCAAACTGCCCGCGATCGTCACCGTGGATTTGCGCCTGAACGAGCCGCGCTACGCTTCGCTGCCCAACATCATGAAGGCGAAGAAGAAGCCCATCGAGACGTTGAAGCCCGATGCGCTGGGCGTGGACGTCAACCCGCGCGTCGTCACACTCAAGGTCGTCGAGCCGCCCAAGCGCAGCGCCGGCGTCAAGGTGCCGGACGTGAAGGCACTGGTCGAGAAACTCCGCAACGAGGCGAAGGTGATCTGACATGTCCGTCCTGGTTCTGGCCGAACACGACAACAAAGAGATCAAGCCCTCGACCCTCAACACGGTGACGGCCGCCGCGAAGCTCGGCGGCGACGTGGTCCTGTTGGTCGCGGGGTCCGGTTGCGCCGAAGCAGGTGCGGCCGCCGCCAAGATCAAAGGTGTCTCCAAGGTCCTGGTCGCCGATTCGGCGGCCTACGCGCACCATCTGGCTGAGAACGTGGCGCCGCTCGTCGTCGGCCTGGCGCCCGGCTACAGCCACGTGCTGGCGCCCGCCTCCACCTACGGCAAGAACATCATGCCGCGCGTGGCCGCGCTTCTCGACGTGGGCCAGGTGTCCGACATCTCGGGCATCGAATCGCCCGACACGTTCGTGCGCCCGATCTATGCCGGCAACGCGATGGCGACCGTCCAGTCCAAGGACAAGATTAAGGTCGTCACCGTCCGCTCGACGTCGTTCGACGCAGCACCGGCCGAAGGCGGCAGCGCTGCGGTCGAGAATGCCGCGGCGGGCAACGATACGGGCCTGACCCAGTTCCTGCGCCTCGAATCGCAGAAGAGCGAGCGCCCGGAACTGACCACCGCGCGCATCGTCATCTCGGGCGGCCGCGGCATGCAGGCCGGCGACAACTTCAAGATGCTGGAAGCCATCGCGGACAAGCTGGGCGCCGCCGTCGGCGCCAGCCGCGCCGCGGTCGATGCCGGCTTCGTGCCCAACGACTACCAGGTCGGTCAGACCGGCA
>CAYZFH010000059.1:10565-14463 GCA_964477375.1 uncultured Rhizobiaceae bacterium | reverse complement strand
GTCCACGACGCAACCGAAAAATAAAAAAGAGGCCGGAGATGATCCGGCCTCTAAGCAGGGGAATGCGTCTTGGAGAGGAGGCTCGCGGGGGGAGGTTCAGGCCCGCCGCTTGCCACGAACAGCCTGTGTCAGAAGGCATGTTCGATGACCAGATCGTACGGAAAGGGGCCGCTGCGCACAGTGACGGGCGTCACTGGTCTAATATATTGATATAATTAATGAATTATTCGCGGCGGAAGTCTTCGACCATGTCCGCCAGGCGCTCCATGTCGCCGACGACGAGGGCGCTGCGCTCGCGCCGGACCAGGCCCGAATGCTGCAGTTCACCCAGTACGCGCGCCACGGTTTCGCGCGTCGTGCTGACGCGGCTCGCGATGTCGGAATGGGTCGGGATGGGTTTGATCGCCGCACGTTGCGAATCGTCGCCCGCGGCTTCGCGGGCCAGACGCAGCAGCTCGGCATAGACGCGGTTATGCGCACCGAGTGTGCTGAGATCCATGATCCGTTCGGTCGAGGCGCGGACGATGTGGGCCAGCCGTTTCAACAAGGCCGTGGCCACGCGCGGATGTTTGACCACCAAGTCCATGAACGGGCCGGAAGCCAGCGAAGCCACCAGTGTATTCTCGACTGCGACCACGCTGGCCGAGCGCGGCTCGCCATCGATGGCGCCCAACTCGCCGAAATAGCCGCCCGTATCGATGTCGTCGAAGCTGACCTCCCGGCCGGAAGCCGAGAAATTCACGATCCGGACACGGCCGGCGACCACGAAGTAGATGTCGCGGGATTCCGTGTGCCGGTCGAAGATCTGCTCATCGGCGGGATAGTCGCGCCAGGCGCAGGCCTTCTCGACCGCGCGGATTTCCGCGGGTGTCAGCCCCTTGAGGAGCTGGATGCCGTCGAGTGTCGGCTTTTTATCGGTCATGTCTCCCCCGCCGCGCATGTTACCGCCGGGTGGCCGAGGGGGCGAGGGATTGCCGCAGCGCCCACAGAAAGTCGCGCTTACCTAAGCCCCCCCGGCCCCAAAGGGGGTTTAAAGCTTGCTTGTCCCCATATTCTGCATGGGTTACATTGCAGCGCGAAAAAGTCTTTTGCGTCGCAACAACAGATAGGGACTAAGGGAATGTCGCCAGACGCCTCGGGACACCGCCAGACGCCCCCCATGGAGCGTTATCACGGTTATTTCATCGAGGATCTCGCGGTCGGCCAGAGCGCCTTTTTCGGCAAGACCGTGACCGACGCCGACATCGTCCTGTTCTCCGGCGTGTCCGGCGACACCAATCCGCTCCATCTCAACAAGGATTTCGCGGCCAGCACGCGTTTCGGCGGTCCGATCGTCCACGGCATGCTGACGGCCAGCCTGATCTCGACGGTGGTGGGCACGCGTTTGCCCGGCCCCGGCTGCGTCTATCTCAGCCAGTCGCTCAAGTTCCGCGCCCCGGTGCGGGTCGGCGACACGGTTCAGGTCCGCGCCACGGTGAAGGAAATCATTGCCGCCAAGGGCCGCGTCATCCTCGAGACGGTCTGCTCGGTCGGCGATACCGTGGTGCTGGAAGGCGAGGCCCATGTGCTCGTCGGCACCCGCACCCAGGCCGACGCGGCGGACTAAGGCTCCCGCCCGACGGGTCTAATATCCGGTTTGCGCGCCGCCCCGCGGTCGCTACCTTTGGCCCAGGGCCACGGCGATGCGCATCTTTCCCCACTTCAAGGATTTGCCGGCTGACGCGCGCGGAACAGTCGCGGCGATCGGCAATTTCGACGGCGTCCATCTTGGCCACCAGGCCGTGATCGCGATGGCGCGCCGGCGCGCCGATGCGCTGGGGTGTCCGCTGTCGGTTATCACCTTCGAGCCGCATCCGCGCTCGTTCTTCCAGCCAGACCTGCCGCCGTTCCGCCTGACGCCGCGGGCGGCCAAGGCGCGCCAACTGGAGGCGCTCGGGATTGATTGCCTGTTCACGCTGCCTTTCGATGGCGCCATGGCCGCACTGTCGGCGGAGGAGTTCGTGACGCGCGTGCTGGCCGATGGGCTCGGCATCCGTCACGCCATCGTCGGCTACAACTTTGCCTTCGGTCACGGGCGGCGCGGCAACGTCGAGACGCTTACGGCGCTGGCGAAGGAGAACGGCTTCGGCGTCGATCCCGTTTCGGCGGTCGAGAGTGCGGACCGCAAGGTCTATTCCTCGAGCCTGATCCGTATGATGTTGGGAAGAGCCGAGCCGCGTCAGGCAGCCGAACTGCTCGGCCGGGAATGGGAAGTGGAAGGCCGAGTCCAGAACGGCAAGCGCCTGGGCAACACGATCGGCTTTCCGACCGCCAATCTGGTGCTGGGCGAATATCTGCGCCCGGCCTTGGGCGTCTATGCCGTGCGCTGCGGCGTGGAGGAAGGCGGCGTTACCCGCTGGTATGACGGCGCGGCCAACTACGGCAAACGGCCGACGGTGGACGGGCAGGGCGAGCTTCTGGAAGCCCACCTGTTCGATTTCGCGGGTGATCTCTATGGCCGCAACTTGCGTGTGGCCTTCGTCGAACGCCTGCGGGCGGAGAAGAAGTTTGACGGGCTCGACGCGTTGAAGGCACAAATTGCCGAAGATTGCCGTGCGGCCCGCGTCCTTTTGGCCGGGCGGCCTCGCGGGGCCGCCACGGATCGGGTTTGAGCATGACGAAAGATTATAAATCCACTGTTTTCCTGCCGAAGACCGACTTCCCCATGAAGGCGGAGTTGCCCAAGCGCGAGCCGGCCATGCTGGCGCGCTGGAAGCAGCAGGATTTGAACGCGCAGATCCGCAGCGCCTCCAAAGGCCGGCCCAAATTCGTCCTGCATGACGGTCCGCCGTATGCCAACGGCAACCTCCATATCGGCCATGCGCTGAACAAGATCCTCAAGGACGTCGTCAGCCGCTCGCAGCAGATGCTGGGCAAGGACAGCGTCTATGTGCCGGGCTGGGACTGCCACGGCCTGCCGATCGAATGGAAGATCGAGGAGCGTTACCGCGCCGCGGGCAAGGACAAGGACGCCGTGCCTATCTTGGAGTTCCGGCGCGAATGCCGCGAATTCGCCCAGCATTGGATCGGGGTGCAGTCCGAGGAGTTCCAACGCCTGGGCGTGATGGGCGATTGGGCGCATCCGTATACGACGATGTCGTTCGACGCCGAGGCGCAGATCGCGCGCGAGATCGCCAAGTTCGCCATGAACGGCGGCCTCTATCGCGGCGCGCGGCCCGTCCTGTGGTCGGTCGCGGAGAAGACCGCCTTGGCCGATGCCGAGGTCGAGTACCACGACCATGTCTCGACCACGATCTTCGTGCGCTTCCCGATCGTCGAAGCGAAGGTGCCGGCGCTGAAAGGCGCCAGTGCGGTCATCTGGACGACCACGCCCTGGACGATTCCCGGCAACCGCGCCATCGCGTATGGCGACTCGTTCGAATACGGCGTCTATCGCGTCGAAGAAGTCGCGCCCGAAAGCATGGCCAAGGTCGGCGAGACCTTCCTGATCGCGGCCGACCTGAACGCGGCCTTCGAAGCAGCCGTGGGCATCACGCGTGCCACACGCGTCTGGTCCGGCAATGGCATTGAGCTTGCCGGTGCGGTCGCGCGCCATCCGTGGCACGGCAAGGGCTATGATTTCCCCGTGCCGCTTTTGCCCGGTGGGCATGTCACGCTGGAAGCGGGCACAGGCTTGGTGCACACGGCACCCGGCCATGGCGCCGAGGACTTCGACGTTGGTCAGGCGCACGGGCTCGAAGTGCCCGACACGGTCGACGAGGACGGATTCTTCCTGCCGCATATTCCGCTGATGCAGGGACGCCGCGTGCTGACCGCCGAAGGCAAGAAGGGCGATGCCGACAAGGCGGTGGTCACGCTGCTGCAGGAAGCCGGTGCGCTCGTCGCACACAGCAAGCTG
>CAYZFH010000059.1:3409-10555 GCA_964477375.1 uncultured Rhizobiaceae bacterium | reverse complement strand
AGATGCCGCAGACCGTGGGGCCGGACGGCCGCTACTTCGACCATGTGCCGCTGTTCGCCGGCAAGGCCGTGCTCAACCACCGCGGCAAGGCGGGCGATGCCAATCCGGCGGTGATCGCCGCGCTCGACGCGGCGGGCATGTTGCTGAAGAACGGCAAGCTGAAACACTCCTATCCCCATTCCTGGCGGTCGAAGGCGCCGCTCATCTTCCGCAACACCGCGCAGTGGTTCATCTCGATGGAGACGAACGGCTTGCGCGCCAAGGCGCTCAAGGCCATCGAGGGCACCCGCTTCGTGCCCCCCACCGGGCGCAACCGCCTGCATTCCATGGTCGAGACGCGCCCCGACTGGTGCATCTCGCGCCAGCGCGCCTGGGGCGTGCCCATCGCGGTCTTCGTCGATCGGCGCACGGGAAAGCTTCTGTGCGACAAGGCCGTGTTCGACCGCATCGCCGAGGCATTCGAGAAGGAGGGCGGGGATTGCTGGTTCTCTTCGGACCCTGCGCGCTTCCTCGGGCCCGACCATGATCCGGCCAACTTCGAGCAGGTGAAGGACATCGTCGAAGTCTGGTTCGAGGCCGGCTCGACCCACAGCTTCGTGCTGGAGAAGCGCGCCGATCTGGCGTGGCCTGCCTCGCTTTATCTCGAAGGTTCGGACCAGCATCGCGGCTGGTTCCAGGCCTCGCTGCTCGAGGCTTGCGGCACGCGCGACCGTGCGCCGTTCGAAGCTGTTCTGACGCACGGCTTCGTGCTCGACGAGCAGGGCCGCAAGATGTCCAAGTCGGACGGCAACGTGGTCGCGCCGCAAGAGGTGACCGACAAGAACGGCGCCGAGATCCTGCGCCTGTGGGTGGTGGCCAGCGACTATGGCGACGACCTGCGTATCGGCCCGGGCATCTTGAAGCACCAGATCGATCTGTATCGCCGCTTGCGCAACACGCTGCGCTATCTGCTCGGCAACCTGGCGGGCTTCTCGGAAGAGGAGCGGCTGCCGCATGCCGAGATGCCGGAACTGGAGCGCTGGATCCTGCATCGCGTGGCGGAACTCGACGGCATCGTGCGCCAAGCGATTAACGATTTCGACTTCAATGCCCTGTTCACGGCGCTGCACACGTTCTGCGCGGTCGATCTGTCGGCGTTCTACTTCGACGTGCGCAAGGACTCGCTCTATTGCGACCGGCCCGACGCCGTCGTGCGCCGCGCCGCGCGCACGGTGCTGGATCAGTTGTTCTCGTGCCTGACCGCGTGGCTCGCGCCTGTCATGTGCTTCACGGCGGAAGAGGCGTGGCTTGCCCGCCATGGCGAGCAGGCGTCGAGTGTGCATCTGCGCCTGTTCCCGGAAATTCCCAAGACTTGGCGCGATGACGCCCTGGCCGCGAAATGGAAAAAGGTACGCGCGCTTCGCCGCGTCGTCACCGGCGCGTTGGAACTCGAGCGCGAGAACAAGCGCATCGGCGCATCGCTGCAGGCCGCCCCGACCGTCTATGCGACCGATGACTATGTCGAGGCCATGCGCGGTCTCGATCTCGCGGAGATCGCGATCACCTCGGGCGCCAAGCTGGTCGCGGGTCCGGCACCCGAAGGCGCCTTCGCGCTGGAGGACGTGGCCGGCGTGGGCGTCGTGTCGGCGATGGCCGACGGCTCCAAGTGCCAGCGCTGCTGGCGCGTGCTGCCCGATGTCGGCTCCGTCAAGGGACACGAAGATATCTGTGGCCGCTGCGCCGACGCGGTCGGACCCTCGCAGGCGGCGGCCGAGTGAAGTTCGGTTCCTTCGCCATGGTGCGGTTCGGGCTGATGGTCGCGGCGCTGACCGTCGCGCTCGATCAAGCGTCGAAATGGTGGCTGCTCGACCTCATGGGCCGCGATCCGCGCGTCATCGAGGTCACGTCGTTCTTCAATCTGGTGCTGGGCCTGAATCGTGGCGTCAGCTTCGGCATGTTCGATTCGGCGGGCCTCGGGCCCTGGCCGCTTCTGATCCTGGCCACGGCCATCACCGTGGGGCTGCTGGTCTGGCTGGCCAAGGCCGGTCAGCGTTGGACCGCCACGGCGCTTGGCATGATCATCGGCGGCGCGATCGGCAACGCCATCGACCGGGTGCGGTTCGGCGGGGTGGTGGACTTCCTGGATTTCCACGCGTTCGACCGCCATTGGCCCGCCTTCAACGTGGCCGACAGCGCGATCTGCATCGGCGTGATCATGATCCTGGTCGAGTCCCTGTTGGCACGCCGCCGCTAACCCATTATTATGTATACGATTCCTAACGGCAGAAGCGGTGCATATGACGCGTAAGGTCGGACCGATTCTCCTCGCGCTCTCGCTGGTGACGTTCCTGTCGGCGTGCCAGTCGATCAAGGACGTCCAGGAAGCTATCGAGGGCAAGACGGACGAGAACGAGATGCTCGGCGCCCAGCCCGCCAAGGGCCCGACCCTCAGCCTGCCGCCCGACTACAATCTCCGCCCACCCGTCGCCGGCACCACCGGGTCAGACCCGCGCGCCGCCGCGCAGACCGCGCGTCAGCGCACCTTCCAAACACCCGGCGCGCCCGCCGGCACCGCGGCCGCGCCGAGCCAGGCCACGCAAAGCCCGGGCGAGCAGGCGTTCGTCGCCAAGGCAAATGCGAACGCGGGCGGCGCGCCTCCCGCCAACACGCGCCAGACGGTGGAAGCGGAATCCACCTCCACCGCCGACCGCGAGCGCGTTCTGGTCGAGAAGCTTCTGACTTGGCAGGACGGCTCGCAGGCCACCGCTGCCGCTGGCAGTGACACGGTCTCGCAGAAGCCCGTCACCGATGCCTCGCCCGTCGTGATCCAGCAGCGCCGCGGCCTGCTCGACGTGTTGTTCTAAGCCGGGCATTCGCCGAAACCCGACCGCTTTCCGGTCCGCTGGAGCCGCTGTGATCCGACGCGCCCGCATCGTCCTGGCTGTCCTCGCGCTGACCCTGGTTGGCGTTGCAACGGACGCATCCGCGGGCGTCTTCAATCCCAAGACCTTCACGCTGGCCAACGGCATGCAGGTGGTCCTGATCGAGAACCGCCGCATCCCCGCCGTCATCCATATGGTCTGGTACAAGGCCGGCGCGGCGGATGAGCCGTGGGGGCAGTCCGGCGTCGCGCATTATCTCGAACACCTGATGTTCAAGGGCACGCGCGACACGCCGGCGGGCGAATTCTCCCGCCTCGTCGCCGTCAACGGCGGGCGTGAGAACGCTTTCACCACCCAGGACTACACGGCCTACCACCAGACCGTCTCGCGCGAGCATTTGGAACTGGTCATGCGCCTGGAATCGGACCGCATGGCGAATCTCACCATCGATCCGGAGCAGGCCAAGCCCGAGCTGCAGGTCGTGTTGGAGGAGCGTCGTTCACGCGTCGACAACGATCCCGGCGCGCAGTTGGACGAACAGATGCGCGCCGTTCTTTTCCTCCACCATCCCTACGGCATCCCCGTGATCGGCTGGGAGCCGGAGATCAAGCGGCTGACGGCGGCGGAAGCCATGCAGTTCTATAAAACCCATTACGCGCCCAACAATGCCATCCTGGTTGTGGCGGGCGACATCACGATCGATGAGCTGAAGCCGCTGGCCGAGAAATATTACGGCGTGGTTCCGCGCCGTGTTTTGGCGCCGCGCCTGAGCGTTCTCGAGCCCCGCCCCATCGCGCCGCGGCGCGTGACGCTGGAAAGCGAACAGGTCCGCCGGCCGTCGCTGACGCGCACCTATCTGGCGCCAAGCCACGGCGCCTCGTTGCGGCCCGAGGTCTATGCGCTGGAAGTGCTGAGCGAAATCCTGGGTGGCGGCGCCACCAGCCGGCTCTACCGCTCGCTTGTGGTCGAACAGAAGCTGGCCGTCGGCGCCGGCGCCCATTACAGCGCGAACGGCATCGAATGGACGCGCTTCTCCTTTTCGCTTGCGCCACAGGAGAATGTCGATCTGGCGAAGCTCGAAGCCGGTCTCGATGCCGAGATTGCCAAGCTCCTGGCCGACGGCGTCACGCAAGAGGAGGTCGAGCGCGCCAAGACGCGCCTGCAATCCCAGGCCATCTACGCACGCGACAGTCTGGAGACCGGTGCGCGCGCCATGGGCGCCGCGCTGTCGCTCGGCCGGACGATCGATGACGTGGAGACCTGGCCCGAACGCATCGGCGCGGTCACGCCCCAGCAGGTGATGGAGGCGGCCAAGCAGGTGTTGCGTCCCGAACGCTCCGTCACCGGCACGCTTCTGCCAGCGGCGAAGAAGTGAGGCGGCCATGACCCTTCGCGCGCTCTTCTCGCTGCTTCTCTTGGCCGTCACCGCGTTCGCGGCTCCCGCGCAGGCCGGCCCGCCCATCGATCGCGTGCGCAGCCCAGGCGGGGTCGAGGCATGGCTGGTCGAGGACCATAGCGTTCCGGTCATCGCCCTGCGCGTCATCTTCCGTGGCGGCGCGGCGCTCGATCCGGCCGACAAACTGGGCCTGGCCAACATGACGGCATCCTTGATGGATGAGGGCGCAGGGCCGCTCGACGCGCAGGCGTTCCAGCGCCGGATGGAAGACCTGTCGATCAGCCTGTCCTTCGACGACGCACTCGACTCATTTGGGGGCTCGCTCAAGACGCTGAGCGCCAACAAGGATGCGGCTTTCGATCTGTTCCGGCTGGCCATGGCGGAGCCGCGCTTCGACCCCGAAGCCGTCGAGCGCATCCGCAGCGGCATCCTCGCGCGTATCCGGCGCAGCGCGGCCGATCCGGATTATCTGGCGGGACGGCTGTGGTGGAGCCGCGCGTTTCCCGATCACCCTTACGGCCGGCCGTCGATCGGCACGATCGAAACGGTTTCGCGTATCGATCAAGCCGACCTCAAGAGTTTCGTCGGGCGACGACTCGCGCGCGACACGATGTATATCGGCGTGGTCGGCGACATCACGCCCGCCGAGTTGGCCCCGGCGCTTGATCGTCTGTTCGGGGCTTTGCCGGAAAAGGCCGCGCCCTACGCGCTTCCTATCGTCGAACCGCGCGACCCCGGCACCATCGCGGTGATCGAACGCCCGGTGCCGCAAAGCGTCGTGCTGTTCGGCAAGTCCGGCCTCAAGCGCAACGATCCGGATTTCTACACGGCCTTCGTGATGAACCACATTCTCGGCGGCGGTTCGTTCAGCTCGCGCCTCTATCAAGAGGTGCGCGAAAAGAAAGGCTTGGCCTATTCCATCGGGACCTATCTGTATCCGCTCGACTGGTCGCCCCTGATCCTGGGCAGCGTGGCCACGCAGAATGCGCGGGTGGGCGAATCGATCGCGCTGATTCGCCAGGAATGGAGCCGTCTGGCCTCCGGCGGCGTCACGGAGGAGGAGCTGAAGGCGGCCAAGGATTATCTCACCGGCTCCTACGTCCTGCAGTTTGACAACACCGACAAGATCGCGCGGTTGCTCGTCTCCATCCAACTCGACGACCTGGGCATCGATTACATCGACAAGCGCAATTCCTATCTGGAAGCCGTGACGCGCGCCGACATCGCACGCGTGGCCAAGCGCCTTTTGGACGCCAAGGCCCTGTCGTTTTCCGTGGTCGGCCAGCCCGCCGGATTGCCCGCATCGGCCGTTAAAATACCCGGTATCGAATGACACCTTTTGACGCCGGTTGCGTTAGCCTTCCAGTCCTTCGGAGGCCCTGAGAAATGTCCGTGTTTCCTTACCGCCATGTGACCGATCACTGCTTTGCACCCGCGATTGGCTCCGCGGGCCTGACCGAAGCGGAATTCCGCCCGGTGCTGGCTGAAACGGGGCCTGCCTTGGAGCAATTGCGGGCGTGGCACGACGATGGCAATCACCCGTTCCTCAACCTGCCCGCGCGGCGCGATGACCTTCCTGTGATCGAGGCCGCCGCCGCGCGCTTCCGCGAGGCGTTCGATTCGGTCGTGATCCTGGGCACGGGCGGCTCCAGCCTCGGCGGCATCACCCTCACGTCGCTGGTTCAGTCGGCCTTCGGCGCGCGAAGCGGGAATGCCCGCGTTTATTTCATGGAGAACGTGGACGCGACCGGCTTCGACGGGCTGTTCCGAGGTCTCGATCTGCGCCGCACGGGCTTCATCGTCATTTCGAAATCGGGCCGCACGACCGAAACCCTGTCGCAGTTCCTGGTCTGCCTGGCTGCGATGCGCGAGGCGGTCGATCTGGACCGCTTGAACCGCCACTTTCTGGCCATTGTCGAGCCGGGCAACAATCCGCTGCGCCGCCTGGCCGAGCACCGCAAGATTCCGGTCATCGATCACGACCCTAAATTGGGCGGTCGTTTCTCGGGCCTGTCGGTGACGGGGCTTCTGCCCGCGATGATCGCCGGGCTGGATGCTGTGGCTGCGCGCGAAGGTGCCTTCGCCGTGCTGGAGCAGACGCTGGCGGCGAAGAATCCCGCCGACAGCCATCCGGCTGTGGGTGCCGCTCTCAACATCGCCTACCACCGGCATCGCGGCGCGCATACCACCGTGCTGATGCCCTATAGCGATCAGTTGGCGCCCTTCGGCCTTTGGTTCCGGCAGCTTTGGGCGGAAAGCCTGGGCAAGGACGGGAAGGGAACGACACCCATCCGCGCGCTGGGCTCGGTCGACCAGCACAGCCAGCTGCAGCTTTATTTGGCCGGGCCGGCGGACAAGTTTTACACCTTCGTCACCGTCGATTGCGCCGGCACGGGCCAGGTGATCGCGCCCGATCGGGGCTTGGATGCCGAACTGGATTGGCTGGTCGGTCGTACCATGGGCGACGTCATGTACACGCTGCAGCGTTCGACCTGGAAGACGCTGGTCCAGCGCGGCCGGCCCGTGCGCCAGTTCCGCCTGCCCGTGCTTGACGCTCGGGCGCTCGGTGCGATGATGATGCACTATATGCTTGAGACGGCGATCGCGGCCCATCTCTTGGGCGTCGATCCCTTCGACCAACCCGCCGTTGAGCGTGGCAAGGTCTTGGCCCGCCGCTATCTCCAGCGTATCCCGCCCCGGTGAGGGTTCGCCCCGCCGGCACAAGCCGACGAGGGACTTCTTGAGCATCCGCCGCCTGCCCGACGCCATCGTCAATCGCATCGCCGCCGGCGAGGTGATCGAGCGCCCGGCTGCGGCGGTCAAGGAATTGGTCGAGAACGCCATCGACGCCGGTGCGACGCGTATCGAGATCGCGTTGAAGGGCGGCGG
>CAYZFH010000059.1:0-3309 GCA_964477375.1 uncultured Rhizobiaceae bacterium | reverse complement strand
TTCCTCAAGGCCGAGCGAACGGAATCGATGCACGCGCTCGACACGATCGAGCGGCTGGCCATGGCCCATCCGCAGATCGCGTTCTCGTTGTCGGACGATGGGCGGCAATCGCTGATGCTGGCGGCCTCGCTTGGTGATCTTTTCGAGGCGCGGCGCGGCCGCCTGTCCGCCGTGATGGGGCGCGACTTCGCCGACAATTCGCTGGCCATCGATGCCGAGCGTGAAGGGCTGCGCCTGACCGGCCATGCCGGTCTGCCCACCCTCAACCGGGCGACCGCGCGCATGCAGTTCCTGTTCGTCAACGGACGGCCCGTGCGCGACCGGCTCCTGACCGGCGCTGTGCGCGCGGCCTACCAGGACGTCTTGGCGCGCGACCGGCATCCGATGGTGGCGCTGTTCCTCGAAGTGCCGCCGGAAGAGGTGGACGTGAACGTCCACCCCGCCAAGGCCGAAGTGCGCTTCCGCGATTCGGCGCTGGCGCGCGGCCTCATCGTCGGTGCGTTGAAGCATGCCTTGGCCGGCGCCGGGCACCGCGCCTCCACCACGGTCGGCGCGGCGACACTCGATTCCATCCGCACGGGCGGTGCGCCCATGACCTCGCACGGTGGTGGGTATGGCTTGCCGCGCGGTTACGGCTCGCTTCCTCCGCGCGGCTTGGCGGAAGCGGTGGCCGAGTTCCAATCGCCCGCCAGGCTGCCCGGCGTGGGCCCGGCCACCGTCCGTGTGGTCGAGGCCGATCAGGCGGATAGTGCGTTGCTTCCCTTGGGCGTCGCGCGCGCACAGCTGCACGAGACTTACATCGTGGCCCAGACGGCGGACGGCATCGTCATCGTCGACCAGCATGCCGCGCATGAGCGCCTGACTCACGAGCGGCTCAAGAATTCCCTCGGCGCGGGCGGCGTCGAGCGGCAGGGACTCTTGATCCCCGAGGTCGTCGAGATCGACGAACCCGCGGTCGAGCGTCTGGTGGGCCGCGCGGAGGAGTTGGGCAAGCTGGGTCTGGTGCTGGAGAAATTCGGTCCCGGCGCCGTCGTCGTGCGTGAAGTTCCGTCATTGCTGGGCGAGACGAACGTGCAGGGGCTGGTGCGTGACTTGGCCGATGAGCTGGCGGAATTGGGCGAAGCGCTGACGCTGGCCGACCGGCTCGACGATGTCTGCGGCACCATGGCGTGCCACGGCAGCGTGCGCGCCGGGCGGCGGCTCAGCGGCGCCGAGATGGATGCGCTGCTGCGCCAGATGGAAGCCACGCCTCTGTCCGGCCAGTGCAGCCATGGCCGCCCGACCTATGTGGAACTAAAGCTTTCAGACATCGAGCGGCTGTTCGGCCGCCGTTAAGCGCGAGGGGGAATCCATGACGTCTCTGCAAGGACAGCGCGCTCTCATCACGGGCAGCCAGCGTGGTCTCGGCTGGGCCATCGCCGAGACCTACGCCAAGGCCGGCGCACGCGTGATGATCCAGGATCTGGACGGCAAGGGCGCGGAAGAGGCCGCTGCCAAACTGCGCCGCGCTAACCTGGATGCGCAATCCATCGGCGGTTCGGTGACGTCCGTGACGGACATTGCGGCGATGTTCCGAAAGATGGACGAGCTGTGGGGCGGCATCGACATTCTGGTCAACAACGCGGGCGTGTCGCAGAACAAACCCACCCTCGACATGTCCGTCGAGGATTGGGACCGCACGATGGATGTCAATTTGCGCGGCGTCTTCCTCTGCGCGGTTGAGGCCGGGCGGCGGATGGTCAAGCAGAAGTCCGGCGTGATCATCAACATGTCGTCGATCTGGGGCATCGTCGCGGGACCCACACGCGTCGGCTATTGCGTCTCCAAGGCCGGCGTTGCTCAGATGACCAAGTCGTTGGCCGTCGAATGGGCGGCCGATGGCGTGCGCGTGAACGCGATCGCGCCCGGCTATACCGAAACCAAGATGCTGCGCGACGTCATTAACGCGGGCCGGGTGGACGAGCAGGCCATCCTGCGGCGCACGCCGATGGGGCGCCTGGCCGAGCCGCAGGAGATGGCGGACATGGCGCTGTTCCTGGCTTCGCCCCAGGCCAAGTACGTCACCGGCCAGATCATGGCCGTGGACGGCGGCTGGACGGCTTACGGCTATACCTGATCCGTCACGCGGGATCGTGGCAGACGGCCAACAGCTTGTTGCCGTCCGGATCCCGCACGTACGCGCCGTAGAAATGTTCGTGATAATGCGGCCGTAGGCCGGGCTTGCCTTCATCCGTGCCGCCGTGGGCCATGGCCGCGGCATGGAAGCGATCGACCGATGCGCGGTCGGCGGCGCGGAAGCCGATCTGGGTTCCGTTGCCAGACGTGGCGGCTTCTTTGTTGAAGGGCAGGCAGATCCAAAATTGCGGATGTCCGGCCGGATTGCCCTTGGTGACATAGCCGACATAGCGCTCGCTCGCGCGCAGCCGCTCCAAACCCAACGCTCCCAGCGCCGCGTCATAGAATTTGGTCGAGCGGGCAATATCGGTCACGCCCACCATGGCTTCATCGAGCAGGGAATGCATGGCAGCCTCCGTCAGGTGAAGGTCATGCGCCGTAGCGCAACAGAACAAACCGCGCGGCGCCATAGCGGCGCTCGTCGAGCGGCGTGAATGGCACGGGCGGCGTCATCTCTTCGCGCTTGCCCATTTCCACGATGACGACCGCGCCGTCCTCCAGCCAGCCGCCTTTCGCGAGGGCGTTCAACGCGGGCTCGGCCAGACCCGCGCCATAGGGCGGATCGAGGAAGGCCAAGCTGGCCGCTTCCTTCGCGCTCGGCAGAGCTGTGGCGTCATTGCGCAGGATCGCTGTGCGCGCTGCTTCGCCCAGGTCGGCGATATTCTTTTCCAAGGCTGCGAGCGCCGCGCGGTCGCGTTCGACGAAGGTCGCGCGCGCCGCGCCGCGCGACAGCGCCTCGAGCCCCATGGCGCCGGTGCCGGCGAAGATGTCGAGCACGCGCGCCTCGACCAGCATGGGCCGGCCGTCGGCGCGGAAGGAGCGGTGCGCCAGCACGTTGAACAAAGCTTCGCGCGCGCGATCGGAAGTCGGGCGCACGCCGTCGCCTTCGGGGGCGGCCAGGCGGCGGCCTCTATGCTTGCCCGCGACGATCCGCATTCCGGTCCGAAAGAATGTCGTTCCAGATTTTGCTGCCCAGATGCTCGCGCAGCACGCGCGCGGGCATCTCGCGCGCTTCGCCGGGTTCCAGTTCGCCCAACTGGAACGGGCCGTAGGAGACGCGGATCAGGCGGTTCACCTTGAGGCCGAAATGTTCGCACACGCGGCGCACTTCGCGGTTCTTGCCCTCGGTCAGCG
>CAYZFH010000058.1:11099-14715 GCA_964477375.1 uncultured Rhizobiaceae bacterium | reverse complement strand
TGCGGCGCTTCATCCGCAACCAGAACGTCACCCAACTCGTGCTGGGAAAATCGAAGCGCGCGCGCTGGCGCGAACTGCTGCAACGCTCGCTGGTTCACGAGCTGCTGCGCCGGGACGACGGCGTGGCGATCCATGTCGTGCCCGCCCCGGAAAACCCGGGCGCATCGGCGCCCGTGCCGCTGCTGCGGCGCTTCCGCGCCGGTGCGGGTTGGCCGGCTTATGCCTTCAGTGCGCTGGCCGTCTTGGCGACCGGTGCGGCCGGCAAGGGATTGGAGGCCGTGATCGCGTTCGATCCGGCCGGATTGTCCGCCGTGTTCTTGGCCAGTGTCCTGTTCAGCGCGTTGCGCTATGGGTTGCTGCCCTCGATCTTCGCCTCGCTTCTTTCCACAGCGATCTTCAACTTCTTTTTCCTGCCGCCGCTTTACACCTTCACCGTGCAGGATCCGCGTAACGTGCTCGCGCTGGTGACCTTCCTGGCGGTCTCCATCTTCACCTCGAACCTGGCCGGGCAAAGCCGGGATCGCGACCGCGCGGTGCGGCGGCGTTTCAAGACCATGGCGGCGCTTTACGATTTCAGCCGCAAGCTGGCGGCGACCCATGCGCTGGACGATGTTCTGTGGGCACTCGTGCACCAAGCAGCGTCTGCGCTCGGCACGAAAGTGGTTTTGCTTTTGCCGGACGACAAGCGTCTGACCATCCGCGCGGCCTATCCGCCGGATGACGGAATGGGCGAGGCCGATTGGGCCGCGGCGAACTGGGCGTTCCAGAAGAGCGAGCCCGCCGGGCGCGGCTCCGCGACCATGCCGGGCGCGGACCGGCTCTATTTCCCCATGCGGACCGGCCGGGGCGCCGTCGGCGTGATGGGCGTGGAGCTGGCGGCGGGGCGCAGCAGCCTGGACACGGATCAGCAGCGCTTGCTGGAAGCCGTGCTGGATCAAGGCGCCGTTGCGATCGAACGCGCGATCCTGGACCGCGAAATGGCGGAGGCGCGTGTGTTGGCGGAAACCGACAAGCTGCGCACCGCCCTCCTTTCCTCCTTGAGCCACGACCTCAAGACCCCGCTGGCCTCGATCATGGGCGCGGCCGGCAGCCTGCGCGACCAGGCCGACAAGCACGATGCCGAGTCGCGCGCGGCGCTGCTCGGCACCATCGAGGAGGAAACCGAGCGGTTGAACCGGTTCCTGGCCAATCTTCTGGACATGACGCGGGTGGAGGCCGGCGCGCTGCGGCTCAACCGCGATTGGATCGACGCGGCGGAATTGATCGGCGCCGCGGTCGCGCGCGCCAAGACGCGGCTGGGTCCGCGCGCCGTCTCGGTCACGGTCGCGCCGGACATGCCGCTTCTGCGTGTCGACTTCACCCTGTTCCAGCAGGTGCTGTTCAACATCCTGGACAACGTCGCCAAATATGCGCCGGAGCAGAGTGCGGTGCGGATCGAGGCGCGGCGCGAGGGCGCGGACGCGGTGATCGAAGTGGTGGACCAGGGCGTCGGTATCGCGCCGGCCGAGCTGGAGCGCGTCTTCGACAAGTTCTATCGCCTGGAAGGCGGCGACCGGCAGACGGCCGGCACGGGCCTGGGGCTTTCCATTTGCCGCGGCATTGTCGAAGCCCATGGCGGGCGCATCGCAGCGCGCAGCCCCGTGGCAGACGGGCGCGGCACGGCGGTCGCCATCCGCCTGCCGGTCGAGGCGGCGCCTCAAGCCAAGGTCGAGGCCGCGTGAGCACCGCCGCCCGCATCCTGGTGGTGGACGACGAGACGCCCATCCGGCGCCTGCTGCGCACGGCGCTGGCGGCCGAGGGTTATGACGTGATCGAGGCCGAGGACGGCAACCGCGCGCTGGCGGCGGCGGCCAAGGAAAATCCCGACGCCGTGCTGCTCGATCTCGGGCTGCCCGACCTGGATGGAACCGAAGTGCTGGCGCGCTTGCGCGAATGGTCGCCCATGCCGGTCGTGGTGCTGACCGCGCGCGACGCGGAGACACAGAAGATCGCGGCGCTGGACGCGGGCGCCGACGACTATGTCACCAAACCCTTCGCCATGGGCGAGCTGCTGGCGCGGCTGCGCGCGGCGCTTCGCCGCCGGTTGCGGAGCGAGGGCACGCCGCCCGTCTTCACCGCGGGAAAGGTGAGCGTGGACCTGAGCCGCCGCATCGTCACGGTCGGCGGCGCGGAGGTGAAGCTCACGCCCAAGGAATACGATCTGCTGCGCTTGCTGGTGCGCAGCGCGGGCCGCGTGCTGACGCACCAGATGCTGCTGAAGGAGGTGTGGGGTCCGGCTCACCTGCACGATACGCAATACCTGCGCGTCTATGTGCGGCAGCTTCGCCAAAAGCTGGGCGACGACACGGCCGCCCTGATCCTCTCCGAGCCCGGCGTAGGCTACCGGCTGGCCGAAGCGTGATAGAATGCAGGGCTTTTCATCGCACGGGATTCACATGAAACGAACACGTCAAATCATGGCTTGCGCGCTCATTGCCGGCGCCGTGGCCGGCTGCGACAGCAAGATGACCGGCTGGGCCCCGCCGGGCCCGCCGTCCTTCCAGTCCGGATACAAGGACGGCTGCTGGACGGGATGGGGCGTGGCGGGAAAGCCGGGCTTCGGCGACGCCTATTATAAGAACGACGGCCAATACACCTCCGACCCGGAATACAAGAAGGGTTGGGATCAGGGTCAGCAAGACTGCTATCAGCAGCAGATGAGCTCGCCGCAAATGGGCGGGCGCTAACGGCGCGGCGCGGAGTCTTTTAGGAATGCCCGGAGGCCGGCCGCGGCACGTAAGGCGCTTCGATCGCCTTGATCTCAGAGGGATCGAGCTTGAGGTCGAGCGCGGCTATGGCGGCATCGACATGCTCTGGCTTGGTCGCACCGAAGACAGGTGCCGTCATGCCCGGACGCGAGAGCGTCCATGCAAGCGTCGCTTGTGCGGGCTGCACGTTGCGGGCCTTGGCCACGGCTAGGACCGCGTCGGCCACGGCCTCGTCGGAAGGGCGACCGAAGAGCTTCTGCGCGTAATCGTCGGAACGGACGCGCTCGGTCCCCGTCTTGGGATCGCGCCGCTCGCGCCCGCACAGGAAACCGCGCCCCATCGGACTGTAGGAAATGAGCGCGATGCCCTGCGCACGGCAGAATGGCATCAGGTCGCGCTCGTCCTCGCGCCAGATCGGATTGTAATGATTCTGTACCGAGACGAAGCGCGCGCGTCCTTCGTGCTTGGCGAACAGCTCTGCCGTTGCGAACTGCCAGAACGGGATGTCGGTGATGCCGGCATACAGGATCTTGCCCGAGCGCACGAGCGCGTCGAACGCATCGACCATCTCCTCGAGATTGGTCGCGGGGTTCCAGATATGCGTCTGATAGAGATCGATATAGTCGACGCCAAGCCGCTTGAGCGAGGCTTCCACAGCTTCGAACAGATGCTTTCGTGAGAAGCCGCCGGCATTGGGCGCCTTCCACATCGGATTGCCGGCCTTGGTCGCGATGACGATGTCCTCGCGCCGCACGAAATCCTTGATCGCCGCGCCGACGATCTCCTCGCTGCGGCCTAGCGAATAGAAATTGCAGGTGTCGATGGCGTTGATACCCAGATCGAGCGCCCGGCGCATGATCGCGCGGCTG
>CAYZFH010000058.1:7309-11089 GCA_964477375.1 uncultured Rhizobiaceae bacterium | reverse complement strand
GTCTGCCTCCAGCACCCACGAGCGCCAGCTCGGGTCGCCGAACCCCATGGCGCCCAGGATCAGACGCGAGACCTTCAGATTGGACCGGCCGAGATTGACGTATTCCATGGCCTCATTCTTTCAGACGCGGAAGGCGATGTGGGAAAAAAAGGCCCCGCATCGCTGCGGGGCCTTAGCAACACGGCAGATCGGCGACGGGAATTTCCGGCTGCCTATGGGGAACGGACTTATTTCGTCTTCCAGAGCTCGCGGAAGCGCGGGATCTGATCGGGAATCCACTCGAAGCCCTGCACATTGTCCTTCAGCGCGCCGTATTCGACCGAGAAGAACAGCGGCGGCATCGGGTTGTCGGCCATGATCAGCTTCTGCGCCTCGAAATAGAGCGGTTTGCGCTTGTTCTGATCGTAGGTCTGCCGTCCCTCGTCCAGAAGCTGGTCCACCCGGGGATTCTTGTACTTGGTGGTGTTCTGGAAACCCTGGCTGTGGAACAGGATGTAGAGGATGCCGTCCGGATCGGGACGGGTCGTCCAGCGCGCGGGCGAGAAGTTCGTCGAACCGTCGACGATCTTGTTGTACCAGTCCGCGCTCGACACCGGGTCCAGCTTCAGCTTGACGCCGATCTGGGCGAGCTGCTCCTGCACCAACTGGTCGACCTGCTGGAAGATCGGAATCTGCGGCGTAACCAGCGAGACCTCGAAGCCGTTGGGATAGCCGGCCTCGGCCAGAAGTGCCTTGGCTTTAGCAGGATCGTACTCGAGCGCCTTGATGCTGGGGTCGTGCCACCACAAGCCCTTCGGCGTCGGACTATCCGAGACCGTCCCCTTGCCGTTCATCACGATGTCGTTGATGCGCTTGCGATCGATGCCGTGCTGGATCGCCTGGCGCAGCTTGGGATTGTCGAAGGGCGGCTTGTCCATGCGCCACTGCAGCGAATACCAGCGGCCCACGGTGATCGGGTACAGCTTGATCCCCGCCTTGCCCTCGAGCTGCTTGGTATCGTTCGGCGACAGTTCGTTGACGAAGTCCAACTCGCCCGTCTGCAGGCGCTGGATGCCGACGATCGAACTGGCCAGATCGCGGAACACGATCTTGTCGAGATAGGGCAGGCCCTTTTCCCAATAGTTGGAATTCTTGTCGAGGGTGATCTGGCTCCCGCGCGTCCAGTCCTTGAAGACAAAAGGACCGGTGCCGACCGGACTGTTGCCGAAATCGGCGCCGGACTTGGCCGCCGCGGTGGGCGAAACCATGAAGCCTGGGCGTTCACCCAAGAGGCCCAGCAGCGACGGAGAAGGCCGCTTCAGATTGAAGGCGACCGTGTTGGCATCGACCGCATCGACCGAAGCGATCAACGGCTCGAGCTGTTCGCGCTGGGGCGACTGGACGGCCGGATCGAGACGGCGCTCGATGTTCCACTTCACGGCCTGCGCGTTGAACGGCGTTCCGTCGTGGAACTTCACGCCCTGGCGCAGCTTGAAGGTGATCTTCTTGCCATCGGGTGAGATGTCCCAGCTTTCCGCCAGTTCGGGCTGGATCGAATAGTCGGTCCCGTACTTAACGAGCGTGTTGAAGATGAGGTAAAGGACCTGGCGTTCCGGGAACTGGACGGACTGCACCGGATCCAGCGTCTTCATGTCCGACGAGATGCCCACGTTCAACGTGCCGCCGGGCTGCGGCGTCTGGGCCTTTCCGTCCGAAGCCGCGACGGCGATGCCGGCCAGCGTCAGGACCGCGGCGGCAAGCCGCCGGAACCACTTCGTATCCATGTGCGCACTCCCCCAACTGTTCGTTGTCGCGTGGGCCGTTCGATCGGCTCTTTTGGCCACCCTATTGGCCTACCATCGTAGCGTATACCAAATTGCAGTCAACGCGCCCTGCCCGGCCTATTTGGCGGGCTAGAGGATGTCTGTCCGGATGCAGGCCGTTTGGTGGTCTGCCCCGACCGCGCGCAACGGCGGCACGGCTTGGGCGCATTCCGGCAAGGCGTACCGGCAGCGCGTGCGGAAGACGCAACCGCTGGGCGGCGCCGCGGGATTGGGAATATCGCCCTCCAGGATGATGCGCTCGCGCCGCGCGGCCGGATTCGGATCGGGCACCACGGACAGAAGCGCTTCGGTATAGGGGTGCTTGGGCGTTCGGATCAGCGACCGCTTCGGCGCTACCTCCATGATGCGGCCCAGATAGACGACGGCGATGCGGTCCGACAGATGCTCCATCACCGCGATGTCGTGCGAGATGAACAGCATCGACAGGCCAAGCCGCGCGCGCAGGTCGCTCAGGAGATTGACGATCTGGGCCTGGATCGAGACGTCCAGCGACGCCACGGGTTCATCCGCCACGATGAAGGACGGCGAGACGGACAAGGCGCGCGCAATGCCCACCCGCTGGCGCTGGCCGCCCGACAACTCATGTGGGCGGCGCGCGAGATGCTGGGTCGAGAGGGCGACCATCTCCAGAAGCTCGACGGCGCGGGCACGCCGCGCCTTGGCATCCGCCAGCAGCCCCTGCACCCGAAGCGGCTCGACAACGATCTGTTCGACCGTCATGCGAGGGTCGAGCGACGAGAACGGATCCTGGAAGACGATCTGCGCGGAACGCCGGAACAGGCGAAGATCGCGCGGCCCCAGCGAAGCAATGTCCTTTTCCTGGAAGCGGACCGATCCGCCCGTCGGCTCGATCAGGCGCAGGACGCAGCGGCCGATGGTGGTCTTGCCCGAGCCGGATTCTCCGGCCAGTCCCAGCACTTCCCCGGGCTGAATATCGAAGCTGACGCCATCCACCGCACGCACGGCGCCTCGCGCATGCGGGATGATGCCGCCCCGCACCGGATACCATTTGCGCAGATCGCGGACTTGGAGAAGCGCTTCCGTCACGCTGCCCCCTCCGCGATCTCGCGCCAGCGCGCGCAACGCACGATATGACCGGAATCGAGCCGCTCGATCGGCGGAACGGCCGCGTCGCACAGGCCAGGCCGCGCGTGGGTACAGCGCGGATGGAAGGCGCAGCCCGCCGGCAGGTTTTCCGGCGAAGGCACCTGGCCGGGAATGACATCGAGACGGTCCCGGCCGCTTTCGCTGTCGCCCAGGCGCGGGATCGATCGCAGAAGCGCCTGGGTATAAGGCATGCGCGGCTGGGACAACACATCGCGCGTCGCGCCCTGTTCGACCATCCGGCCGCCGTAGAGGACCATGACCCGCTCCGCGATCTCGGCCACCACGCCGAGATTGTGGGTGATGAACAGCATGGCCATTCCGGTTTCGGCCTGCACGCGCTTCAGCAGGTCGAGGATTTGCGCCTGGATGGTGACGTCCAGCGCGGTCGTCGGCTCGTCGGCGATCAGGAGGCTGGGGCGGCACGATAGTGCGATGGCGATCATCACGCGCTGACGCATGCCGCCGGAAAGCTGATGCGGAAAACTGCGCAGGCATTTCACCGGATCCGGAATGCCGAGCTGCCCGAGCAGTTCGGCCGCCGCCTTGCGCGCGGCGTGTTCGGGCAGGCGCTGATGGATGCGGATGGCTTCGCAAATTTGCCATTCGATTGAATAGACCGGATTCAGCGACGACATCGGCTCCTGGAAAATCATCGCGATCTCGTTGCCGCGCACGTTCCGCAGCTTGGCCTCGGCGATGGACATGACGTCGCGCCTCCGGCCGTCCTTGAAACGCAGCGAGACCGAGCCACGCTGCACGATTTTGGCGCCCGAAGGACGCACCAGCCCCATCAGCGCCAGACCAAGGGTCGATTTGCCGGAGCCCGATTCGCCGACCAGCGCCCTCGTCT